>JAYVTO010000042.1:0-9379 GCA_043788745.1 Acidobacteriaceae bacterium
GCCCTTGCCGATGCGCTTGTATTCCGCCGACTGGTACTCGCCGCGGTTCAGCTTGGCCCAGAATTCCCGATAGTCGGAACTCTGCCGGTAGCCTTCTTCGACAAACATGCCGTGGTGCTTGCCTTTGATTTCCTCGAGCGTGTAGCCCAAAGTCTTCAGGAAGTTTTCATTGGCGGTGACGATAGTCCCGTCCATGTTGAACTCGATCACCGCCTGCGACTTGCCGATGGCGGCAATCATCGCTTTGAGTTCAATCACTTCAAGCTCCTGTGACGCTTGCAGGCCGGCCTCGGCGGGCGGATCCAGCACAGCCGTATTGCTCCTCAGTCTTCCGTTAGCCATATTGATTCATCTTTCCTTTTATTTCGACTTTGACTTCGTTGTCACTCTAGTTGCACGAATTCGATTGCAGAACGCGTTCTGTATTCAGGACGAGAAGCAGACGGTCTCGAAGCTTGTAGACGCCCTCTATCATGTCCCGCTGGTGTTGGGGAACGTTGTCGGGCGCCCGCTCGTAGGTGTCCGCCGTCACGTCGACCACATCGCCGATCTCGTCCACCAGCAGGCTGACCGGGCCGTCGTCGGAGCGCACCACCATATTCATCGGCGTCTCCTCGTCGGGGCGCTTGGGCAGGCCCAACTTGCTCCGCATGTCCACCGCCGTGACAATCTGCCCGCGCAAATTGATCAGCCCCTTGATAACTTCCGGGGCGAGCGGAACGCGCGTCATTTCGAGGTAACGCAGCACTTCCTGGACTTTCAGCACTTCAATGCCGAAATACAGGTCGCCTACGTAGAACGTGGAGTACTGCCGGTTCCCTTCTGCCTCCTGCCCTTGGGCCTGGAGTGAATGCGAGTTCAGCGTGCTCATTTTCTGTCTCCTGCCAGTTCGAGGGATTTGCCGGATGGGGCGCGCTCTTCGAGCGCCGCGGCGAGCCGGCTCAGCGATTGCAACAACCCGTCGCGGTCATAGCGCTCCACGCAAGCCTCAAAGTCGCTCGCCTCCTGCGATTCCGCCGCCGCCTGCGAATCGCACAACGTCACCATGGGAATACCCGCAAGATCGGGGCGCTTGCGCATTTGCTCCAGCAGTTGCCGGGCGCCGCCGGTGGGAAGATTGTGATCCGCCACCACTGCCGATACTTCGTTGCGGCCCAGCTTATCGAAGGCATCGGAGCCGTCCACGGCTTCGAGGACCGGATGGCCGGCCAGTTCCAGGTAGTTGCGGACCAAACCACGCGAGAAAGCGCGGCCGTCGGCCAGCAGTACCGGCGCACGGGAATTTGCCGCGGCATCGCCACCCCAGATTCCGTCGGTTTCGTGCAGCACCGCCGGCAGATCCAGGAAGTCGGTCACCTTGCCGCCGATTACGGCCGAACCCGACAACCCCGGCCGATCGCCTTTTTTACCGATCCGGATGCTCTCGTCGTGGATATCGAGAATCTGGTCGACCACCAACCCCGCCATGCGGTCGCCATCGGAGAACACCACCACCTGCGCCGGATCGGCCAACTGGTCCGTGGCCGACGCTCCGCCATCGAGCACACTGGAGAGCCGCGTCAACGGCAGGATCTGCTCGCGATACTGTACCGCCAGTTTGCCGCCGGCGCGCTCGATGCGCGCCGCCGGGAACTCTTCGAGGCGCGCGACCAGCGAAAGCGGAACTGCCAGACGCTGAAAACTGCCGGCGCGGAACAGCAGGAAGGTTTGATGATCCTGGCGCGCGGCGTCCGACTTGGCCGCGTCCATACGGCCCGCATCGCGGATCTCGGAGAGTACGCCCGAGAGCTGCCCAATCCCTAAAACGTCCAAGATGAGTGCCACCTTGCCGTCGCCCATGATGGTGGCGCCGGCATACGCCGTCAGGCCTTTAAACTGTTTGCCGAGCGGTTTCACGACGATTTCCTGGGTATCGTTGATGGCATCCACCACCAGTCCAAATTGGCGGTCTTCCGACTGCAGCACCACAATGTTGATGACTTCGCTTTCCGCGCTCGGCTTAGGCAGATGAAGAACCTCGTTTAGATAGGCGATCGGGAGAAGATTTCCGCGCCGGCGGTACACTGGCGTACCATGAATTCGTTCGATCTGCTTCTTGCCGGCTTCGCCTTCCAGTCGCAACAGTTCGAGCAGACTGACCTGGGGAATCACGAACCGTTCGCCGCCGCCGTTCACTACCAGACCGGGGATGATCGCCAGAGTCAGCGGGATTTTGATTTTGACAGTAGCCCCTTCGCCGGTACGGCTGTTCAGGTCGACCACGCCGCCGATCTTCTCGATGTTCGTCTTGACCACGTCCATACCCACGCCGCGTCCGGAGATGCTGGTCACTTTTTCAGCCGTGGAGAAGCCCGGTAGGAAGACCAGATTGGCTGCTTCCCGCTCGGTCAGGCGCTCGATCTGCTCGGGCCGGAGCAAGCCCTTCTCCAGGGCCTTCTGCTTTACGCGCTCGATATCGATCCCGCCGCCGTCGTCCGCAATCTCGATAATGACCTGGCCGCCCTCGTGGTAGGCGCGCAGCATCAGGCGACCCTGCGCCGGCTTGCCGCGGCGCGCGCGGACTTCCGGATTCTCGATGCCGTGATCGCAACAGTTGCGCACAATGTGCGTCAGCGGATCTTTGATGGCCTCGATGATGCTCTTGTCGAGTTCGGTTTCGGCACCGTCCATTTCGAGTTGGATCTGCTTGCGGCAAGAAGTTGCCAGATCCCGCACCACGCGCGGGAGTTTATTCCAAACCACTCCAATGGGCTGCATGCGGGTCTTCATCACGCCTTCCTGCAATTGCGTGGTGATCAGGTTCAGGCGCTGCGCGGTTCCGTTTAATGCGGTGTCGTCCTGGCGGGAATTGAATTGGAGAATCTGGTTGCGGGCCAACACCAACTCGCCCACCAGGTTCATCAGCTTGTCCAGTAAACTCACGTCGACCCGGATGGTGGAGTCCGCGATTGACCCCACCTTGGCGGCGCCCGGCGTGTCGGTCTCCGCGTGAATCGCTTCCGGCTCGATGTGCGCGGCTGCGAGGACGGGAGCCACCGCCGTTTTCACCACTGCGGCTGGTGCCGCGACGGGAGCCTCCCCTTCGTCAACGGGCGCTGGCGGCGCGCTGGAACCGTTGGCCGCTTCTCCGCCGGCTTGCACTTGATTGCAGGTATCCGTGAGACGCTTCCGCAGATCGTCGTACGTTGCCCCGCTTTCGAGCGAGGTCGCTTCGATGGCGGCCAGTTCCTTCCTGATCGCATCCATGGTCTCCAGGATCAAAGACGTGAGCTGCGGGGTAAGCTGCCGCTCTCCATTGCGCAATTGGGAGAGGATGTTTTCCGCGATGTGCGTTACACTCTCGAGTGCCGAAAACGCCAGGAATCCGCAAGTCCCCTTGATGGTATGGATCGTGCGGAAAATACTCGCCAGCAGATCCGGATCCCTCGGACGCTGCTCAAGTTTGACGATCTCCTGTTCCAACCGGCTCAGGTTCTCCGCGCTCTCGATCAGAAACTCATTGATAATGTTTTGATCTTCCACTCTTGGCCTCCCGCGCAGCACCGGGTATTGGTCTGCACGATTCTTTCAGTAGTCCCGGTCCTGCACTGCGCGGTTCTTAGCGAATCGATTACTCTTCGCCTAACTTCACAATTGTTTATCGTCTGGAGCCTTACGTGTAATTAGGGTTTTCCGACGCGCGGGAATATGATTTGTGCTAAAGAAAACTCCTTACCGCGAATAGGACGGAATACACTTCACCCGGTCCGCTGGAACACTCTGGAACCCACACCTGTCCCGCTGAGCCCTGACGCGTCGGCTGCAAGTCTGAGGCAACGTCGGCAGTTAAGTGCCCTTGTCGCATTTTTCGATTGCAACTTCTTCTGTGCCGAACTGAGTGCGGAACTGTGCCAACCACTATTGTCCAAGACGAGAAGGGGGACGGAATGAGGCGAAGGACGAAGGAGAAACAAGGAACTCTCCTCGGATTTCTTGCTCTCGTTAGTCATGTTGTTCCTAGGATTCTTCCCGTAGACTGTCTTTGGGGGTTTGTACCAGCCGTACCAGCCGCAGGCGACACGGGATAACGGACGAGCGACGGCAGAGTCAATTAGAAATTCTCGTTCACCTCGTTCACATACTAACAGTGGCGCACGGAGGGGATTTCTCTCACCGAATGTTTCTTTCGATCGGCGGGAAACAATGGGGAAACAGTTGGAAACAGTGGGGTCAAGGGGAAACAACAGGGTCTGCTGCAACAGCGGCAACACGTCCTTATTAACGTTCGGATTTGTCCTCAACAAGGACAACCCGGACCTAAACATCGGCGGCAGTTCCTAGCAGCGGTAGGTCGGACCACGAGGTCAGACCACCAGGCCCGACCAGCACGCCGGACCGCGAAGTCCGGCTGCAAAAAGAAACGGGCCGGCTGCACCTTCGGGTTCAGCCGGCCCATCTTGCTTCCCCCCGCTACTCAAACGAAATTTTGCTCAAATCCGCCGTCGGCTTCGGATACTCCAACTTCATCCCTTCGAGCGTCTGCATCAAAATCTCGGACACCGCCAGATTGCGATACCACTTCTTATCCGCCGGAATCACATACCACGGAGCCCACGGCGTACTGCACTTCCCGATCGCATCCTCAAACGCCCGTGCATAGTCATCCCAATACTTCCGCTCCTCAAGGTCGTCCGGCGAGAACTTCCAGTTCTTCGTCTTATCTTCCAATCGCTCCTCGAACCGGCGCTTCTGTTCGTCCTTGCTGATCTGCAGGAAGAACTTCAGAATCGTCGTCCCGTTGTCCGCCAGCATCCGCTCAAAGTCATTGATGTGCTGATACCGCTTCTTCCAAACGTCTTTCGGAACCAGATTATGCACACGCACGATCAACACATCTTCGTAGTGGCTCCGATTGAAAATCCCGATCTCGCCCCGCGCCGGAACCGCGTTATGCACACGCCACAAGTAATCGTGCCGCTTCTCCGGGCCATCCGGAGCCTTGAACGCCGTCACACGCACACCCTGCGGATTCATGCCCGACATCACGTTGCGAATCGTACCGTCCTTGCCGCCGGCATCGATCCCCTGCAACACCACCAGCACGCTTCGCTTGGCTTCGGCGTAGAGCAAATACTGCAACACGGAAAGCCGGTCGAGATTCTTCGCGAGCCGCCGCTGCGCGTCTTCTTTCGACTTTCCGTCCGGCGTATCTCCCGGATCGCGCTTCGAGATTCGGAACGATTTCCCAGGTTCAGCGATGAGGTCACGCAGCAGCTTGGACATTACGCTGATCAGCGTATCATCTACGAAGCACCGCGTCACGCAGATCGAAAGCAGATGAGCCCATTGCTCTCCGTTCAGGGCGCACTCCAGTCATCACTTCGTCGGGCTTCGTACGACGTCGGTTTTGGCGCTTCGCGCGGTTACGCTGTCTTCTGCTTTAGTGGGCTCGCAGGACGGCGAGCAGGTCGGCGATCGGCGCGTTCTCGCCGGTTGAGGCGCTGAGTTTGGAGTAGCGGTCTATGTTGCCGGGTCCGAAGACGAAGGTGCCGCCGAGTTGGAGGATGTTCTGGCCGAGCTTGTGTTGTTTGTGTCCGGCGGCGCTCGCTCGTTTGCGGTGTTCCAATGTTTCTTTACTAAACAGGCGGAAGATGTTGGCGGACTTGAGTTCGGCGACGGCGTAGGCTTCGCGGTTTTCGTCGATCAGCAGCGGGAATTGGATTCCGGTGTCTTCGCGGAAGATGCGGGCGTAGTTGCGGTCGCCGAGTCCGATCGCGACGATGCGCGCGCCGAGCGTTTCGAGTTCCTCTTGATGTTCGCGCAACTGCGCGACGTGCTCACGGCAGAACATTCAACCATAGTGGCGAAGAAAGACGAGCACCGTGGGCGTGGTCTCCCATAGCTCGCCGAGGCGCCATGCCTTGCCGTCGGCGTCGGGGAGTTGGATGGGGGACAGCGCGGCGCTGACGGAATTTGTCGGCATGATTCTGGAGTATAGCCGACGGCGGAACAAACTATCAGCTGGCCGCGTATGAGCAGGAATGAGCGTTACACATGTCGGTGAAACCCGGGTCCGGCTCTGGTTGGGCGTGGCTATCGTTGCGTTGCAGTGGCTGGTACGTTTTCTGTTGCCCTCGGTGTGGGCCGAGGGCGTGCCGGCCGGCGTGATCGGGGGGCTGGTTGGCGGCTTGCTGGTGATCGCGTGGTGGGCGTTCTTCAGTCGCGCACCGTGGCGCGAACGGTTGGGCGGAATCGCGGTGTTGCTTGGGGTGATGTTGGCGACGTCGGTGGTGATCGACCGGTCGCTCGCCACGGGCATGATGGGACTGATGTTCCCGGTGTTCGCAATGCCGGTTGTGAGCTTGGCGTTCGTCGGCTGGGCGGTGTTCAGCTACGGATTGCGATGGCGTCCGGGCGCGACGGGGCGATGGGCTGCGCTGGTGCTGGCGATGTCGGTAGCGAGTGGCGCGTGGGCGGTCGTCCGGACGGAGGGAATCACTGGCAACGCGAATGCGAAGTTCGCGTGGCGCTGGTCGAAGACGCGCGAGGAGAGGCTGGTTGCGTCGGCGGCGCTGCCGGCTGCTGCGGCTTCGGCCGTTGTCGCGGATCGCGTGGTTTCCATTGCTGCTGCAACTGCTGCTGCGCCGACGCCGGTCGAGCCGATCAAGACCGCGGCCCTCAGGCCGACTGCAATTTGGCCGGGATTTCGCGGGGCGGGCCGCAATGGCGCATTGGCAGGCGTGCGGATTGAGACGGACTGGGCGAAGTCGGCGCCGGTGGAGTTGTGGCGGCGGGAAGTGGGTCCGGGGTGGGGGTCGTTTGCGGTCTCGGGCGATCGAATCTATACGCAAGAGCAGCGCGGCGAGGACGAAATGGTGACGTGCTACGACGCGATCACCGGCAAGCCGGTGTGGGCGCATCGGGATGCGACACGATTCTGGGAGTCGAATGGCGGAGCGGGTCCGCGGGGGACTCCGACGCTCGACGGCGGGCGCGTGTATGCGTTCGGCGCGACCGGAATTCTGAATGCGCTCGATGCGGCAACTGGCGCGTTGGCGTGGTCGCGGAATGCGGCTTCAGATACGGGCCGCAAGACTCCGACGTGGGGATTCGCGGCATCGCCGCTGGTGGTTGGCGATCTCGTGGTGATTGCCACCGCGGGGCAGTTGGCAGCATACGATCGGGCGACGGGCGCACCGCGATGGATGGGTCCGGCAGGCCCAGGCGGGTATAGCTCACCGCATCTGGTGACGCTGGGCGGCGTCGAGCAGATTCTGTTCCTGAGCGGTGAGGGGGCAACCAGCGTTTCGCCGGCCGACGGCAAGGTGCTGTGGAAACATGCGTGGCCGGATGCGGGCTTCATCGTGCAGCCGGCGGTGACGGCGGATGGCGATCTGTTGCTCGCGGGCGGCGAGGGCGTAGGGCTGCGGCGGATCGCGGTAACGCAGGGTGCGCGCGGATGGACGACGGAGGTCCGCTGGACGACAAAGGGCTTAAAACCGTACTTCAACGATTTCGTGGTTCACGAGGGCTATGTGTTCGGATTCGACGGCAGCATTCTGGCTTGCGTGGATTTGAAGGATGGCGCGCGGAAGTGGAAGGGCGGGCGCTACGGGCATGGGCAGTTCGTGTTGCTTCGCGATCAGGGCGTGCTGGTGGTGCTCTCGGAAGATGGCGAGTTAGCGCTGGTGAAGGCCAGCCCGACGGAGTTCACGGAGTTGGCGCGCGTGCGGGCGATCGAGGGCAAGACGTGGAATCATCCGGTGCTGGCTGGCGACCGGCTTCTCGTGCGGAATGGCAGCGAGATGGTGGCGTTCCGGGTGTCTACGCGGTGAGGTCGAGGGCGGTGGCGTAGAGTTCTCCGAGCGGGATTTTGGTGTTGAGACGGACGAGCGTGATTATGCTTTCGACGCCGGCGTGCTCGCGGAGCAGCCAACTGCCGTCGTCTTGTTTGGAGTAGTACTCGACGAGGCGGCGGTCCTGGTGGACGAGCAGGTACTCGCGCCGGCCCGGAACTTGTGTCGGGCATTGCGAGTCAAAGTCGGTCTATGCCGCGGTTCAGCGCTTCGATTCGTCACGTGACTCTTCTGTACAGCTTCGTCGGCTTGCTGCTTCTGGTTCCGGTAGTGAGGATGGGCGCGGTTGTCATGGGACTGTATCCGCCTTCGGTGAGCCACGCGATCCAGGTGGCGATGCCGGTTCTCACTGAGGATCTCGCGGGGCCGGTTGTGGTTGCGCTCGCCCAGAGTCCTAGTGAACGGGTGCGCGGTTTGAGGCCCGCTGCAAGAGGGCTCCCACGATTTGCAAGTATACATCGAACAGTCAAGTTGTGCGGAGTTCTGACTTGCTTCGCTTACTTTCCTTCGAGCGAAGCCGGAACGCCTTGGCGGTAGGACGGGTAGGCGAGCGAGATTCCGAGGACGCGGCGGATGGCGGAGCCGTCGACGCGGCGGTTGCTTGCGAAACGCGAGGGCTGTTCGTGGCCTGGGCCCAAATTGATGCGGAGAAGGCTGGCGCAGAATTCGGCCAATTGACGAGACGTGCAGGGTTCATCGTCGGCGACGGGGTAGGCTCCGGTGAGGTCGGAGAGCAGCGCAGCCTCGGCGAGGGCGGCGAGGTCGTCGACGTGGATGCGGCTGACATAGGTGTCGGCAAGGCTGTAAGAGCCGCGCTGGATCGATTCGTGGATGCCCCGGCCGGGCCCGTAGATGGCGGCGGGCCTAAGGATGAGTGACGAGGGCGAGTTCTCGGTAATGTGGCGTTCGGCGTCGAGACGGGCGCGGGCGCGGTCGGAGGTGAGGTCGGCGGGGGAGGTTTCGTCGACGAAGGAGGTTGCGCCGTAAACGGCTGTCGAGGAGAGGTACACGACGCGGGACGCGGTACCGGCAAGCAGGTCGAGCAGGTCGGGAGGTCCGCCGGGCGGGATGGAGTGGAGCACGAAAGTGTCGGGTTGCAGGTGATCGGGCAGGTCGGCGAGGGAGACGATTTGTGCTCCAGGGAGTGTGAGGCTTTTCGGGTCGCGGGTGGTGGCGGTCACGGATGCGCCTCTGGCGAGGAAGCGGCTGGCGACACGGCGTCCGGTGAAGCCGCAGCCGAGGATGACGAGGTGCACTGGCTTCTATTGTAGGGTCGGACGCCCCCATTAGCGAGTCAGTCCTGACAGTCAGTCCTGGCTGTCCGAGCGCCGGAATAAATGGCAAATCGTGGTAGCTCAACGTCAGCGCCCACCCCACCCCTCCCCACGAAGAACCGCGAGCGTAAGCGAGCGGGTCCCCTGTAAGCGGGTCCCCTGTAAGCGGGTCCCCTGTAAGCGGGTCCCCTGAGCGTGAGGGGCGGGGTTGTTGTCGGTGGCCGCTCACTCACGTTCGCGGTTCTTCGAGAGGACCAGAGGTCAAGTTTT
>JAYVTO010000043.1:0-4443 GCA_043788745.1 Acidobacteriaceae bacterium
ACTAGACTACAATCAGGGTCCGGTGTCAAGCCGCTGTTCCGCTCTGTCGCGGCAAAGTGAGAATGTCCTATTCGAGCAAAGTAGAAATGTCCTATTGAAGGGGTTGACCCTGGAGGTTGCCAACCGACGAAGGACAACTACTGATGACACAAACTGATCGGGATCGATTGGTGGCTCTGAAAAGCCAAAGACAAGAAAATGACCCCGCGGCAAGCTGCCGAGGAGCTCAAGGTCAGCGAACGCCAAGTACGGCGGCTACTGGTCAAATTGGAGCAAGTGGGAGATAAGGCCGCCGTGCATGGACTGCGTGGGCGCTCGAATCGAAGGATCAAGGACGAGGTAAGACAGAAGGCGGTCCAGATTCTGAGCGGGGATGTTTATAAGGGTTTCGGACCTACGCTGGCCTCCGAATACCTGGCCAAGAAACACCAGTTGGTCGTGAGCAAGGAAACGGCGCGGCAGTGGATGCGCCAAGCGGGACTGTGGCGGCCCCGCAAGCAACGAGTCGCGGCGATTCATGTGTGGCGGTAAAAAAAGCGATTCGGATTTCCAATGCCACGAGCTGAACGCCCCACCCAACGGACCGAACCAGGAGCGCCGCGCAAAAGCGGCCCGGCGGTCTTCGCCTTGACTTCCCCAAGGCCTCCCCTCCGAAACTCCACCCAAGAATGCGACGCAAAATCCCCTCTGCCTCCATCGCTGGAGCAGAGGGGATCATGCCGATTCTTCAGAGCCAGCCCCGCCGCAACGGCCTTAGCCATCCGCTCGGGAGCGACCCCTCGCAGACGCATTCACCCTAACATCCAACCTCCGGCTACTCGGTCGAAACAGGACATTTCTACTTTGCCAGCAATAGGACATTTCTATTTTGCCTTGACAACAGATCGACACAGATCGACACAGATCGACAACACAGATTGACAGACTGGACAATTCGGAATACACTCAAGCCAATTCAGGACGTCTTTCATAGGAACCGTTGCATCCTAGGGCTACGTCGCCACTGACCTTGCTGCTGACAGAATTTAGCTGTTCGGGAAGTTTGTGCCACCGAAGGCCCGTTAAGAATTGGGCCAGCGACCAAACCTCGCGGATAGCCGATTGTTCAACCAATTGAGCGTTCGGGAGGTTCTTGTGGTTCGTTTGTCTTTTGCTCTTCTCACCATTCTGTTCGCGTCCCTGCCTGCACTCGCGCAGAGCGGGTCGCGTGTCTCCGGCCAGGTGCTCGATGCCTCGCAAGCCGCCGTTCCCGGCGCAAAGGTAACGGCTGAGAACGTTGGCACCGGCATCAAGCGCGACGCCGTGACCGACGATCAGGGCCGCTACGGCTTCCCGGATATGCCTGTCGGCGCGTACCGCATCACCGCCGAGGCCAAAGGCTTCCAGCGCCAGGCGCGCACGGGCATCGACCTCCGCGTCGCTACCTCCACCACCGTCGACTTCACTCTCGCCCCCGGTCAGATCTCCGACATCGTGGAAGTCTCCGCGGTTGGCGCAGCCGTCGAACCCACCGCCGCCAACGGAACCTACCTCGGCAACAAGCAATTGACCGACCTGCCGATCAACGGC
Source organism: Acidobacteriaceae bacterium (assembly GCA_043788745.1). Lineage (GTDB taxonomy): Bacteria > Acidobacteriota > Terriglobia > Bryobacterales > Bryobacteraceae > JBBQWZ01. The sequence goes on from JAYVTO010000043.1 coordinate 1,570, forward strand.
CGCGACTACGGCCGCTTTGCGCTGCTGACACCTGGCGCCGTGGCGCGCTCCAATTTCATCGCCGACATGGGCTTCAACGGCATGCACACGGTCGCGAATAACTTCTCGATCGACGGCGTCGATGCGTCGCGCGTGGACCAACCCTACATGGCCAACGGCTTTGAGCGCGGCTCCCGCCTGCTCACCGGCAGCATCGACACCATCGAAGAATTCCGCGTCCAGACCTCCAACTACAACGCCGAATTCGGCCGCTCGGCCGGCAGCTCAGTCACCGTCGTTTCAAAGAGCGGCACCAATCAGTTTCGCGCCTCTCTCTTCGAATTCCTGCGTAACGACTTCTTTGACGCGCGCAATTTCTTCAACACCAAGCCGCAGCGCATGGCGCCGTTCCGGTATAACAATTTCGGCGGCAACCTCGGCGGACCGCTGGTCAAAGATAAAACTTTCTTCTTTGCCAACTACGAAGGTTCGCGCCAGCGCGTCGGCATCACCGGCTCCGGAACGGTACCCAGCCGCGCCCTGCGCAATCAGATCCTCGCCACGTCGCCAGCGCTCGCTCCGATCGTGAATCTCTATCCGCTCGGCACTTCGCCAAACGCCAACCCCAATCTCGAAAATTACGTCACGCAGGCGGGTTCACAAGTCCGCGAAGACACGGGCAGCATCAAGGTCGACCACAATTTCTCAGCCAACGATCGCGCCTACATTCGCTTCAACCTCAACGACAGCGAAGTCTTCGGCCCGCTGTTTGGCGTTACACCGAGCGCTCTCGGCGTGCTTGATTTCCAACAGGTGCCGATCACGACGACCAACGTCGCGGTCCACGAATCGCATAGCTTCTCGCCGAAGTTCACCGCCGAGTTCCTCGTCGGTCTGCAGCGCTGGGGCAGCCAGATCAACTCCGATCTTCCCTTCCCGCAGGTCGCCGTCAACGGCTTCACCGTGACGCCCGGCTCGCGGCGATTCTCGCGCACCAACTCGACGCTGATGCAGTGGGGCGGCAGCGCCAGCATGGTGATGGGCGCGCATACGATGAAGTTCGGTGCCACGGTCTGGAGATCCGGCATCAATTCGCTTTCGACAAACCTCACGACGCTCACCTACACCTCGATCGACGACTTTATCCGCAACAGCCCTGCCCAGGCCGTCGTCTCCGCCGGTAACCCCGGTAGCGGAATCCGTCAGACCTGGGCCGGTATGTTCGTACAGGACACCTGGCAGATCCGTCCCGGCCTGACACTCGACTACGGCATGCGTTACGACATCGGCACTCCGAATCACGGCGTCGACGACCGGTATCGGCCCTTCGACATCCGCGCCGGAATACTCGCTCCCGCGGGTTCGGCCTGGTTCGAAACGAACAGGAAGAACGTTGCTCCCCGCGTCGCGATCGCGTGGACGCCGATGAAGAAGCTCGTCATCCGAACTGGCTACGGCATCTTCTACCAGCAGTACCCTCCCGGATTTACCGCCGGCGTCGTCACCAATCTGCTCACCGGAAACACGACACTCCTCCGCGCCAACATCCCCAACCTGGCCTTCCCGACAGCGCAGTTCCTCAATTCCGGTACCGCGCCGCTTCCGAACGTCGGCGGCTTTAACCCCAACAAGCCCGACCTCTACGCGCAGCAGTGGAACTTCACCATGACCTATCAAGTGAAGCCCTCTACGTCGCTGCAGGCGGCCTACGTCGGCAATCATGCCATCAATCTCCGCCGCGGCCGCAACGTGAACTTCCTCGACCCCGCAATCGGACGCCGCCCCTTCGCCGGCTTCGCCGACATCCAAGTCGAGTTCAACGACGCTATGAGCGTCTACCACGGGCTCCAGCTCCGCATGGATTCGCGCATGGGCAAGAACCTGCTCGGCACCTTTAATTACAGTTACGCGAAGGTGATCGATAACGTGCAGGACTACGGCCTGTACTCGACTCAACCGCAAGACAACCGCTGCCTCGGCCCCTGCGAGCGCGGCCTCGGTTCGGGCGACATCCGCCAGAACGTCACCTACAACGTGCTCTACCAACTGCCCGTCGGACCCGGCCAGAAGTTCTTCAATACGTCGTCGGGTGTGACGTCGAAGATCCTGGGCGGCTGGTCGGTCTCGTCGCTCGCGCTGATTCGCTCCGGCATCGCGTCGCTGGTCTCGCTGGGCACCAATACGTTCGGCAACAACAATTTTGCCAACCAGCGCCCCGACGCAGTTCTCGGCGTGAACCCCTATCCGACGAACCAGTCGATCACCAACTTCTGGAACCCCGCCGCCTTCTCGCTGCCGGCGCGCGGAACCTTCGGAAATCTCGGCCGCAACGTCCTGTTCGGACCCGATTTCTGGCAGTTCGACTCTTCGCTCACGAAGGACACGCAACTCACCGAGCGCACCAAGTTGACGTTCCGTGCCGAGGTCTTCAACCTCTTCAACCGCCCGAATTTTGAAGTACCGCAGCAAGGCACCTTCGGCACCGCAAACTTCGGGCGCATCTTCAACACCTTCGGACGCACCTTGGGCTTCGGAACATCGCGGCAGATCCAGCTCTCGATGCGCCTGCGGTTCTAGCCAGTTGGCAAGGCTGCGAGGCGCGGCACGAAGCCCGACGACGTCGAGCGTAGTGAGTTGCCCCGCAGGCCAAACTGCCTCGCGAGTGCGCTCCCTTGAGGAGCGGGCCCCTAAATGCGAGTCAAATCCGCTCCCGGCGCGTCCCTTCGGGCCGCTCTGGTCGCGGCTCGGATTTGGTGCTGTCGCAATGAACAGAGCCTAAGCATCCCGCCCTGAAGGGCGGGGTTATAGTCTGCTCGTCGCGCCTCCTGCGGAGATGTTTAGTTGCTGCCACGGTGCTGTTGGTTTCTGGGGGTCAAGAGGCGCTCGCGCGAGTCC
>JAYVTO010000044.1:0-31689 GCA_043788745.1 Acidobacteriaceae bacterium
GACACCCATGACTTATATCAAATTCCAGCACCTTAACGCGATGGATGCGAGGCCTGGACAGGACCCATCAGTAGAAAGGGCCTGATGGTCTTTGCGGCCCTAACAGCGCCACCCCCCACTCTATAGACCAAATGCGATGGGTACCCTTTTTCACATTTCACTGTGCGAATCGCATTGACGTCGGCGTGAATCCCAAATCCGGTCTCCTGCCAGAAGCGGCGTGATACTACCTCGCGGTCCGTCGCCTCAAGTATGGAACGTGCAAGAGTTCTGCGGCCTTTCGCTTCGTGGCCTCGCCGCGACGGTCGTAACCGATTGTGGTTTGGATATTGGAATGCCCGGCCAACTGCTGTGCGGTGGAAATATCTGCGCCAGCGTCCAACAAGTCGCTGATGAAACTCCGGCGAAGGTCATGGGGGGAAAAGGAAGACACACCAGATTCGGTGGCACGCTTACGTAGGATGTGGAGAACTGCTTGATCTGTCATGCGCCGCATTGCGATCCGGCCTCCCTTGTTTACACTGCAAAACATCGCGCCGCCATCGCCGCCACGAACTCCAAGCCAGTCCGCAACAGCCTCAGCCGAACCGTTAGTCGCATAAGCAAGCCTATCTTTACGACCCTTCGCCCCACGGATCGCCAGTTCGCCAGTTTCGTCGTTGTAGTCCGAGAGATCCAACGATACGGCTTCAGACCGTCTTAGCCCGGCCCCGTACAGCACGGCGATCAGAGCGGCATCGCGGGAACCAGCAGGTGAACAGTCACGACTACACGCTGCCATAAGTGCGGCAATCTCTCCAGCGGACAGGGCACGACCGCGAGGGAGCGTCAGAGCCTTGACGGTTGGAACGTCAGCCGCCCGGTGATAGTCCTCTGCTGTCATGTAGCCGAGACGCCAGCATTCTTTGAGCACTCCCCGCAGCGCTGCCAGATTCTTGTTAGCCATAGACGGCTTGTACCGTTCAATCAAAGCGGCTCGGATTGCAGCCGTGTGTTGGTAACGCAATGCCGCCCAAGGTAGCAGTTCGGCATTGAACTGACCGCCCGTCAAAATTCCGGCCATGCCATTAAGCGCTTCGCGCATCGTTCGCCGGGAGCCAACGCCTAGACGAGCGATGTAGACATGAGCCGGGTTCCGATCCGATGGAAGGGCAACGTGGGAGAGAGCCAAGGTCGAGTGTATGGCGGGGAGGTTTTGTGGCATCAGTTGTCTATTGAGAACATACATTCTCATAAGTAATAATATGCCCATTTGACCCGTATGTCAACACCTTCGGGGCAGCGATCTTGGGCCGCGCGGACTTGCTAAATATAGACGGCTTTGCGTTGAAGCCTTGAGGACAACCCATGATCGACCCAGAAATACTGCTTGCCAAACTGCTGGACATTTCCGAGGATGAGCGATTTATCTTGGAATCAGCTTTTGCGACCCTTGACGAACATCAGATTGCCTCCTGTTTGAAAGAAGCGAGAACCAAAGCAGGAAAGATGCTTCGCAAGGACGACGCTGGCATTTTTCTTACTGCCGTTTGCGTTGCCGTGCTTGTTCGCACTGTTCGTTGGGCACGCACAAAAGCCACTTTTCACGCTACGCTGGAGTGTCGTCTAACACATGAAGCATTCCAAATTGGAACTTACGTGGATTGGGAAAGAGAACGTGCCCCGCTTGGAGCCACGAATTCTCTTGGAAGATGCCTCGCTTTCCCATCACGCGCCGCACCGCGTCACCGACACCGACATTTTTGAAAATCGCCTCATCTTTGGAGATAACTTACTGGCGTTGAAGGCTCTGGAGCAAGAGTTCACCGGGCGCTTTAGTTGTATCTATATTGACCCGCCATTCAACACAGGGCAGGCGATGGAGCACTATGAAGACAATCTTGAGCACTCGATCTGGCTGAACATCGTCCAACCCCGGTGTAAGCTGCTGCGGAAGTTGCTTCGGGAAGACGGCACGTTCTTCATGCACCTTGATGACAACGAACTCGGATACGCAATCGTTCTGCTCGATGAACTTTTCGGTCGAGCCAATCGACTTTACGTCATCTCGTTCAAGCAGGGTTCCGCCACCGGGCACAAGGCCATCAATCCGGGCTGCGTAAACACCACCAATTTCTTGATCATGTACGCAAAGAACAAGGCTGCTTGGAAGCCGAATCGGGTTTTCACCGGACGGGAGCGAGACAAGAGATACAACCAGTTCATCACAAATCCTTCAGATCCCTATGTGAAGTGGCGATTGATGCCATTAGGGAAGGCATTTGCCGATTCGCTCGGAATGAGCGACCGTGAGGCCAAGCGTGACCTGGAGGACTACGAGGAACAACTAAACGAGTTCGTTCAAAAGCACGCAGCACAGGTTGTCCGTTTAGCAAGGCCGAGCTACGACGACGTGAGCGCTGCCGCCAGGACGACGATTGATCAATCTCGAAGTGATCCCAAGGCGATCTATTTCCTGGAGCGCAGCGGCCACTCTGACATGTACTTCCTTGGGGGAGAACGATTTCTGTTCTATACGGACAAGATCAAGATCATTGACGGTGAACCAGTAGCAGGGGAGCCGCTGACAACGCTATGGGACGACATTCTATCGAACAACCTTCATAAAGAGGGTGGGATCGAATTTCCGAAGGGGAAGAAGCCGGAAGCATTAGTGAAGCGGGTGCTCGACTTAACGACGAAACCGGGTGATTGGGTTCTTGATTCATTCGGCGGCTCAGGAACCACCGGAGCGGTGGCTCACAAGATGAGACGACGGTGGGTGATGATTGAGCAGAAAGATCACTGCCATACACACATCATTCCTCGCTTGACGCGAGTGGTTGATGGCGCTGATCACGAGGGTGTTAGCAAAGCAATGAGATGGAAAGGTGGAGGCGGTTTCCGCTATTTGCACCTAGCGCCGTCTCTCCTGGCTAGTGATAAGTACGGCAACTGGATCATCAGCAAGGAGTACAATGCGGCGATGCTCTCGGAGGCCCTTTGCAAGCATGAAGGCTTCGTGTATTCACCGAGCGATACCGTTTACTGGCAGCACGGTCATTCAACCGAAACCGATTTCATCTACGTCACGACGCAGAGTCTCAATCCACAGCAGACCACGGCTTTAAGTGAAGAAGTTGGCGAAAACCGAAGCCTTCTCGTTTGCTGCACGTCCTTCCGGGGTAAAGCTGATCGTTTTGCTAACTTGACGCTGAAGAAAATTCCGAAGGCTGTCTTGAACCGCTGTGAATGGGGCAAAGATGATTACAGCCTCGCCGTCGCCAATCTTCCGACGAAGGAACCGGACCCTGATGAGGCCGCGCCGCCGCACACCAAATCACACAAGGCTGCGCCGGAAAGCCAAGGCAGTCTGTTCACCGGGGAAGGCGCATGAATCGCCACGTAAACGCCATCAGCAACCGACTCAGCTTGCGGCAACCGCAACGCGACTCCCTCGAAATCCTGGCTCGAATCGGTGAGATCATCCCCCTTAGGAAAGACCAGAACACGGACGAATGCCAGCGCATCATCACGGACGAGTTCCCCCATGTTTCGGAGTTTGAACGGAACTTCCCTTCGCTCTGCTTTGCGCTGGCGACGGGCGTTGGGAAGACGAGGCTGATGGGCGCTTTCGTGGCCTACCTGCATCTCGCAAAAGGCGTGCGGCACTTCTTCGTGCTGGCTCCAAATCTGACGATCTACAACAAGTTGATTGCGGATTTTACGCCGAACACTCCGAAGTACGTCCTACAAGGCATCTCCGAGTTCGCACTGAATCCGCCAGAGATTATCACTGGCGACAACTACGAGAGCGGACGCGGGATTCGGGAAGAAAGCCGAAGGCAGCGCAGCTTGCCGGGGATTGAGCCTGTAAGTGGCGATCCCGTCCACATCAATGTCTTCAATATCTCTAAGATAAATTCCGACATCCGTGGCGAGGGGAAAAAAGGCAAGCCACCCAAGGTGAAACGCCTTCACGAAGTCCTTGGCGAGAGCTACTTTCACTACCTTTCGGGACTGGAAGACTTGGTGCTGTTGATGGATGAATCCCACCGCTATCGCGCCAGCGCTGGCGTGAAGGCCATCAATGAATTGCTGCCGATCCTTGGATTGGAATTGACGGCCACGCCGAAGACGGAAGAGACTGGCGGCACTAAGGATTTCAAGAACATCATCTACAGTTATCCGCTCTCAAAGGCACTCAGCGATGGGTTCGTCAAGGAGCCTGTGGTCGCCACACGAGAAAACTTCCAGCGATCCAGCTACACCGACGAGGAACTGAATCGCCTGAAGCTGGAGGATGGCGTCAGAGTACATGAGGCCGTCAAGGTGGAGCTTGAGGTCTACGCACGGCAAAATAGAGCACGGCTGGTGAAACCGTTCATGCTGGTGATCGCTCAAGATACCGACCAAGCCAATCACTTCATGGAAATCGTCAAGCGCGACGACTTCTTCGATGGCCGCTACAAAGATCGCGTAATCACGGTGCATTCCGGGCAGAGTGGCGAAGAGAAGGACGAGACGGTGGAGCGCTTACTTGCCGTCGAGAGTCCCGAAGAACCGACCGAAATCGTGATCCACGTCAACATGCTCAAGGAAGGATGGGACGTAACAAACCTGTACACCATCGTCCCATTGCGTGCGGGGAAATCCAGCGTATTGGTCGAGCAGTCGATTGGACGTGGGCTGCGGTTGCCGTATGGCAAGAGGACAGGCGTGAAGGCTATTGATCGCTTGACCATCGTGGCACACGACCGCTTCCAGGAAATTATTGACGACGCCAACAATCCAAACTCCATCATCAAGTCCGGTGTCTACATCGGGCGGGACATCGCGGTTGAACGCAAAGATGTTTTTGTTGCGCGACCTCAATTGGAGATCGCAGTTCAGCCCACGGCACAGGAAATTGCGGGACAGCAACCTGCCGAGCAACAGGTGATCCGGTTCACGACGCCGATGGAGCAGACCATCGCCCAGGTGACGCTCGAAGTCATCAAAAAATATGAACGCTTGCCTCGCTCCCATGACTTGAAGTCAGCCGACATTCAAGCGGAGATCGTCAAGGAAGTCGCGGCTGCGGTCGCTCCACAGCAGAAGGCCCTGGAAGGTGTCGAGGTTGGGCCGGACGTGGCGCAGGTGGTAGCGAAGACCACGGAACTGTACGTCGAGCGGTCTATCGACATTCCAAACATTGTGGTCGTGCCCAAGGGGGAGGTTACTTCCGGTTTCCGCGACTTCGACCTCGATGCCAAGGGTGTTCACCTTCAGCCTGTCGCATCCGAAATTTTATTGCAGTACCTACGGACCAATGAGCGGGAAAAGCTGAATGCGGATGGTCCATTCACGGCTGAGAAGCGGCTTGAGGACTACCTGATTCGTCGGCTCGTGGACTACGATGACGTGAGCTATGACGATCACGCCGACCTGCTGTACAAGCTAACGGGGCAGATGGTTCAGCATCTCCAGTCGTACCTGCAGGACGCCGACGCCGTGACGAATGTATTGCGGTATCACGAACGCACGCTGGCGGAACTGATCCACGCTCAGATGGAACAGCACTACGACGAAGGGCAGACGGTCTACGAAGCGAAGATCACCAAGGGCTTCACCCGGTTGCGTGAAAACAACTACACCAAGCCTGCCGGGGAAGACCCGGTGAACTTCCGCGCTCCCGTCGAAGAGAAACAATACATACGGAGCATCCTCTTCGGCGGCTTCCGCAAGTGCCTTTACCAAGTGCAAAAATTTGATTCCGACCCGGAGCGTCGATTCGCGATGCTGCTGGAAGACGAAAAAGAAGTGCTGAAGTGGTTCAAGCCTGCCAGGGATCAGGTCCGCATTTACTACACATCGGACAGTTCCTACGAGCCGGACTTCATTGTGGAGACCGAATCGGAAAAGTTGATGTGCGAACCGAAACGGGTTTCGGAATTGGACGATGAAGTCGTCCAGGCCAAGGCGAGTGCGGCGGTGACGTGGTGCCACAACGCTACGGAGCATGCCAGAGCCAACGGAGGCAAGCCGTGGTCGTACCTGCTGATCCCACACGATGCGGTGACCGCCGCTACGACGCTGAAGGGGCTGGCCGCGAACTACGGAATGAAATGAACTACCGAGCGTCATACCGTCGTCTTCTACAAAACGGGGAAGCCGCGCTGCTGGCCGCTGTCGAAATCTACAACAAGCCAAGAATCGAATACCGGGACGAGTGCTTTGTCATCCTGTTACTAAACGCATGGGAACTCACCCTGAAGGCGCTGCTCTCGAAGAAGGGCGATTCGATCTTCTATAAGAAAAGGCGAAACGAACCATACAGGACGATCTCGCTTACCGACGCGCTGAACAGAGTAGAGAAGCACTTCCCGAAGGCCCTGCCAGCCCTTCCGATTCGGCTCAATCTTGAGTTGTTGAGCACATACCGGGACAATTCTGTGCATTTTTACAACTCACCCGGTTTCGGTTCGCTGATCTACGCTCTCGCCCAAACCAGCGTCGTCAATCTGAAGGATGTGCTGGCTCATTGCTTCGATGTGGATCTCAGGTCTCGAATTACTTGGCAGTTGCTCCCGCTCGGACTGGAACCACCCATCGATCCGCTGGAATACATCGCCAAGCAGCCCAAAGGCGGGAAGGGTGAGAAGAGCGCGGCGAAGCAGTTCCTCACCGAGATCGCGAAGGCCACTTCAGACTTGGAGGCCGCAAACGCAGATACCGCACGATTCTTGACTGTGTTCCAAGTTAAATTGGAATCGACCAAGAAAATTGAGAAGGCAGACGTTGTGGTGGGCGTTCAGAAACCCTCTGAAGGGGTTGGACCACTGGTAGTGACCCGGATGGACCCCAATCTGAGCCATCCACTTCTCACGAACGAAGCTATTCAGAAGGTCGGTGTTTTGCACGGCAAGCCGTTCACATCAGCAACATTTCAAGCGGTCGTTTGGAGGTTCGATCTCAAGAACAAGCCGGAATTCTGCTGGCGTGCCGCAGGGAACCGATTGGTTAAATACTCAAACGAAATCGTTGCGTATGTTCAGCGGTTGTCTGCCGATCAGGTGGAGTCCGCGATCAAGGATTACCGGGTTTTCCTCGCAAAGAAGCGAAAGACTAAAACAGCGGCTTCCTGACGAGAATCGACTCGGCGAGGCGGGGTTGACAAATTCTGTTTTGATGGTCCAATAAACGTGGGTTAGTTGATGTTGTGGCATTCCAGCGGAATCTTGGAGCCGTGACGGATGGCTCAGTGGACCTATGAGATTCCTGCGACGGCGCACACCACGCTGTCATAGCGTGATTCAGTAAGCCTGCGGTGTTTCCTACCGCCGCCAGCGACTCTGAAACCAAAGCGAGAGAGCATAACGGGGCAATGTTGCCAGTGGCCGTACTTCGGCCACGGCCATCGGTTCTCCACCCCCAAATCGCCAATCGCAGGAGAGATACGGACGGCAACCATCAATCGGTTTGCGTCCGCAGCAGCAAGATGAAAGGTCAGCAGCAGCAACAAGGAGCCACCGCTCCGTCTTTCAATTTTGAACCGACCCTCACCGCCGAACAAGCGGCAGCGCTCCTACAAGTTCATCCCAAGACACTTCAGCGAATGGCCCGCCAAGGGCGTGTTCCGGGAAGTCGGATTGGTGATCTATGGCGATTCCGTGCGTCCGAACTCGACGAGTGGCTTCGCAACTCGGTATCCTCAAATTGCCACTCGTGCCGTAACTAACGGGAGAATGAACGTTGTTTACACGCACACGTTATCAATATGGAAGTCTGCAACCGAAGCAGAGATCGGACGGCGAGCGGATGTGGGAGTTCAGATATTACGAGACAGACACGCAAGGCAAGCGGCAACGCCGCGCTGCCACTGTCGGCTCGTTAAGTGAATACCCAAGCGAAGCCGCCGTCAGGAAGTCTCCGGCTGTTCAAGCGTTGCTTCTAGGAATCAATGCCGAAGGGCCAAAGACCGGAGTCACGCCACCAAGTTTCGGGGCCGTGATTGCGAGATACGAACAGGAGGAAATGCCGAACCGTCACTCAACAAGCACGAGCTACAAATCGATGATCAAAAACCACGTCAGGCCACGATGGGCCGATACGCCAGTCACCGGATTCAAGCCAATGGCAATTGAGGACTGGCTGAAGAGTCTCGAACTGCAACCCAAGACAAGGGGCAATATCCGCAGTCTAATGCACACGATCTTCGATTGCGCAGAGCGATGGGAACTCGTGGACAAGAATCCGATCAATCTGGTGCGAGTCAAGGATGTCTCCAAGCGCCAGAAAAGGTCGAAAGTTCTCACTCCTGAGGAGTTCTGCCTTCTTCCACCTTTAATTAAGGAACCCTACCGGACCCAGGTGTGGATGGCAGGATGCCTGGGTTTGCGGCCAAGCGAAATCATGCCGCTACAGTGGGGCGACTTCGATTTTGTGAAGGGGACCCTCTTGATCCAGAGAAGCATCGTACAAGGCCACGAGGACGAAGTGAAGACCGAATATTCTCTCGACGTGGTTCCCCTCGACGATGAATTGATCCAGGTCATTTTGGAACATCGGGCGCGGTGGTTCTCGACGCCTGATGGGTGGGTGTTCGCGAACCCGGCAACGGGCAGACCGTACCACCAAGACACCATCCAACAGCATCACATTCGGGAAGCGGGAAAGAAGGCAGGACTGGGCGATGGGCTTGGCTGGAAGACGTTTCGCCACAGCTATCGATCCTGGATGGACGACACCAACGCACCGATGGGAGTGCAGAAGGAGTTGATGCGTCACGCCAGCATCCAGACCACGATGAACGTCTACGGCAAAGCCATGACGGACAGCAAACGGAACGCCAACAGCAAGGTTGTAAAAATGATCTTAAAACCGAAGAAAAGTGAGGAGGCGGGGGCCGCAAAAGCCCCTTTTGCTGCTACTGGGAGTTAATGGGAGTTTGGTGGTGCGCTGTGTGGCATCGCAACCTGTTGATAGGATTGGTTGCGGGGGCAAGATTTGAACTTGCGACCTTTGGGTTATGAGCCCAACGAGCTACCAGACTGCTCCACCCCGCACTTGTACTGTAGCAATCGGGGTTGGTCTGGGTCAACTTTATTGGTCCCTCTTCATCCCGGCAACGGTTGCATGACCCTTCCCTTCGGCGCATCCGCGAGCTATGATTCGGCCATGCAACTCGCCTGTCTTCTTGTGACGATTCTGGTCGCGTGGATTCCCTCGTTGATTCTTGCCCAAGACCCGGCCGTCAAGCCGGAGGTCCCTTCCGCCAAGCAGCCGACCCCGCCAGCCAACGCCACTCCCACCGCAACGGAAGAGAAGAAAGCACCCGAGATGCCGCCCGAGTTCAAAGCATTCAACGAAGCCATTCAGAAGCGCGATGCACTGGATAAAATCGCCGCCCTCGAAAAGTTGCTGGCTGACTTCCCGAAAAGCCCTCTCGCAAACAACGCGCGCTCAATGATTCTCGACAGCACCGCCCGCGAGTGGCCCGGTGACGAGACGCGCATCCGCAACCTCATCAGGTCGATGCTCGCGGGCGCAACCGGCAAGGACCGCGCCGAACGCGAGAGCCAGATCGCGTCGTCGCTTTCAAACGCCGGAGTTCTGCTCCGCGATGCCGAAAAAAACGCAGCGGAGTCAATCAAGCTGATGAAACTGGCCCCCTACGCGGCCGAGCAAAAGGAGAACGCGGAGAAGCGAAAGGCCAAGCCGCCCACCGACGCCGAAATCGAAAAGCGATTCAAGGAACAGGTTGCATCCCGCCAAGTGACGCTCGGCAACATCTACTACAAGCAGGGCAAAGATCAGAAGGCCGAGCCTCTCTATAAAGCCGCCTTCGAAGCGAACAAGAACCTCCCGAGCGCACTCACGCCGCTGGCGCGTTACGCCGAACGCCGGGGCGACGAGAAAGCCGCGTTCGAGTACCTGACGTACCTGCGGCTCAGCGGCGGCGGTCCGGCGGATACGCGGACGAAGTTCAACACGCTGTACTCCAAGCTCAAGGGCGGGCGCGAGGCCGATGCGGAAACCTATCTGGATGGCGTGTATCGCGCGCAGTACCCGAATCCGCTCCACGTCGAACCCTACGTGAAAACCGCCGCGCGTACCGGCCGGACAGTTCTCGCGGAAGTGTTCACCGGGGCCGGCTGCGGCCCATGCGTCGCGGCGGATCTCGCCTTCGACGCCGTCCTTGAACGGTATTCGCGCAAAGAAGTGGTCGTATTGATGTATCACCAACACATTCCGCTGCCCGATCCCATGACGAACGCCGCTACCCAGGCGCGGGCCAAGTACTACAAAGTGAGCGGCGTGCCTTCCTCCGGAATCGACGGCAAAACGGCGAGCGGCGGGGGCGGTCGCGCGAACGTGGAAGAGTTCTGGAAACGCACGAATCCCGATATCGAAAAGCGTCTGGAACTCGGCGAAGAGGCCACGCTGACGCTTGATGCCAAACTCGCCGGACTGCAGGTTTCGGTGCGGACCGCGGGTTCCGTAACCAAATCCGGCGGCGCTGTGCGCCTTCAAGTCGCGCTCGTCGAAGAGATGGTGCGATATTCCGGCGAGAACGGCGTCCGCTATCACCCGATGGTCGTGCGGGATCTCGCAGGCACAGACCACGGCGGATTTGCCTTCGACGCCGCCAAACCAACGGAAGTCATTTTCGACCTAACGAAAATCGCGGAAGGCCTCACGAAGAGCCTCGACGATCTGGAGAAAGAGCGCCGCATGACGTTCCGCGAGCGCAAGACCGAGATCGACCGCACCCATCTCGGCGTCGTCGCGTTCCTGCAGGATGAGAAGACGAAGCAGGTGTTGCAGTCCGTGTACGTTCCGCTGGGGGAGACCATTGAAAAAGGTACGCAGTAGTCTGCTGGCCGCGGCGTTGTGCGCCATCTCGGTCGCGCAGGAGAATCCCGTCACGTGGTCCGTCGTGCGAAGCGCGGCCCCGAAGAAAGCGCCGAAAGATTCCGTAGCGATTGCCGTCACTGCGAACATTGCCGACGGCTGGCACATGTATTCAATCTCGCAGCCGCCCGGCGGTCCGATGGCGACGCGGATCTGGCTGCCCGAGGGTCAGCCCTTCAAGCAGGTGGGCGACATCCGCGCTCCTAAGGCGCTCACCAGCTTTGAGGCGGCTTTCAACATGGACGTCGAGTTCTACGAAGGCTCCGCGGAGTTCGTCCTCAACGCAACTCCGAAGTCATCCACCGGCACGCTCCACGTCAACGCTTATTTTCAATGCTGCAACGAAAGGTTATGCCTGCCGCCAAAGACTGTGAAATTGGCAATAGCGGCCACCGAAAAATAGCGTAGCCGCAAGGAACCTCAGCGTGTCCATTCGAGACCACGTGGCCGAGCTGATCGCCATGGTGCAGCAAGGCCAGTTTGTCGAAGCCATCGAACGCTTCTATGCCGACGACGCTTCCATGCAGGAAAACCTGAACCTGCCCCGCAAAGGCCTCGCCGCGCTCGTCGAGAACGAACGCAAGGTACTCAGCGTCATCCGCGATATGCGCCTAGAACGCGTAGAGTCCTTTGTTGTCGAAGGCGACCGCGCCGGCGGCGGTCCGCGATGGCCGTCCCTACCGCGACACGGCATGGTTTCTGGAAGTAGGTCGGACCACTGTGCCGCTCGGCCGGATTGTGATCTCGATCTAACCCCGCCCATCACAAGCCCGCAGAAAATCGCCCTACTACCTACCCTCTTTCGAAGAACCGCGAACGTCAGTGAGTGCCCCCAATGTGGTGCAAACAACAACATAAGTAACACTTTCGTCTTAGGATATGGGTAACACTTGCCTTCGACGAGTTCCAGCATTTGGAACCGTACCTACGAGAATGCCACACCTGCGGACCTGCTTCAAAAAGCTCTCCGCCCAAGCGGACCCGCAGGCGTTGAAAACGTGCCGGATTCCGCCGGTACTCGCACGCGACTCGCCGATAACGCCGTGCGATTCCCACCCCAACCGCCTATGCTTGAGAAACAATGCTCGAAGTCACAGGCCTGCGCAAATGCTACGACGCAATCGTCGCAGTCGACAATATCTCGCTCCGCGCCGGCAAGGGCGAAACCATTGGCTTGCTCGGGCCCAACGGCGCCGGCAAAACTACCACCGTATCGATGATCGCGGGCCTCGTGCGCCCCGACGCTGGCGAGATCCGTATCGCCGGCCGTAAGCTCAGCGGCGACACCGACCCTGCCAAGCGCGACATCGGACTCGTCCCGCAGGACCTCGGCCTCTACGAAGAACTCTCCGCCCGCGAGAACCTGCATCTGTTTGGCTCCCTCTACAATATGTCCGGAGCACCCCTCAAGCGCGCCATCGACGAAGCGCTCGATTTGGTCGGCCTCGCGGAACGCGCCGGTGACAAGGCGCTCGACTTTAGCGGCGGCATGAAGCGCCGCCTGAATCTCGCCGCCGCCCTGATCCACGATCCGCAACTGCTGTTGCTTGACGAACCCACCGTCGGCGTCGACCCGCAGAGCCGCAACGCGATTTTCGACAACCTCGAAGTTTTGAAGAAGCGCGGCAAAACCCTTCTCTACACAACGCACTACATGGAAGAGGCCGAGCGGCTCTGCGACCGCCTCGTGATCGTCGACCACGGCAGAGTGATCGCCGACGATACGCTGCAAGGCCTCCACAAGATGCTGCCCGTCGCCAACCTCTTGCAAGTCGATCTGCGCGCCGACGCCGCGCAATCTATCCCCCTCGCCGACCTCCGCGCGCTGCCCGGCGTCGGGTCGGTCGAACAAAACGGCACGCAACTGCGCATCGGCGTCCGCGAAATCGCCGCCAGCTCCCCCGCCATCCTCCAATGGCTCGTCGACCACGGCCACGCCTTTGACCACTTCGCGAGCGAGCGCGCCAGTCTCGAAAGCGTATTCCTCACATTGACCGGAAGGAGCCTGCGCGACTAATGCTCACCCCATTCCTTGCACTCGTTCGCAAAGACCTGAAGCTATTCCTCACCGATCGCCGCGCCGTCGTTATGAGCGTGGTCGCGCCCATTGCCATCGCCTCGTTCTTCGGCTACATTTTCGGCGGCCAGGGCAGTAATCAGGAGAACAGCCGCCTCGCGATTCTGATATCCGACCAGGACCAGAGCGCCTTCTCTCGCGAGATCGTGAGCAAGCTGCAAGCCGATGCCTCCCTCGACGCGAAGCTCATGACGCCCGAAGCCGCGCGCGAAACCGTGCGCAAGGGCAAAGCGAGCGCGGCCGTTCTGATCCCGAAGAACTTCGCCGCCGACACGGGACGCGCCTTTCTGGTGGGCGGCACGAAGCCCGAGATCGCCATGCTCTTCGATCCCTCGCGCGGTCTCGAAATGCGCATGGTGCAGGGCGTCCTCACCGGCGCCGTGATGGAGTCCGCAGGCAAACAGATGCGCGGCAACGCGGCATCGCAACCCACCGCGCTTGTTCTTCCGTTTCGCCTCGGCACCGAAGCAGTTACCGCAGTGAAGGGAATTCCGTACAACGGCTACGCGCACTCCTTCGGTGGCATGGGCGTTCAGTTCTTGCTGATGGTCGGCGTCGATGTCGGCATCGCGCTGCTGCTATTGCGACGGCAAGGCGTCTGGAAGCGAATGCGCGCGGCGCCGCTCTCGCGCACTGTGCTCCTAGGCAGCCGCACCACCAGTTCCGCGCTCATCTCGATGGGCACGCTGTTCGTGCTCTTTACCTTCGCGCGCGTTGTTTTTGGAGTAAAGATCCAGGGCAGCATGGCGGGTTTCGTCGGCATCTGCATTGCCTTCTCGCTGATGACAGCCGCCTTCGGATTGCTTATCGCGACGTTAGGGAAGACGCCGGAAGCGACCCGCGGCGTCGCCATCCTCACCACGCTGATCATGGTGATGCTCGGCGGAGCGTGGGTTCCGTCTTTCGTTTTTCCCAAATGGCTGCAGGCGATCACCGTCGTTATCCCCACACGCTGGGCGGTCGACGGCCTCGACGCAGTCACATGGCGCGGCCAGGGCTTTGCCTCAGTCGCCCAGCCGATCGCGTTGCTGTTCGGTTGCGCGTTGGTGTTCGGAGCAATCGCCGTGTTCCGCTTCCGCTGGGAAGCCGACTAGCAAGACGCTAGAAATTCTGCGTGCCCGTCTTGTGCTTCCGCACTTCCTCCCGTGTCCGCCACACCGGCCGCATCTTCTTCTTCGAGATCAGCTCCAACTGATCTGTCTGGTGCGGCGAGCCCGACTGCGAAGCGTTCCCGTAGCTCATTACCACACGCGCCCGCAGCCGCCGGCCAAACTCGATGACGCCCACGTAACTATCGCCGCCGGTCGCCGTTTGCTTACCATCGCGCGCCTGCGCATAGTTGATCACACGGAATACACCCAGCGGATCCCCAGCGTCGCCGTTGCCTGCCAGGTCCAACGTTCCCAGGCGCAGCCGATGCGCGTCTCCCCAGGCAACATCAAGGCGTCCGTACTTTTTCTTGGTCTCCGCCATCGCGGTTGCCAAATTCGCCACAGCTTTCGCCGGATCTGCAATGCCCTTCGGCGTCGCGCGCGGATCGCTCTCTGACCACGGCGTCGCGAACAGCTTGGCGAATTCCGCGCGCGGATACCGCTGCACCCATTCTGAGAACAATACGCCGCCGCGGCTCTCGTTGTCTGCCGTGCGATCCCACTTCTCAAGCAGCGCGACCGCATCGGCTACGTTCGCCTTTGCACGCGCAGCGTTCAACAGATCCGGCAGAATGCGATCCGCCAGTTCCATGCGCGTCGAATGCTTCCAGTCGATCAACTCCTCGAAGCTCATCTTGTCCGTCTCGCTAATCATCCGCAGTCCCCTTTGCGGCCGGAACCCAACCGCCCGCGGAGCCACATAGCTCGGAAACTTGTTGGCGTCTAATTGCTGCGGGAACGTCACGCTCCACGGCGGATCGTTCGAATTCTGCAGCCACCCGGACGGCGGATCCACCACGCGCGGCAGATCTTCATAGGGATGCGTCTTCGTCCACAACGTTTTCGAGGTATCGCCCGGAACAATGCCCGCCCAGTTGTAATCACCCGCCGGACGCACCGGGATGTTGCCGCCGAAAAGGTAATAGATGTGCCCCTTCCGGTCTGCGTACATGACGTTGAACATCGGAATCTGCAGACGAGACACAGCGCGCTCGAACTGCTTCAACGTCTTCGCATGCGACATATCCCAGTACTGCTCGATGATGCCGTAATCGTCGAGGCCCGCGACGCGTAACGCGATGGGCTTGCCGTTGCGTTCCGCGACAACGGGACCGTGAATCGACTTGCGAATCGTCAGCTTGTCGTCCCGATAGCCGCCGTTCTTCAGCAGGACGCGAATCGTTTCTTCCGAAGTCGCAAACTGCTTTACCGCGCCATCCCACAGGTAGCCGCCCTGCGCCGGAGTCAACGCATACAGATCGGCCGCATCAATCGGATTCACCGTGTGCGACCAGCCTAGATTGTCGTTGAACGCAATCGACATACCCGGCTGGCCGACCAGCATCGTTCCGTACAAGTTCATCGTGCTCGTCTTGATATGCGCTTCGTAGAACGTGTAGAGATCCTGCCAGGGCAGGTGCGGATTCTGCAGCAGCATCGCGTGCTTCGATGCCGACCGCTGCGGCGAGATCGCCCACATGTTCGACCCCGGCGTGCCCGCCTCTTCTTCCAACGGCATCCGCACCGCTGCGCGATTCTGCATCGCGCCGCGCTCCGATTCCTGCGCGCCCAACACCCGCCGCTCATCGATCACAAACGTGAAATGCAGGATCCGGTTGATATGCGCCAAGACGTCCGAAGATTCAATCGGCAGCACGCGCTTCGATTCTTCGAGCAGCGCCGACGGATGCTCGGCAGCCCACGTATTGATGCCGTCGACAAACGCTGCGATGTTCGCCTTGAATAGCGGCGACTGCTTCGCAAACCACTCGACACCACGCGCTGGAATGCCGTTCGTCCGTACCCATTTGTCCGAAGCCAGATACTGCTCGCCGTAGTATTCCGCCGCCTTGCCGCGGCCCTGCGCGTACAATCGCAGCAGCAAGTCGCCATGGCTTTGCATCTGTGCCCAGCCCATGGCGCGGAACGCACCGCGGTCATCGCCCGCGAAGATGTGCGGCACGCCATAGGTGTCCCAGATTAGCTCGGTCCGTGGAGCCGCCGCTAGCTTAGTCAGAAGCGGGGCCGCAAGCACGAGCATGGTGATTGCGAGGGAGTTTATGCGCAGTCGAGTCATCTCCGCTATTATCAGAAATTCTGGCCACCGCCACCATCCCCGCTCCAGCAAGGACAGTCAAAGATATGCTCCGCTACGTCGCCCTGATGATTTTCGCCGCGTCATTGTTCGCCCAAAGGCCGCAGGGCGCACCGCAAGCCGCTCCCCAAGCCAACCAAGGCGGAGGCGGAGCGCCGCTGATGACCACAGCCGACGAGAAGCCGGTGACCACCAAACACGAGATCACGGTCAACGGCAAGAAGCTCGCCTACACCGCGACCACCGGCTACATGCCATTGAAGAGCACCCAGGGCGAGACCGACGCCTACATGTTCTACGTCTATTACACGCTCGACGGCGTGAAGGACAACGCCAAGCGCCCGCTGTTCTTTGCCTACAACGGCGGCCCGGGGTCGGCATCGGTCTGGCTTCACCTCGGCGCGCTTGGACCCCGCCGCATCAAGATGCTCGACGACGGCAACCTGCCGCCCGCGCCGTATCAGATGGAAGACAACTCCGGAACCTGGCTCGACATCGCCGACATCGTGTTCATCGATCCGGTCGGAACCGGCTACAGCCGCGCCACCAAGAACGAAGTCGCCCGCCGCTATAACAGTGTCCAGGGCGATCTTCAAAGTGTCGGCGAATTCGTCCGCGTGTTCCTCACGCGCAACGAGCGTTGGCTGTCGCCGCTGTTCCTCGTCGGCGAGAGCTACGGCACCTTCCGCTCTGCCGGCCTCGCCGGATATCTCATCGATCAGGGCATCGCCTTCAACGGCGTCGCGCTGATTTCAACCATCCTGAGCTATCAGACCGTCAGCTTCGCTCCGAGCAACGACATCGGTTACGCGCTGCACCTGCCCACCTACACGGCGACGGCCTGGTATCACAAGAAGCTGCCTGCCGATCTTCAAAAAGACCTGAAGAAGGCATTGAAGGAATCGGAAGACTACGCGCTGAACGGCTATCTGCCCGCGCTCGCCAAAGGAGACCGTCTTACTGCCGTCGAACGCCGCGCGGCCGTCGACAAGCTTGCCCGCCTCACCGGTCTCGACCCCAAGGTCATCGACGAGAACGAACTCCGTGTGACGCTCGGTCGCTATCAGAGCGAACTGTTGCGCGACAAGAAGATGATCGCTGGACGCCTCGACGGTCGCCTGACCGGCGCCGCGCAAATGGCCAGTCCGGCGGGCTTCGCCGAGTACGACCCCAGCAACTCCGCCATCCGCCCGCCGTACACGTCGGCGTTCGGCAACTACGTCCACTCCGAACTCGGCTTCAAGACCGACAGCATGTACTACATCCTCGGCGGCGGCATCCTGCCCTGGGATTACAACATCCAGAACGGCTACTCCGAAACCGCCGACGGGCTCCGCCGCGCGCTTGCCCGCAATCCGCACATGAAAGTCTACGTCGGAGCAGGTTACTACGACTTCGCGACGCCCTACTTCGCCGCCGAGTTCAATTTCAGCCACATGGGCCTGCACCCCTCGGTCCGCGACAACGTGAAGTTCTACTACTACAACGCCGGGCACATGTACTACATCGACGTCCAGTCGCTCGCCAAGCTGAAGAAGGATATCACGGAGTTCGTCGGCTGGGCGACGAGTGGGAAGTAATCTACTAATAAAGATAATTGACTAAAAAATTATTAGTGATCATCTCTAGTCAACGAACGTTGAATAGGAGTATTGTTAGCTATTGCAATGATCTAAAGGCATCCAACGCCTTCTTTGGCACGGAGCATCCAGTTCTGTTTATCTTTTAATGCTATTCTATTAATAGATAGAGATCCTATTCAAGCGAGGTTGAACAGTTGCAGCGACTGGTCCACGGAGAGTACGTCACCACGAGTTTCGCGGGCGAGACTGTGCGCGCCTTCGTCCCGCCGCCCTTGCCTCCGGACCCGCCCGTCCGAATCGACGGACACTACTCTCTGCTTGACCGGGCGAACCAGGCCCTCGGCCGGCTCGATGGCCTTGCCGCCATCCTGCCCAATCTGCAGTTGTTCCTCTACATGTATATCCGCAAGGAGGCTGTGCTTTCCTCGCAGATTGAAGGAACGCAGTCGTCCCTATCCGACCTTCTCTTTTTTGAGCGCCATGAAGCTCCGGCCGTGCCGATGGCCGACGTCGCCGAGGTCTCCTGCTACGTCGCCGCTATGGAGCACGGTCTCAAGCGTATGGGCGATGGATTTCCTCTCTCGCTCCGCTTGATGCGTGAGATCCATGCGTTGCTGCTCGCTTCCGGGCGAGGCAGCGATAAGAATCCCGGAGAGTTTCGCCGCAGCCAGAACTGGATCGGCGGCACCCGGCCCGGTAACGCGGCCGATGTGCCCCCGCCACCGGATCAAGTGATGCAACTCATGGGCGCCCTCGAACTGTTCCTCCACAACGACCACGACGGCCTGCCAATGCTCGTCAAAACCGGGATCGCGCACGTCCAGTTCGAAAGCATCCACCCGTTTCTCGATGGCAATGGGCGCGTTGGCCGCTTGCTGATCACATTCCTGCTGTGCCGATCCGGAGCGCTGCGCGAGCCGATCTTCTACCTCAGCCTGTATCTGAAGAAGCACCGCGCCCGCTACTACGAACTCCTCACCGCGGTCCGCGAAACCGGCGACTGGGAATCCTGGGTCGAGTTCTTTCTCACAGCCACCGCCGAAACCGCCGAGCAATCCACCGAGGCCGCGCTCCGCATTCTGCGCCTGTTCAGCGATAACGAAAAGCAAGTAGCCGATCTCCCGAAAAGCTCCGCTCTCACGTTACGCGTTCTGCGCCACCTGCAGGGCAGCCCCGTTGCAACGATCAAGAGCTTGGCGAAGGAACTCGAACTCTCCGTGCCGACCATGATTAAGGCCGTCGAAAGCCTGCAAGGCATCAGGTTGCTCCGCGAGACCACCGGCAAGCAGCGAGATCGCGTCTATGTCTACGATCCCTATCTGGCCATCCTCAGCGAGGGCACCGAACCCCTGCCTCGCGGAGCGGCTTCCTAGCCAATTTCTATTTCTTGACTAGCGCTGAACTCGTCGAAACCACAATCTTCGTCGGAGCCTGCCTCACCGGAATCAGGTGCGTTGCCGGATCGGACCCTGCGCGCAGCCACACGATCTGTGCGGGCTTTCCGCCCCGTGCCGTCGGCGGATAGTAGATTTCGACGGGAATGTCGGCTGTGAAGTCTTCATCGACCCCGGTCTGCGTCAGCGTGATCGCGACTTGCAGCGCGCCCGGCTTGCCCTTCAGTACATGTTTTACCTGCACATGTGGAATGCCTGTGCCGTACACCCAGTTCTCGAAGAAGTTCTCGAGCTTCGGATCGCTCACCTTCACGCGCGGCGACGCAGGCGGTGGAAGGAACTCGGCGGCCAACGTCCGGAACTGCTCGGTATCGATCGATTGAAACCGGTAGCGCTTACACAACTCAGCCACCATCTTCGCGAACCGTTCCTCGCCCATCCGCCGCCGCAGCATGTGCATAATCCACGAGCCCTTCTCGTAGGTAATCACGCGCCACGATTCCGCAAGATCCGCCGATCCCAATCGGACCCCGAAGGTGATCGGCCCGGCCGATTCCACGGTTTTTCCGTTCGCGCCGGACGCGAGTAAGTGCGCGCGGTATTCGTCGAACATCGTATCGACGATCTTCACGCCCTTCTTCTTCTCGAGGTACAACAAGGCCGCGTAATTCGACAGCGACTCCATCAGCCAATCGTCCTGATACCCGGCGGGCGAAACCACGTTGCCGAACCACTGGTGTGCCGTCTCATGCGCCTCGATCATGTCTGAGAAGAAAACTTCCTTCTGCTTACTGCGCATCGCCGCCGGCCGGTCCGCCGGATCCAAATACGCCATCGTCGACAGATAGAGCAAACCCGGGAAACCTTGCCCGAAGGTCCCCGGAATCGGCGATACCGTCAACGTCGTCATCGGCGGTGGACCGAACTGCGTGCTCATGAACTCATACGCTGACGCGATGTCGGTCGCCAGCATTTTCAACCGCGCCTTCGGATCGATCGGCGCAGGCGACGGCGGCGGTGCGGTCACCAGTTCCGTCGGACGCCCGAGCGTCCGTGGGCTCCCCAGCGGCGCAATGGCCACCACCTCGCGCGGGCGCTGCTGCAGAGCGAGTTCCACTTGCCGATTACTATAGACATCGACCGTCAACCCACCCCGCGTCGCAGTCGCCTGGTTGTACTCGCCCAGGTTGAACCCCGCGAACCGGATTGGCGTATCGACCTTCCGCCGCATGACCCGCACATCACCCTCCACGCGGTCTTCCATTACTATGCCCGGAACCACCAGGCTCAGCCCGCGCGGGAAACGAAACGTCACATCGTAGGCGGAGTATTCGACGCCTCTCCGCGGATACCATGACCCGCGCGATGCCACGTAGTACACGCGATTGCCCGCCGAAGTAATCACGGCGCCCTCGTGCTCTACCTCAATCTCGTGTTCGGAGCCCGGCTTAAGATCCTCCGCGGCGACCACTAAGAAACTGTCGTCGTCGGTCGCCCGCAACGCCGTCGAGCGCAGCGATTCGCGCTCCACCAACTGCGCTGGTTGTCCGTCGATTTTGACGCCAAGCACGCGCATGCGGCGCGACAGGACCATCGGCAACGCCCGAATCGGGGCCGGGCCGATTCGGGCATGCGCCGTCGTTGTCGCCTTAATCTTTAACCCTGCGTCCAGCGCCGCAGCGATGCGAAAGCGGTCAATTGTGTAGGATGGCGCGAGAGGCCGACTCTTTCCCTGACGGACGGAACGCGACGAGAACGCCGTCCAGAAATCGTAGGCCGGACGCCCGTCGCGCTCGGTCAATTGGCCCACGACGATTTGCTCCCGCGCCGCCGGATCGTGGATCACGTCGAAAGTCCCCAGGTTCTTGCCGACCGCGGTCAGAAAAAACAGCCCCTCGCCCGCCTTGCGCACGCCCAGCAGATCCTCGACGATGCGAACCTCAAAACCGGGAAGCACGTTGCGCACCACCGGCGTCCATCGCGGCGCGAGCAGCGCGGCCATTTCCGGAGACTTCGCGGCCTTCTCGTCTTCGAGACGCGCGATCAACTCTTCCGCCATGCCGTCGGTGAATACGAATAACACGGACTGCAAGTGCTCATTTAAGTTCGGCGAATTCGTGAAATGCGAAAGGGACTGGCGTTCGCTGCGAGTGGGAGGAAGCAGCAGAATCTCAGCGTCTCCCGAGTTCTGTTCCGTCGTGAAGATCGCATTCAGCCGCCGGCCGGCCACGGGCTTCGTGAAGATTAGGTAGCCGTCCGACAAGTAAACCTTGACGTCTTCGCGCGCGATCTGGAAGTCGCGGACGCGGTAGCAAGAAGCCGGATCGAGGCTCGACTCGCGAATCTGTCGAAGCAGATCGGTCGCGCTTGGCACGGCGCTCCATGCCGGAGTGGCGCCGCACGCAATACATGCCAGGATCACGCGAGACAGAAATACAAACGAGAGGCGCACGTTTTTAGTCTAGTGCCGCCGCGGGGGACCCGCTTGACCTTTGGGACGAATCGCCCTGTCCCGTGTACGAACAAGGGGGACGCCAGTTAAGCGTCCCCCTTCTTTTCAAAACCCTTGCGAGGTTGCTAGATAAACATCTCTTCGTCCTGGGTGACGCTCGCCACGTTCGGACGGCTGCCCTTCAGCAGCACCTGGAAGGCGGTCCGCAAACCAGCGGCTACGCCCTGGATTTCGCGCAACGGCCGCAGGACGCCTGTCTGCACAACGGCAACCGTCTCCTGTGCCCGCGACATCGCGTCGTCCAGAACCAACTCCGCGCGGTCCATCTGCATCCGGGCCCGCGACGATGCGTCGGTCAGCAGTGCATCGACTTTCGACAGTTGGCCATACGCCGAATCGAGAATCAGGTTGGTCTTTGACGTGATATCGAGAATCTGTTTGGAGCTTTGTTCGATCGCCACTTGCGACGTGCTAAGGAACTTCTCTACCTGCGGCATCACGCCGGCAATGCGCTCATGCGTCGCCTTCGACGCCTTGTAGATGCCGAACAGCATTCCTGCCTGCACGCACAGGGCAACCGCCGACACCGTGGCGACCACCGTCATCAAGATAAGCAGAGTTTGGTCCACGTAGACACCGTTCCGCGATCCGTTACACGCCTTCGGAAGCGCCACCGGCCACGGCCTCGCGATACGCCAGCTTGCCGGCTTCTACCGCCGCCGCCAGATTCTCGCGCTGCCGCACCACCGTCGTCTTCGTGCGATCAATGGCCTCTTCGGCCGCTGTCCGCGTCCGGCCAATTACGTTGCCCGCCGCATCCACAACATCTTCGCTGCGGCGTTTCACATAGTCCGTACCCTCGCCGGCTTTGGCGCGCAGAAACTCACGCGTTTCCTCGCCCGACTTCGGCGCGAACAGAATCCCCAGCGCGGCGCCCAGGCCCAGGCCCAGAAAGAAAAATGATAGTTTGCTGTCGTCTTCCATGATCTTGCTCCTCCATCCATTCGCCCGATGTTCTGGGAGGCGGTAGCAGCGACTTCTCCCTGCTACTCAGTTCCATCGACGGGCTATCGTCTTTTCTATAGCAAGTGTAGCGTACAATTTCGAGCGTGCCGTCTTTTGAACAAAAGCGTGGCCCGAAGCCTCCGCCCAAGCCGCTCGCAGCGGAAGCTCTGATGAATCGCGCGCTCATGCTGCTCTCCGGCCGCGCGCTTTCCGTGAGCGAACTCAAAGCCAAGCTTCTGCGGCGTGCCGCGCAGGCCTCGGACGTCGAAGACGTCGTAATCAAGCTGAAAGACGCCGGATACCTGAACGATTCCAAGCTCGCCGAATCGTTCGCTACTGCCCGCATCGAGAATCAATCGTTCGGTAAGATGCGCGTCCTGCGCGATCTCCGCGGCCGGCGGGTCTCTTCTACCGTTGCTGAGAAAGCCGTCGCCGACGCCTTCCGCGAAGTCGATGAGGTCGTTCTGATCGAGCGCTTCCTGGGAAGAAAGTATCGAGGCAAAGACCTCGGCGTATTGCTGAAGGAAGAAAAGGAACTGGCCTCGGCCTACCGAAAGCTCCGCGGAGCCGGATTCGGGATGAGCAATTCCATCAAAGTGCTAAAGCGCTTCGCCGCGCAAGCAGAGCAGCTTGAGAATATGCCCGAAGAAGAGGAAGAGCCCGAAGGTCAGTAAGTCGGACCACCAGGTCAGACCACCAGATCCGACGCGGGGATGCTGGCCGCTCACTCTCCATGAACCACCTTGGTAAGTGATTGAATCCGCTCCCGACGCGGCCCTTCGGGCCGCTTTGGTCGCGGCTCGGATTTGGTGTATTTCGCAATGAACATCCCCTCGGCATCCCCGCCCTCAAGGGCGGGGTTATAGCCTCTGCTCGCTGCGCCTCATGCTGAGCTTTTGTTTCTGCCGCTGCTCGCAATTGGTTTCTGGCGGTCATGACGCACGGGCGTATCCGCGCACTTCCCGTAACGGGCAGGCTGTTCGCGGTTCTTTTCTCGAGAGCCGCAAGTCCTACTGGCCGAAG
This sequence comes from Acidobacteriaceae bacterium, assembly GCA_043788745.1. Lineage (GTDB taxonomy): Bacteria > Acidobacteriota > Terriglobia > Bryobacterales > Bryobacteraceae > JBBQWZ01. Next base: position 23,656 of record JAYVTO010000044.1, read on the forward strand.
TACGCGTCGTCGAGCTTCGCGGCGTTCTTGTTCTTCAGATCGTCCATCAGCTTCCGCGCCATCTCCGGCTTCAACGCCGCTTCGATCTCCGGCTTCACCTGCTCGAACGTTTTGCTTGTGTGCTCCTGCACCTGAATCAAGTGATAGCCGAACGGAGTCTTTACAGGATCGCTCACCTTGCCTACCGGCAGTGAGAACGCCGCCTGATCGAACGCCTCGACCATCTGCCCGTGGTTGAAGCTGCCCAAGTCGCCGCCCTGCGCGCCCGAACCGGTGTCGTCCGATTCATCTTTCGCGATCTGCGCAAAGTCGAGACCGCCCGATACTTTCTTCTGGATCTCTTTTGCCTTCGCGAGCGCCTCTGCGTCCGTAAGGTCTTTCTGATTCGCCTTCAGCGGCACGCGCGAACCCTGAAAGCGGATCAGAATATGACGCGCCTTCAACGACTCGTAGTCGTTCTTGTGCTCGCCGTAGTACTTCTTCACATCGGCGTCGGAGATCTGAATGGAGCTCGACAAATCCTGATACAGCGCATTCACCAGCAGCGTGTCGACTTGCAGCGCCATCTGCTGTTGGATCTTCGGATTCTGATCCACCTTCCGCTCGCGCGCCTGTTGGGCCAAGCCCTTGATCTCGGCGATCTGCTCGGCGACTTTGCGCTTGCCGCTTTTCTGCGCCTGCTCCGGCAGGCTTTCAAAGAGCTTCTCAAACTCGCTCTGCTTCAGCTGGAAGTTGCCGACGCTAATCACGACGGGATCGCCACCTTGCGCGGCAGGCTTCGCGGGAGTCTGCGCGGGCGCCGGCTTCGGGGCCGGAGCCGCAGTCTTGGGAGCGGCGGGAGCCATCGGCTTCGGAGCGGGGGGCTGCGCCATCAGCGCAATAGGCAGGAACAACAAGAAACTACGCATTATGAGATTAGGATAACGCGCCGCAGGGGCTAAATCGACTTCGGCGGATGGCTTTATCCATAACGAGCCCCGCGTTGGCGCGTTTGGGTAAGCAGTTGGCGCGTTGGGATACCCCCGATTCTCCCTTCTTCCCGCATTCTGGACATCCACCGCACAGCGATGCAGAGATGAAAGACGCGCCGCAAAACCGCTGCGGAAAAGAGGATGTCAGCCTTGTTCGAGTTTTCCTTGAAGGTGCCCCTTTAAGTTGTCCGTCCTGGCCGCCCTGGTTGCGGCATCCGCCTTCGCCGAGTCGGAACCGGATTCGCCACGCGTGTCCTACGCAATCGAGGCAGACGCCGCGGCCTACGCATTGAAAGGCTATTCGGCGACCGGGCGCGTCGGCTACCGCTTTCGCGGACCCATGAAGAACGGCCCCGCCGTCGATGCCATTGCGATCGATCAGAACTGGCGCCTGCGCTCGGAAAAGACCGGAGGCGAAACCCGCTTCCGGCCTCTCGGCGTCGGAAACCCGGGAGGCTACTATTTCCATATCGGCAAACACTTCTACATCTACCCGACCGCGTCGTTTACGTACAACTTGGTATACTCCGGATCGACGAACGTTGGAAGCCAGCAGTACAAAGTCTCCCGCTGGCAGCCGGACGGTTCCGTCCACGTTGGCTGCAAGTGGGGCCGGTAGGGGCAACTCAAGCCGCGCCACAAACCAACCTGATCCGCCGGCGAGCCGCCTTCTAGCCGATCATCTTGTCGTATTCGGAATGACTACCAATCCAGTACCACAACACGCCCTCTTCGATTTCAGCGCCGACTGCCCGGTAGTGAAGCCCGACTCGCACCGACCAACTATCGTCCACTTTCTTGAAGCGAAGCGACGGATGCCTTGAATTCGTCCTGAGCAATTGAAACGATTTTCTCGCCCGATCTTGTACCTCGCGAGGTAGCCGGTAAAACGAGTCCCAGAAATCCGGGGTTGCGCGATGGATCACAATTCGATCGTGAGACCAGATTTGTGGTCGCGGAGCGCCTTCTCAGCGAGCTTCGCTAACTTGCCCGCTTTCACGTCACGTTCGAACTGCTCATCCCACGAGCGAGCGTCGAATTCGGCGAACCATTCCCGGAAAGCTCCGAGCTCTTCGGGACTTAGTTCCTGCACCTGATTCTCAAGATTCTCAACGCGGCTCATACATTTACAGAGTACATCGTGCGAGCGAGGCGTTGATAGCGTTCCATCCGCTGGCTGGAGGTGAATAGTGACAAAGTTACTCACGGCCTCCGCGATTCGGCAAAAGAGGGCCGGAATTCGTTCATGAAGCGGATGGTAACGTCAGAAAGCGTCTGCTCCGCCGGGTGAGACGTGAGGCACATCGAAGGGTTGGGAGAACCGCCGAGGCGGGGGTTTCACTTCTGACATGGTCATGCATAAGACCATCCTCAGAGGCCCCAACCGAAGAATTCTCGATCAACTCACGCTTCACGCATATCCGTGCGCCTACTGCTTAGTCGTATCCACAAACTCAGCGCCCTTCGGCACGGCGAACGTGAAGAGCCCGTCGTTCAGCGCTGGATTCACTCGCTCGTTTGTGAAGGTGAAGTCCAGCACGCTTTTGTCCTGACCGGTCACAATGAGGCGGCGGATCGCGGCTTGATCCGTCACCACAAACGACACTTCCGTGTAGGGTAGTTTGTCGGACTTCGGGATCGCGGTGACGAACGTATCGTTGCCATCCCTACGCGAGCGGTACTCTTTGAAGTCGCGATCGAATTCCAGCTTGCCTAGCAAGAACGCGAGCGGAGCGCGCATGTCTTCGGTCTCTTTCAACTTCGTCTTCTCGGCGCGGTTCGCGTCCGGCGAGTAGAAGTAGACGAACTTGCCGTCCGAGACGAACACCTTGCCTTCGGGCTTCGCGTAGGTCCAGCGCATTTTGCCCGGCTTGCGCAGACTCAGTTGACCGCCTTCGACCATGCGGCCGCGCCCCGGCAGGCTGTATGTTTCCGCGAAGTCGATCTGGAGGGTTCGCGCGCTGTTGTATCGCTTCTCCACTTTCTTGAGGAGCGACGGCAGATCCGTCTCCGCGAAGGCGGCGGTGGCAACGAGGAAGAGCAGCGCACGTTTCACACTACTTACGATACGCCCCCCGCCCGGAAGGTTTCTTCGATCGCGCGCGGCGGCGAGCTTTTCGGATAGCATAGGCGGGATGATGATCGAGAGGGGAGTCCCGCTATGAATTTCCAGATCATTGGCGGCGCGCCGTTCGCGATCCAACTCCACTTGGCTACTGTCCTCCCAGCGTTCGTAATGGGAACTTGGCTTCTCTTTCTGTCGAAGAAAGGAAGTCCGCTGCATCGCAAGCTGGGCTTCGTCTATCTGGCGCTGATGACGGCCACGGCAATTGTCGCTCTGTTCATCCAAAGCCTGCATCCAGGGCATTTCACGTGGGTCCACTTGTTCGTTCCACTCACGTTCTGGGGCGTCTTCGCAGCGATCTGGCGAATTCGCAAGGGCGACGTCAAAGGACATCGGGCGGCGATGTTCGGTCTCTATTTTGGGGGTTTGCTGATCGCCGGAGGCTTCACCTTCTTCCCTGGGCGACTTCTGCATCTGGTCTTCTTTCGGTAGCGTTTCTGTTTAGCTGCACAAGTCGCCGAGGCCAAGGCGGCGATGGAAAAGTTCGAAGACCATTGCCATGCATTGCGACGCGAGAACGGGGTCGTAACGCGGACCTTCGTCGCGGAGGAAGGCGTGAGCGCCGTTGACTTCGTGCCAGGTGAAGCGCGCACCAACTTCATCAAGGCGCGCCTTGATGAGATTGCGGCCTTCGAGCGGAACGTGGGGATCCTGCCGGCCCCAGATGTGGAGGAGTTCGCCTTTGATGTCGCCGGCGCGGTCAAGGGAGTCGTCGTTCATGCCTTTGCCGAGGCTCTTCTTGTGGATGTCGGTGGCGTAGAAGCAGGCGGCGGCAAGGACGTCGGCGTTCATCGCGGCGCGAAAGGCCAGGTGGCCTCCAATGCAGATGCCGATCACGCCGAGGCGTCCGGTGCAGTTGGCGTGCGAGGCCAGGTAGTCGAGTGCGGCGCGGGCGTCAGCGTCGTAGGCGGAGATGGGTTTGGCGATCTTGAGTTCGTTACCGCGGTCGGCGCCCGGCGTGTCGTAGGCGAGCACGGTTCCGGCGGGTTCAAACTCGTGATAGATCTCAGGCACTGCGACGACGTAGCCGTCGCCGGCCAGCATCGCGGCAGTACGCCGGATGGGTCCGGTGATTTGGAAGATCTCGGAGTAGAGAACGACACCAGGGTATCGCCCGGGGGCTACAGGCCGGAAGACTTGGGCGCGCATCGGTCCGGTGGGCGTGGGGAGGTCGGCGAATTCGTCAGTGCGGAGCATCATGTTGAGTTGATTGTACGCGGAGGACACCCCAAGTTGCTGCTTGGATTTGCTTGAGGGGTTAGGCCGCCGATGCTGCTTTTTTGGCCTCCGGCGCAATCTCGTTCCTGGGTTCCAGTGGCCCTGGCGGGGTCGCTTCACGGGCTTGCGGAACGAAGCCAGAGTTTACGTTATCTCTATTATCTTGTGCTGTGTACGGCTCTATTGCCGCGGCTCGCTGGTTCGCCTTTAGCCGAAGGCGGGCGCTGCTGCCCGCGGCGCGGGCGAGACGCACCCCGTGCGTCTTGTCTTGTCTTTGGCTACAGGGGCGATCGGAGCTAGAGGCCGGCGTAGTAGTCGTAACCTAGATTGGCCCAGAAGTCGGTTGGGCGCTCGTCGACGAACTTTACGGTTCCGATGCGCTTGATGTTCTTCACACCGTACTTCACGGGGACTACCAGGCGCAGAGGCGCTCCGTGGCCTTGGGTGAGGGGCTTGCCGTTCATTTCGTAACAGAGCAACGTCTGCGGATGCATGGCGCTAGGCGTATCTAAGCCGACGGAATACTCGTCGTCGGGCGTGGCCATACCTGCGAATGCGGCTTTCTCGCTGCCTGCGGCGAACTTCTTTGTGAAGTCAGAGAGGCGGACTCCGGTCCATTTCGTAATGCAACTCCAGCCTTCGATGCACTTCAGCGACGTGATGTGCTGGACCTCGGGCAGCGAGCGAATATCGCTCATGGTCAACTCGAGCGAGGGCTGCGAGGCTCCGTGCGGAATCAGCTTAAGGCGCCACTCGGCGAGGTCCTGCTCGTCTTCGAGGCCTTCGCTGCCATTCATGTGCATGGGCTGAATGGCGGATTCGGGGAACTCGGGTGCGAGGTGCTGGTCGCTGAACAGCGCCGCGCGCACGATCTTCTCGTTGGTATCGAGCGTGTTGCGGAAGGCAGGAGCGATCCCGCTGAGCCCTTTGCCTTTATTGAGCCAGGACCAACCACCAACCACTCCGACGGCTCCAACGCCGAGAGTGAGGAACGCGCGGCGGCTGCGCGTAGCGGCTTCTTTTTGAATGTCTGTTTGATTATTCACCGGCGGACTCCTTTTTGGCTTCGGGCAGTTCGAAACCGGTGACCATGCTTTGGAAGTTGTTCCAACCGGCTTTGATCACTTGCCCGATGTGGACAGCGAAGAACGCGACGTAGCCCATGGTGAGCCAGAAATGTTCCCACCGCGCCATGTCGTAGCCGCCAAGAAGCGTAGCGAGCCAGGCGATTTGGGTCGGCTTGTAGATCGCCATGCCCGTAATCAGGCTGCCCGCGCCCATCACAAGGGTACTGGTGTAGGCGATCTTTTGGGCGGCGTTGTACTTCTGTTGGGGCGGCATCACTTTGCTGATGCCGAGGCCGTAGAGGACAACGGCGAGGGCTTCCTTCGGCGAATTGCGATCGGGGAAGAGCAGGCGCCATTCGCCGGAAAGCAGCGTGTAGGCGACGTAGATGATACCGTTCAGCGCGAAGAACCACATCAACAGAAAGTGAATCGCCATGCCTTCGGAAAGGCGGTGGTCTATGCCGGTCAGGTTGTAGAACCAGTCCGGGAAGAAGTGGAAGAGAGTGACGGAGCCGGCTCCGACGCGATAGACGTCGTTGGCCCAGTAGATCAGCATGCCGCTCCAGATCATGAGGGTTAAAAGCGGGAAGTTGATCCAGTGCGCCCAGCGGATGGCGAGTGGGTGCTTAATCGGTAAGTTCATCGGGAGATTCCTGTTTTGTGCGTTGGATGCATCTTCAAGATGTATCTTAAAAATGCGTTCGAGTCCAAAATGTGCAAGGACAAATGACCGCTGGCTGGGTGTTTATTCCGCAGTGTCCAATTTCGGGCCGCAACTTGGCTGAGTGGAGTGTACTCCGCTCTTGAAAGGCGGGTTCCAGTGCGGAATGTAGTACGCGCGACCTTATGGTCGCGCCTCGTTGCGTGCCTTGCTCAGCGGCTTGGGCGCCAGCTTTTCTTCTATCATTGGCTGCATGGAAGAGACTGCTGTCCTCTATTCGGTCGCCGATGGCGTTGCGCGGATAACGCTGAATCGGCCGGACAAGCGAAATGCTTTGAATGCGGATGTCGTGGCGGGCCTGGCGCGGGGGTTGGACGAATCACAGCGAGATGCCAGTGTGCGGGTGGTTTTGGTCTCCGGCGCCGGGAAGGATTTCTGCTCGGGGGCCGATTTGGCGAACTTGCAGCGCGTGGCCGGCAATGGCGTGATCGACAACATGAGCGACGCGCGCGCGATGGCGAACGTGTTTCTGGCAATGCGGCGTCACCGGTGTCCGGTGGTGGCGGCGGTGCGCGGGCGCGCGCTGGCGGGCGGATGCGGGTTGGCGACAGCATGCGATCTGATTCTGGCGGCGAACTCGGCGCAATTCGGCTATCCCGAGGTCAACATCGGATTCGTCCCCGCGATGGTGATGGCGATTCTGCGCCGCAACGTATCGGAGAAGCAGGCGTTCGAGATGATCACGATGGGCGATCCGATGCCGGCGTCGCAGGCGTACTTCGCGGGGTTGGTGAATCAGGTGTATTCGGACAACACGTTTGAGGCCGATGTGGAGGCCTACGTCGCGAAGCTGGCGAAGAAGTCCGGGGACGCGGTGTATTTGTCGAAGAACCTGCTCTATCACATGGACGGAATGGGGTTCGATGCGGCGCTGGAGTCGGGCGTACACATGAATGCGATCGCGCGGCAGACGGAAGATTGCAAGCGCGGGGTCGCGAAGTTCCTGCAGAAAAGCTAGGGCTTGCTTGGCGGATCGTCGCCCTTGCCTTGCGCGTCCGCCGGGGCTTCCGGGGCGGAGCGTTCGACCACGATGGTGAATTTCGCAACGAGCGCGGCGATCGCACCGACGGCGCCCATTAGCGGCGCGAGAACGGCTCCGACGGCGGCGATTGTCACGGGGATTTCGACGAAGGTGTTGCCTTTTTCGTCTTTGATGATGATGCGCTGGACGTTGCCTTCGTGGATCAGAACCTTGACCTTCTCGACTAGCTCGTGGCCGAGGACCTGCACTTCTTCGACGAATTGGTTGAGGCTCATAACGAATCATTACGAGAACGGCGGGTTGCCTGTTCCAACGGCTTGGTACTTCCATCTCGGTACTTCCATCTCGGTACTTCCATCAAGAGACTCACGCAAAAAGAGGCCGAGCAGCGGGCGCGCACTGCAGGTCCGAGTGAGGTAGGGGAGGACCGTCGGCGCGGTCCGCTGTACCGGCTTTCGAAGATCGCGCGGAATCCGCTTGTCATTCTGCTCGGCGGGCTTGTGGCGGTGTCGTTTGCGACGGGCGATCTGCGAGCGGGCGCCGATTCAGGTGCTGACGAACAATCTGCTCTATGACTTTTCGCAGGTTCCGATTCCGACGGACAAGGACCCCCGAGGCGCGACCGTAAGGTCGCGCGTACTAAATTCTGCACCGAACCGACAACCCCGCAGCAGCACCAATCTACCCCGAGCGACCGGGCCCCCGAGGCGCGACCGTAAGGTCGCGCGTACTAAATTCTGCACGGAGCGACCGGGCCCCCGAGATGGGATGAGAAGGCCGACCCCGACCAGCGGGAAGCGATAAGCTCTCCAAAGGAAACGCACTCGAAGTGCAAAGAGGAGGCCGACCTGGAAGAAGAATAGCATTGTGAAACCAGCGCCGAAAACAACGAAGGATCCAGCGAAAGAAGTGCGCACCATCGGCATGGATACGGGCGACAAAACCAGCCG
>JAYVTO010000045.1:0-4564 GCA_043788745.1 Acidobacteriaceae bacterium
TCACCAAGCCGGAAGAGGCGGATGTGAAGAAGGTGGCGAAGGCGCTGCTGGAGAAGTTGAAGCAGGAAAAGCTGGTGCTCGACTGGCGCAAGCAGCAGACGACCAGGGCGATGGTGTTGACGACGATCATGGATGTGCTGAACGAGCTTCCCAGGACGTACACAAAGGAACTGTACGAGGCGAAGTGCGATGTCGTCTACCAGCATTTCTACGAAGCGTACCTGGGGCAGGGGAAAAGCGTTTACGCTACGAGTTGAGGATTGTCTTGTTCGCGGGCAGCTTACGCTTTGGGGCATTTGAACGCATTCCGGATTGTTTTCGAATTATTTATCCATTGTTATGTGAGACTTGGGAAATTACACGTGGCGCATTTTGAATTCGCCCCTGTTACGATCGGGGCATGAAAAGGTCACACGAGTATTTAAAGAACCAATTGCCGGGGACGCGGAATCCAGGCTTTCTGGCCAAAGACCAGGTGGCGATGGACGAGCGGAAGGAGTTTCTGCGGCGGGTTTTGGCGCGGGGCGGGGTTCCAATGGATCCGGTAATGGCTCATCACCTTGGGCTGGCGGACGGTCGGGATCAGGAGCGCGAGGGCGGTTGAGGGTGGGCCGAATCGCGGTCGGGGTTTCGATCTGCATACGGCTGAGAACCACCAGCACGGCCGCACCTGGGCCAGTATTGCTTGCCGCCTCTCGAGTGCCACCACGTGACGGGCCGCGCGTCGTTTCTGATGAAGATCGCGGCGCCGGATGTGGTCGCACTGGAGACGCTGATCGGGCACTTGAGCCAGTTCGGCGAGACGAGTACGGCGCTGGTGTTATCCACGGTGGTGGCACGAAGGGAATTCTCGCGCGAGATGGCCGGGTAGTTCTTGCTTTACCCGTGCGAAGACCGCTTACCGCGCCCGACTTCGTCGGACTTCGTGGGGCGCCAGTTTCTTCCGCGCCAAACGCCACACAAAAAAGCCAATCAACAGGACGACTGAGAGCAACGACACGAGCACGGACAGGACCGACCAGAGATCGCCCGTTGAGCGATTCCGCGCTGCTATTTCTTTACGGAGAGCCGCCGCGCGATCGCGGCCCTTCGACCATTGGTCCGGCGTCAATTGCTTCAGAATCTCGTCGCGCTGCTTGGCCCCGCTGGGCAGGCGCTCGGTCGACAACTCGGACCAGGCAAAGGCCTCCACTAAATCGACCGGAACGCCAAACCCTTTCCAATGCATCAACCCGACGTTCGCCTGCCCAGGAGCCTGATTGTGCCACGCGGCCGCCATAAAGTACGCCATTGCGCGCGCGTTATCCTCACTCACCACGTCACTGCGGAAATACAGCAGGCCGAGTTTGTTCTGCGAATTCGCATCGCCTTGCCCCGCTGCTTGTGACAACCAATCGAGAGCCGCGCCGACATTCACCCGTCGGCCTTCCCCACTGAGATACATCAGCCCAAGGTCGTACTTGCAACTCGCAACGCCTTTCTGCGCGCAAGCCTCCCAGATGCGGAATGCCGTGGCGTAATCCTTGCGGTTGTACGCCGTAAGCGCCCCATCATCCGGAGCCGCAAGCAGTGGGCCCGCTATCAGAAAGAGAGCGAATGCAATGAACACCACCTCAGCCTATCCGATTTGTCAGAATGCCGCCGACGTGAGGAGTCAAGGAACCAGCACCCTTGCTACGTCTCTGTAAAAGTCGAAATCGGAGTGGATCACGCCCGCCGCCACGGGAGCCTTGTCGCCCGCATGGATGGTCCAGGCGCGCGTTTCTTTCTCGCCCGTCGTCAGATAGGTCCGAAGGCCAAGCAGATAGTACGCCTCTGTGATCAACACGCGGGAGCCCGTTTGCTCCACGCTTCTTTCAGACCCCGCCTCGCGACGACGCCCTTTACGTTTCGCTATGACTGCAGAAGGGGACTTTGACCCGCAAGCTGTCGAACATGCTCGGCACACAAAGGAAAAGGGAGACCCGCGGGCCTCCCCCTTTCAAATTCCGACAAATCAGCTACTAATTCCGCGGTTCGCTCGACGGCGGCACAATCCCCTTCAGCCGCAAATACACCGAGGTGTATCCATACTCTTCGTTCGAATGCGAAACCGTTCCCATCAGCGCCCCGATCCGGGTCCGCGAGCCGCGGCCCATGGTCATGACTTCCGTCATGTTCGCGACCGAAAGCTTTTCAAACGCCGCATCGCACATTCCGAACGAATCCTTCAGCGCCGCTACCAGATCGGCCTTCGACGTCTTCTTCCCGCCGTCCACCGCCTTTGGTTCGCCGCTCAACGCGGAACAGGTCCGCGCCTGCGAATCCGCCACGTGGCCCACCAGTTGCCCGAACGTACGCACGTCCGGCGTCGCTTTGAAGCCATAATTCTCTTCCGGCATCTTCTCGGCCATCTTCATCCAGTTGCCTTTTACGCCCGTGTACATCTGCTTCAGTTCCGTGATGGGGGTCGGGGCGTCCTGCGCGAACGCAGCCGAAGCCGCGCCCAGCACAAGTAGAGTCAGCGAAAAACGATTCATAGAAAGTCTCCTTTGGGGATGCCGTTGAACTAGGTCGATGCCGTCGCGTGCAGCAGCACCGCCGTGATGTTATCCGGGCCGCCCGCGTCCCGCGCCGCGTTCACGAGGATCCGGCATTTTTCTTCGAGCGAACCGGCGCCAGCCATCGTTCGTTCGATCAGTTGCTCCGACGCCACGCCGTGCAACCCGTCGCTACAGATCAGCAGTTGCATCCCGGCCTTCGGAACCAGTGAGTAGGTATGCACCCGAAGCTGCGAACTCACGCCGATCGCCATCGTCAGCACATGACGCATCGGATGCGTTTTCAGGCTGTCTTCGTCGATCCCGAGGCGGCGTCCGACTTCATGGACCCAGGTCTGATCTTCCGTGATCGCCTCAAAACCCAAGTCGTCGAGAATATAGGCGCGGCTGTCGCCAACGCTCGCCAGCAGAAGTTCGCCGCCGGTATCGAGCACCGCAACCAGCGTGGTGCCCATTCCTTCGAGCGTCGGATCCGAAGACGCAGCCGCCAACACGCGCCGGTTCGCTTCTTCAAATGCCTGTTTTAGAACGTCGCCATCCGGCTTCTCGGCGGCGCTCATTACTTCAAGCACGGTATCCGACGCGAGTTTCGACGCGTGCTCTCCCGCCTGGGCTCCGCCCATTCCGTCGGCAACAAGATAAAGGCCGACGGCGGGCGCAACAAGATAGTAATCCTCGTTGTTGCTCCGGACGCAACCAGGGTCTGACAGGCCGTATGCTTCGAGCATTCGCTTACCGATTATACTCATTTCCCCGCCGCGTTTCGCTCGCACCGGCGCAAAGGATTCTTTCGGCGCCGGCGGGCCGACGTATTCCCTTTGCTTCAGGCTCTCGCCCAAAGGCGCTGGCGCAGTCGCTTCGCTGCCGGCCGGCCTTGTGGCAGCCTGGTCCGACCTCTTCCCGAAACCGAACTTAATCCGCAGCTTCATCGTTCCTTCGCCTTACTTCACTTCCGCCTTGTTCGGCTGCAGCACCGCGCGCAACTGCCAGTACGCGCGTTCTTCGTAATTCGTCTTCAATCGTTCCAGGCCGTCCCGCCTGGTTCGAAGCTGCTTGTACGCGATCTTCTGCTCGCAGCGATCCAGCAACTCGACAGTGTCTTCGTCGTCCGGAGCGCGTTCGAGCGCCGCCTTCAAATTCTCCGCCGCTTCCGCGAAATCGCCGCGCTTCCACAGCGCATAGCCCAAATTGAATCGATACAGCGGATCGTTCGGATCGCCTTCCACGGCTTTGCGAAAACTCCCGATGGCCGGCGCCGCGTCTTTCCTCAATTGCGCGGCACCCAGGTTATTGTAGACCTCGTTGAGCGGCACCGTCTGCAACACAATCTCGAAAGCGCGCACAGCCCCGGGCCCGTCTCCAAGGTGATACTTCGCGAGCCCGAATAAGAAACTCGCCTCGCGGAATTGCAGTTGCCCCGGTTGCATGCGCGACAGAAACGTCACCGCGGCTTTGTAGTCTTTCCGCGCCATCGCCAGCCGCCCCAATTCAAACGCCGGACGGCTGAATCGCGAATCCAGCCGCAGCGACTCCAGCAGAAACTTCTGCTTCTGTTCCGTATCCTTCGCCATCAAGCCGCGAATAAAGTTCTCGAGCGCATCCACGCGCACGGGAGCCTCGCGCTTCAGAAATTCTTCCTCCGAAGGAGCGTTCTGCGGAGACAAATAGCGCAAGACCTGCAAGGCCAAGTGCGATTCCAGGGGCTCCAACGCCGTTAGCGGTCCGGCTTCTGAAAAGTCCTGCCCCTGGCTCAGGCGGCGCAGGTTCACAATGCGGGCTGTCAGCCGCAGGGACGCCGGCTGCCCAGGCGCGGAATTGATGAAGTACTCGCCATAGACCACCTGATCCGCATCCAGCGCCTCGCCGAACTTCAGGATGGTCGCCCGCGTCAGCAGCGCGCCCGGTCGCAACCCGAGTTGCTTGTACGCCGCCAGCCGGTCCTCGCGGTCCAATACGATCAGTCCGTACGCGCTGAGCGATTCGCGCAACGTTTCCGCAACGCTCTCGCCCACCCACTCCGGGCC
>JAYVTO010000046.1:0-8147 GCA_043788745.1 Acidobacteriaceae bacterium
GACTATCGGGAATTCTGGGCCAAGCTGAACCGCGGCGAGTACCAGTCGGCGGAATACAAGCGCATCGGCAAGGGCGGGCGCGAAGTCTGGATTCAGGCTTCCTATAACCCCATCCTCGATATGAATGGCCGTCCGTTCAAAGTGGTCAAATACGCCACCAATATTTCGGCCCGCAAGCAGATGGAGAAGGAAATCGAGCAGAACGCCAACACCTTATCGTCCTCGGCCGAAGAGTTGACTGCCATCAGCAAGCAGATGGCCGCCAACTCCGAAGAAACCGCCACGCAGGCCAACGTGGTATCGGCTGCCAGCGAGCAGGTGTCCAAGAACGTCGCCGTGGTGGCGACGGGCTCCGAGGAGATGCAGGCGTCTATTCGCGAGATCTCCAAGAGCGCCAACGAAGCCGCGCGGGTCGCCAAGAACGCGGTGTCGGTGGCCGAGTCCACCAATCAGACGATTTCGAAGCTGGGCGAATCCAGCACCGAGATCGGCAAGGTGATCAAGGTCATTACCTCGATCGCGCAGCAGACCAACCTGCTGGCTTTGAATGCGACCATCGAAGCGGCGCGGGCCGGGGAAGCCGGCAAGGGCTTCGCGGTGGTGGCTAACGAAGTGAAAGAACTGGCCAAGCAGACCGCCAAGGCGACCGAGGAAATCGGCCAGAAGATCGAGGCCATCCAGGGCGACACCAAGGGCGCCGTGCAGGCCATCGCGGAGATCAGCCAGATCATCAACCAGATCAACGACATCTCCAACAGCATCGCCTCGGCGGTGGAGGAGCAGACCGTCACCACCAATGAAATCGGCCGCAACGTGACCGAGGCCGCCAAGGGAACCGGAGACATCGCCAAGAACATCTCCGGCGTCGCCAACGCCGCGCGTGAAACCACGACGGCGGCCGGTGACACACAGAAGGCCGCGCAGGCTCTCACCGAGCTGGCGGTCCAGTTGCAAAGCCTGGTGAACAAGTCCAAGAGCCAGTAGGCTCGAAAGACACCAGAGGGGCGTGGTGATCGCCACGCCCCTCATTTTCATGCTTATGGCACAACCTAATGTCGTATTGCTCGGAGTCGATTACCACCGGGCTCCGGTCGAAGTTCGCGAGAGCTTAGCTTCACGCCGGATCAGGCGCGGGCGTTGTTGCCGCAACTGGTCGCGGATCGAGTACACGGTGGCTCCAGGAGTGCATATTTGAGCCGTTTCTGGAGGCCGGATAGAGAATGGGCAGGAGATTGAGAGGACTGAATGTCGAAAGCAATGGTGATTGACGATTCGCGGGCCATTCGCATGATCTTGGCGAACCAGCTCACCGAACTGGGCTACGACGTGTGCCAGGCGGCCAACGGAAAAGAGGGCTTGGCGGTGGCAGAGCGTGAGCGCGAAGAACTGTCGGTGATCCTGGTGGATTGGAACATGCCGGAGATGAGTGGCCTGGACTTCGTCTAGTTTATCCGCTCCGATACCCGCTTCGCTGCGGTTCCCCTGATGATGGTGACCACGGAAACCGAGATGGAGCAGGTGATGACGGCGCTCGCCGCCGGGGCCAACGAGTACGTCATGAAGCCCTTTACCAAGGAAATCATCGCCGACAAGTTGCGCATGATTGGCGTGATTCAGTAGAGGACGCGTCATGGCCCTGTTCTCCAAGAAAACGATCCGGCGCGGCAGCCGGATCCGCGTACTGGTGGTCGACGATTCGGTCGTCATCCGCCGTTTAGTGGCGCATGCGCTAGCCGAAGAACCATCGATTGAAGTCGTGGGCTCGGCCGCCAACGGCTCGATCGCCCTGGATCGCGTCACGCAACTCAACCCGGATGTGATCACGTTGGATATCGAAATGCCGGAGATGGACGGCCTGGAAATGCTGCGCCGCCTGCGGCAGACCCACAAAGATATCCGCGTCATCATGTTCAGCACGCTGACCGAGCGCGGCGCATCGGCCACCATCGAGGCGTTATCGCGGGGTGCCGACGATTACGTCACCAAGGCTTCGAATGAGGGTTCGCTCGACCGCTCCATGGCCAGCCTGCGGAGCGAGTTGATTCCCCGCATCAAACAATTTTTTACACTCGAGGCGGAGCAGCACGCTCCGGCGGCTACTCCGGCGGCACTCACCAGCAGCGCCAGACCGTTGTTGAATCTGTCTTCCACACTCGCTTCCAAGGTGAAGCCGGAGGTGCTCGCCATCGGCGTCTCCACCGGCGGGCCCAACGCGCTGGGGGCGATCATACCTACGTTTCCGGCCGATTTTCCGCTGCCCATTTTGATCGTGCAACACATGCCGCCCGTGTTCACCAAGCTGCTCGCCGAGCGCCTGCAAACGCTCACCAAATTGAAGGTGGAAGAAGCCGCGCAAGGCGCCGACGTGGTGCCCGGCAAGATACTGATTGCGCCCGGCGATCACCATATGCGCGTCAACAAGAAAGGTTGCAACGTATTTGTGACGCTGGACCAAGGTCCGCATGAAAATTCCTGCCGCCCCGCGGTAGACGTAATGTTCCGCTCGGTCGAAGAAGTATACGGTGCCGCGGTGATCGCGGTGGTCCTGACGGGGATGGGATACGATGGCACCCGCGGCGCGGAAGTTCTCAAGGCCCATGGGGCCTGCGTGATTGCGCAGGACGAGGCCAGCAGCGTGGTCTGGGGCATGCCGGGTGGGGTGGCCAATGCCGGCCTCGCCGACGCCATCGTGCCGCTCGATCGAATCGTTCCGGAAATTTTGAGGAGGGCCGGCTATACCGGTTCGCCGGTGCGTGCCGGCAGCGTAGTTGGAAGGTAGATTGCCATGCCAGCAGGATCAAGCACTTTAACCATACAAACAGACAACTATGAGTTCCTGAAGAATTACATCCATCGGGAATCCGGCATCTTGCTTGATAATGACAAGCACTATCTGCTCGAAGCACGATTGTTGCCGATCGTGCAGCAGTCGCAACTGGCCTCACTCGACGCCCTGTGCACCGCACTGCGCAGCAACGGCGAACCGCAGCTGCGTAAGAAAATCGTCGAGGCCATGACCACGCACGAGACTCTTTTCTTCCGCGACATGGCTCCCTTCGACGCGCTTAAAAACGACGTTCTTCCCGTGCTGATCGAGCAACGCCGAGCCACGCGAAAGCTGTCGTTCTGGTCGGCGGCGGCCTCCTCCGGCCAGGAAGCCTATAGCTTGGCAATGATGCTGCTTGAGATGGGCCTGGAAAGCTGGAACGTGCAGATTTTCGGAACCGACCTCTCCGAGCAGATCCTCGATCGGGCCCGCGAAGGGCGCTATATTCAGATCGAAGTAAACCGCGGCCTGCCGGTCAACTATATGGTTAAGTACTTCGAACGTCAGGGCCTGGATTGGAAAATCAAGGAGCAGGTCCGGCGCATGGTCCGCTTCGAGCACTTCGACCTGCGCCAGAGCATGCGCACCAAGGGTCCATTCGACGTCATTTTCTGCCGCAACGTGCTCATCTACTTCGACATCGAGACCAAGAAAAAGATCTTGGGCGAACTGCGGGCGGCTTTGTTCCCCGGCGGTCACCTAATTTTGGGCGGCGCGGAAACCACCCTCAATCTGGATGATGAATTCAAGCGCGTACCCGTGGGCCGCACGGTTTTTTATCAGGCTCCGTAATCGCAGAATCAGGATAAGGAGAGTTATGCCGGTTGCAATCGAACTCGAAGCCTATGAAGAGGACCTCACCCGCATCGTCGAAGACATTTCTCGAACCATGTTGCGTCTGGAAGCAGTGCCGAACATCGCCTCGCCCCCGGCCTCAGGCGCGCTGACGGCTACGGTCCAATTCGTCGGCGAGTGGATGGGCGCTTTGCTGCTGCAATGCACGCCCCGGCAAGCGTTGGTGTTCACGGCCCGCTTGATGCCCGGACTCACGCCTTCCTTGATCGACGAAGATGTTCGCGACACGCTGGGAGAGATCGCGAACATGCTGGCGGGAAACTTGAAATCCGTCCTTCCGCCGGGAGTCACGCTTTCCATGCCTTCCGTAGTGGAGGGTAGCGACTACGCCCTGCATATTTGCGGCGGCAACGCCTCCAAGCGGTGGAGCTTCTCGAGCGAGGCCGGCGTGTTCTGGGTAACTCTGGTCCAGATGCTCGAACGCAAATAGCCGCTGCTGGCCCGTCGGCCCACTCATTATTCCTGATGGAAGCAGCCCTGTTCCGTTTGGCGAGGCGGCGAAACCCGTTGGTGCAAAGAGGCGCGTAATAAGTATGCGCGGAAATCGGTCGTTACCCATCTTAGGCACCGTCTCCGCACCCCGTTTCCGCACCATGACTAATCGCATCCTTGCGAAAAACAACGTGGCTGCAGGAAAAAAACGTGTCAACGAGTCGTGGACGACGTTTCCTTGCACGCCAACAGGGTGGTCGCCGCTGAAGAGTGAGCGGACACTTTCCTCTGGTGATCAATGTAACCCCGCCGGTAGGGGCGGGATGAGCCGCTCTAACCCCGGGTGTAAACCCGGGGATGCTCCTCCCTCGGCGGCACTGCGCGGCCAACCCAAGAACACCCCAAAAAACGCAAAATGAATTCCGCAAACGGCAACCGCACAAAGCAAGAGGCACCCAATATGAACTGGAAAGAAACCACCGTTTTGGTCACCGGCGGCACCGGATCCTTCGGGCGCAAATTCGCCGAGATCCTTCTCGCCGAGTATCAGCCGAAGAAGCTGATCGTCTTCTCCCGTGACGAGCTCAAGCAATACGAAATGCGCAGCGGCGGCTTCGATGACGAGTCCATGCGCTACTTCCTCGGCGATGTCAGAGACGCCTCGCGTCTGCGCCGCGCCTTCGATGGCGTTGACGTCGTCGTCCACGCCGCCGCACTCAAACAAGTGCCGGCCTGTGAGTACAACCCCATTGAAGCCGTCCTCACCAACGTCATGGGCGCGCGCAATATTATCGACGCCGCACTCGACGCCGGGGTAAAAAAGGTCCTCGCCCTCTCGACCGACAAAGCCGTCAACCCCGTGAACCTCTACGGAGCCACAAAGCTCGTCAGTGAAAAGCTCTTCGTGCAAGCCAACGCCTACTCCGGAGCCGGTCCCACGAGATTCGCCTGCGTCCGTTACGGCAATGTCGTCGGCAGTCGCGGCAGCGTCGTGCCGCTGTTTCGCGAACAGCGGCGTAACGGCTCGGTCACCATCACCGACCCGCGCATGACGCGCTTCTGGCTTACGCTCGACCAGGGCGTCCGCGTCGTCGTCCGCGCGATCGAAGGAATGTACGGCGGCGAGGTCTTCATCCCCAAGATCCCCAGCATGAGCATCATCCACCTGGCGCAGGCCCTCGCGCCCGATTGCCGTATCCGCGAAGTCGGCATCCGCCCCGGCGAGAAGATCCACGAAGTGCTGCTTTCCGAAGACGAAGCCCGCCAGGCGCTCGAACTCGACGACATGTTCGTCATCCGCCCCAATTTTCCTTGGTGGCAGAACAGCCACTGGCCCGCCGGCCGCGAACTTCCCGAGGGTTATTCCTATTCCTCCGACAACAACCGCGAATGGTTGTCGGTGGAAGATCTCTGCCGCCTTACCGGCGAGCCGATCCCCGCGCTCGCCGAACCCCTGCCGGAACCCGTAGCACGATGAAACCGAAACCGATCCTAATCACTGGCGCCAGCGGATTACTCGGCGGCGCGCTCGCCGCCGAGTACGAATCCATGCGCCTGCCCGTTCTTCCCATGCGCGGGACCGCCGACGGCGATCTCACCGACCCCCGCGTCCTTGAAGCGATCTTCGCCGAGCATCGGCCTACCGCGGTCATCCACTGCGCCGCGCTGACCGATGTCGACTACTGCGAATCGCATGCCGGCGAAGCCTGGCGTATTAACGTCGAAGTCTCACGCCACCTCGCCGCCTGCGCCCACGCCGTCGGAGCCCGCCTCGCCTACATCTCGACCGATTCCGTATTCGACGGCTCGCGCGGAAACTGGAAAGAGCAGGACCCCGTCGCGCCCCGAAACGTCTACGCCCGCAGCAAGCGCGAAGGCGAAAACGCCACCCGCAGCGAATGCCCTTCGGCCGTCATCCTCCGGACCAACATCTACGGTTGGCATCTCCACCGCGGCACCCGCCGCAAAGTCAGCCTCGCCGAATGGATTCTCGAACGCCTCGAAGCCGGCCTCGAAGTCCCTGGCTTCACCGACGTCATCTTTTCCCCGATTCTCGTGAACCATCTCGCCGCGCCCATTCTGGAGCTACTCCGCGACGGCCAGTCCGGCATCTTTCACCTCGCGGGCGCCTGGTCCGGCAGTAAGTACGAATTCGCCGCCCGCCTCGCCGAGACGTTCGGCTTCGACCGCAGTGAGATCCTGCCCACGCGGCTCGCCGGAGCCAAACTCAAGGCACCCCGCCCGCTCGACACTTCGCTTGACGTAGCCAAAGTCTGCCGCGCCCTCGGCGCGCGGATGCCGGGCCTCGACGATGGTCTCGGTCGCTTCCGGACCCTCCGCAGCGCGAAGGAGCTACAACATGCATAGGACCGCCGACCCTGGATTTCTCATCGCCGATAGCCCCGTCGGGCCCCGCTTGCCCGTCTACTTCATCGCCGACATTTCCGCCAACCACGACGGGTCGCTCGACCGCGCCGTCGATCTCATCCATATGGCCGCCGCTGCCGGAGCCTCCGCCGCCAAGTTTCAGAACTTCCAGGCGCCGAAGATCGTCAGCCAGCGCGGCTTCGAGACCATGGGCCGCCAGATGTCGCATCAGGCGGGTTGGCGGAAATCCGTGTTCGAGATCTATCAGGACGCCTCCATCCCGTGGGAATGGACCGAAGTGCTCGCGCGCGAATGCGCATCGGCGGGCATCGACTATCTCTCAACGCCCTACGACTTCGACGCCGTCGACATGCTAGACCCCTTTGTCTCGGCCTTCAAGATCGGCTCCGGCGACATCACTTGGCCCGAGATGCTCGAAAAAATCGCATCCAAGAACAAACCAGTGCTGATCGCCGCGGGCGCCTCGTCGATCGAAGACGTCGAACGCGCCATGCGTCTGCTCGCGCCCATCGCGCGCGGTCTTGCGCTCATGCAGTGCAACACCAACTACACCGCCAGTCTCGAGAACTTCCACCACATCCACCTCAACGTACTTCGTACCTTTGCGCGCCTCTATCCTTACGCCCTTCTCGGCCTGTCGGACCACACGCATGGGCACGCCACCGTCCTCGGCGCAGTTGCGCTCGGTGCCTGCATCATCGAGAAGCACTTCACCGACGACCCGCACCGTGAAGGCCCGGACCACAAGTTTTCGATGACCCCGGCCACCTGGCGCGAGATGGTCGACCGCACCCGCGAACTCGAACTCGCTCTCGGCAGCACCGAGAAGTTCGTCGCTTTGAACGAACAGGAAACCGTCGTCGTGCAGCGCCGCGCCCTCCGGGCCGCTCGCGACATCCAGGAAGGCGAAATCATCCAGCGCGACCTGATCGACGTGCTCCGCCCCGCCACTCCCGGAGCCCTGCTGCCCTACCAACTCGATCAGGCCGTCGGTCGCGTCGCCGCAAACGTGATTCCGGCGGGCGATTGTTTGCGTATCGAGATGCTCGTTCCGGTCGAAGAGAGTCAGCATGCGGGTCTTGTACGTTAGCCGCGGATATACGTCTCACGATCGCCGCTTCCTCGCCGCGCTCGCGGAACGTGGCCATACGGCGGGACTTCTCCGCACGGAAGGCATTGCACTCGAGGATCGCTCGCTTCCTGACGGCGTCATCGAAATCTCTGGAAGCGTCGAAGAAGCGCTTGCAGTCTTTGAACCGGACGTCACCCAAGCCGGCCCTGTACCGACCTGCGCCTTTCTCGCTGCCCGCGCAAATGCCAGGCCTCTTGTTGCAGTCAGTTGGGGATCTGACTTGTTGAATCTCGACGAAAGCCTTCTCGGTCACGCGCGCTACGCCCTCGCGCAGTGCGATCTCTTCCTCTGCGATTCGCTGGAGGTCGACGGCGCGGCGCGCCGGCTCTTCGATATTCCCGGTGACCGCATCGTCCAATTCCCCTGGGGCGTCGATCTCCCTCGATTTCTCCCCGCGCCCGTTCGCCCTGAAGTAATGCAGATCGTTTGCACCCGCGCCTGGGAGCCGGGTTACGGCATCGAGACCGTCCTCTCTGCGTTTGCCGCCGCTCGCCAATCCGAGCCCCAACTCTG
>JAYVTO010000047.1:0-13860 GCA_043788745.1 Acidobacteriaceae bacterium
ACTGCCAGCGTCGCTACGCTCCGAGATCTTTCGCCTTCGGCCCGGAATGCCGTTCGCGTTCCTCCCGGAATGACTGTTCGCCTTCGCCGGAATCCCCAGCGGAGACGCAGAAGCAAGCGATGGCGATTCTGCGGCAACCGGACTGGCCCGATTGCGGGCCGACGTTTGCCAGTGAGAGTGCGAGCCATGCGGGTTTGAAGGCGAGCAGCACGACGGCGGTCATCGAAATGGGCGCGTGTTTGGTTGGCATGGCGGAATCCGCGATTTTACGCGATGCCGGTGCGCGGATCTTCGGGCCACTTGTGGCGCGGGTAGCGGCGCATGAGTTCGCGGCGCACTTGCGGATAGAGGCGCTGCCAGAATCCGGCGAGATCGGCGGTGACTTGCACAGGTCGCTGATTCGGGGCGAGCAAGTGGACTGTGATGGGGGTGCCGTTGACGTTCGGCGTTTGGTCCATACCGAAGAAGTCTTGTAAGCGCGATTCAACCCATGGCGGCTTGCCGAGTTCGTAGTGGATTTTCACTTGGCGTCCGGCCTGCAAGCGGAGCGTCGCGGGCGCGGCGCGTTCGAGTTCGGCGCGTCCGGCCTCTGCCGTCAGTGCTTCGAGGAGGCCGGCGGATTCGAGATCCTTCAGAGACAGGCGGCCTTCGCAGAGATTCGTGAGAGCCTGCCCGATGCGCTCTTCGGTGATCGGCTGAACCTTCGAGTGTTGCGCGGCGAAGGCGGTGCGCGCCTGCAGTAACGCAAGCGCTTCGCGATCGACGAAGCGGCCGAGGTCAACCTCTTGCGCTTTCGCGGCGAGCAGTGCGGCGGCGGCTTCTGGATCGGGACGGCCGCCACGCTTTTCTTCGAGGATGAGTTGATCGAAGAGCAGCGCGTCGACTTGCTCGACGCGTTCGGCCTGGCGGTTCCACTCGACGGCGCGACGGTCGATGACGCGATCGGGAAAGAGTTCGAGGAGCCATTCCGGCTCGATGGCGCTGGCGAGGCGGACAAGGGGCAGACCGCGGTCTCGGCTTTCTTCGATGTCGAGCGCGACGAAGAACTCGGAGGGACTACCGGGGGCTTTGGCGGATCCGCCGGAGGCGAGGAGCACTTCGTCTTCGCGGCGGCGGCGCGCGACGCGATCGGGAAAGGCAGCGAGGACGGCCCAGCGGAGAGCTTCGTCCGAGTCGTTTTCTTGGATCGCACCTCTGTAAATGCCTTGGGAGAGTCCGCTTCCGACGGGGCCCTTCGGGCCCCTTTGGTCGCGGCTCGGATTTGTCGCGGTGCCATTTTCATTCGCCGCGGTGGTCGGAAGGTTGGACTGAACTTGGCTACGGGGTGCGCGCGTGCGGGCTTGCGTTTTGCTCAGTTGCTCGAAGATACGGCGCGTTTGCGGCTGCCAATCGCTGTCGATGAGATCGTGCAAGGAGGAGACGCGAGCGGTATTGCTGCCGCGCTCGCCGGTGGAGAGCACGGCGGCAGCAGCGCAGCCGGAGCGCGTGGCGTCGCGGTCCGCGGCCTCGATCATGAGGCGCGCCATCCGCGGATGCAGGGGCAGGCGCGCCATCCGCTCGCCCCGCTTCGTAAGAATTCGCTCGTGCATCGCGCCAAGGCGATGGAGCAGATCCCACGCCGCATCCCACGCCGCGGGCGTGGGTGCATCGAGCCAATCGAGATCGGTCTGCTTCATCGCGCAGAGGTCGAGCGCGAGTTGGGAGAGTTCGCGGCGCAAGATCTCCGGCGCGTCATGCTCGGCGCGGCGAACGAAGTCGTCGACGGAATAGAGGCGAATGACGTGGCCGGGCGCGGTGCGGGCGGCGCGGCCAGCGCGCTGCTTGGCGGAGGCTTTGCTGATGCGCGCGACTTCGAGACGCGGAAGGCCGGTCCAGGGCGAGTGGCTCGCGAAGCGCGCGAGTCCGGAATCGATGACGGCGGTTACGCCTTCGATGGTGATGGAGCTTTCGGCGACGTTGGTCGACAGGATCACTTTGCGTTGCGCGGCGGGCTTTACTGCGCGGTCCTGCTCTTCGGAGGAGAGGTCGCCGTGGAGCGTGATGAGCAGGAGGTTCGCGCGGCGGGCGATGGGTTCGCAAACGCGCTGGGCGCGGCGGATCTCGGCGGCTCCGGGGAGAAACACGAGCACGTCACCGCTTGCTTGCGCGCGCAGCACGCGTTCGAGCGCGACCGCGACTTGCTCTTCGAGTGCCGCGGGCGAATGTGGCGTGTGTTCGAGGGTGAGATCGAAGAGGCGGCCTTCGGACTTAAGCGTTGCGGCGTCGAGATAAGCGGCGACGGGAAGCGCATCGAGCGTCGCCGACATCACGAGCAGTTGCAACTCTTTTCGCGTTTGTTGGAGACGGCGAAGTAAGGCCAGGGCGACGTCGCCATCGAGGTGGCGTTCGTGAAATTCGTCGAGGACGACGACGGAGACGCCGGAGAGCGTGGGGTTCGACAACAAGCGGCGCACGAGGACGCCTTCGGTAACGAACTTCAAACGAGTACGCGGTCCGGAGACATCTTCGAAGCGAACCTGATAGCCAACGGTTTCACCGAGGCGCTCGCCGAGCTCCAGCGCGACGCGATTCGCGGCCATGCGCGCGGCGAGGCGGCGTGGTTCAAGCACGAGTATTTCGCCGGGGAAGGCGTTTAGCAGGGCGGCAGGAACGCGCGTGGTTTTGCCGGCTCCAGGCGGCGCTTCGATGACGAGGTTGGGGCGGTCGCGCAGAGAAGCGAGGATCGCGGAGAGAATCTCGTCGACTGGGAGCTTCCGTTTAATCACGACAGCCTGTTTATGACGCCGTGACGGCTTCGATGGTTCCCGGCGCGTTGCCTTCGAGCCGATTGTTCACGAAGATGTATGCCGAACGGCGTTCACGTTGCGCGCGCGAAATGATCTCGCGGAGTGCCGCGCGAGCGTTTTCGTTGGGGTCCTCAATTTCTTTGTAGGGCGAGAACTGCGCGACGGCGTCTTCGTACGCACGGCCTTTGCGGAGCAACGCGCGCGTGACAACGAAGTCGGCGGTATGCGATCCAGGCAGGGCGATCTGCTGGCCGAGTTCGGGCATGCGCGACCAGGCGTTGAAGACGTGAGCGACGTTGCTTTCGTGGAGTGCGTCGAAGTAGGCGGGGACAAGGTAATCGTCGTTGCGCACTTCGACGGCGTAGCGCCAGTGCCAGGGAAGTGCGTTGAGGAAGGGCTTCAAGGCAAGCAGAAATTCGCCCGCGTGTTCGAAACTCTTCGCGCCGAATGCGCCGAACTCAAAGATGAGAACCGGGACGCGGTCGCGATAGGGGTCGAGGAGATCCAGGAAGGCAGCGCGAAAGACATCGGCGTTCAGGAACGATTCGTTCTTTCTGCCGGCGCGCGGTCCGTAGCGGGCGTGGCGTGGCCAGACGTTGACGGTGATCTCTTCGGGCACCTTCAACGCGAAGTGCAGTTGCGGGGGAGCGGAGCGGAAGAGCTTCGCCCAGTACTCGGGTATTGGGAATTGATAAAAGCTGAAGTCGCCGCAGACGATCGGGAATACTTCGGCGTACTCGGCGAGGCACTCGGCTGCGAAGCGTTTTTGCGAGAAGCGGCCGCGCGTCAGGTAGCGGTCGCGGGTGTAGATTTGGTCGACCCAGCCCTCGTACTTCCAGGAACTGGTGCCGATCCAGATGTTGCCGTCGCGTAACTTCGCGAGGCGCGCGGCGAGTCCGGCGCGGTCGAATGATGGCGGAGCGTCGAAGAGAGGAAGCGATCCCTGCATGGCCTTTGGTCAAACGCCTGCGTATTGGTTGACCACGTTGGCGCGCAGCAGGCCGGCGATCGCGTCGTCGGCGTAACCGGCTTCACGCAGAATCTCCTCGGTGTGCTGGCCGAGCATCGGCGCGGGGCAATCGAGGACACCGGGCGTCTCGTGGAAATGCACGGGAAGGCCGCTGACTTGGATGCGGCCGGCGGCGGGATGATCCATCACGGGGTTCATGTCCATGGCGGTGACTTGTTCGTCGTCGAAGAATTCCATGTAGGTTTTGACGGCTCCGCAGGGCACGCCGGCTGCTATCAGGGCGGATTCCCATTCGGCAGTGGTCCGCGTTTTGAAGGCGGGTTCGAGTTCCTTGTTGAGTTCGATAGCGGCGTTCACCCGCTGCCCGTTGGTTGCATAACGCGGATCGGCTCCGAGGTCCGGCCGGCCGATAACATCGCACATTGCGCGATAGAAGCGATCGGTGCCGGCGGCGACGAAAATCTTGTAGTCGCTGGTCGCGAAAAGACGGTAGGGATAGATGCCGATGTTGCCGTCTTCCTGCTTGTCCAGCGGCTTCACGAACATCTGCGACTGGACGTTCATCGCGGCTTGCAGCAGCGACGTTTCGAGTTTCTGGCCGACGCCGGTGCGCTCGCGGTAATAGAGCGCGGCGCAGACGCCGGAGACGATCAGCATGCAGGCCTGATGATCGCTGACGGCAACGCAGTTGATGGCGGTGGTTCCGCCGTTGATGCGTTCGTTGCCGCGGGCGGCCCCGGAGAGCGACTGCAGGACGGGATCGTAGCCGGGGCGGTTCGCTTGCGGGCCTTTGGTTCCGAACGCGGTGGAGCTGGCGTAGATCAGCTTTGGATTGTGCTTGCGCAGAGTCTCGTAGTCGATCTTCAAACGGTCCGTTACGCCGCGGCGGAAGTTTTCGACGATGACGTCCGTGTCCTTCACCAGTTTGTAGACTATCTCGCGGCCGGTGTCGGTGGTGAGGTCGATGGCGATGCTGCGCTTGTTGCGGTTCCAGGCGAGGAAGAAGCGGGATTCGCCGGCGATGAAGGGACTCCAGGTGCGGCCGAGGTCGCCGGTGAGGGGTTCAACCTTGATAACGTCGGCGCCCATATCGCCGAGGTGCTCGGCGGCGGCGGGTCCGGCGAGGAAGCTCGAAAAATCGAGAACACGAATGCCCGCGAGCGGGCCGCTCTTTACTGACACACAGGCGATTGTACCGTGTGCGTGCTGTTCGGCGGGCCTGGTGTGGAGCTAGTAGTTCTGGCGCGTAACAGTGGCTTTGCCGGGCGCAGTGACGGTGACGATGTAGATGTTATCGAACTCCGTCTCTTTGATCGGCGGGACGGCTCCCGCGCCGAGCGCGTGGATGACGGCTGGGACCGTGTTGCTGTGTCCTAC
Source organism: Acidobacteriaceae bacterium (assembly GCA_043788745.1). GTDB lineage: Bacteria > Acidobacteriota > Terriglobia > Bryobacterales > Bryobacteraceae > JBBQWZ01. The sequence continues at coordinate 5,134 of JAYVTO010000047.1, forward strand.
GACGACCACGACCCGATCTTTGCCTTGGGTGATCGCTGCGGCTAGTTCCTTCGTTTTGCTGCCGGTGAAGGTGTCGTTGATCTTCACTTTGACGCGGTCGGCGAGCGGCTTGGCGGTTTGCTTGGTGCGCGTGAATTCGCTGGTGTAGATGGCAGTGACTTTCTTCTCAAACAGCATCTGCCCGAGTTTGTTGGCGCGCGCGGTGCCCTGGGTGGTGAGGCCGGGGTCGCTTGGCGGCGTGTCGCCGCGCTCGGCGTGACGGACGAGGTAGACCGTGATGGGGAAGTCGGCGGCGAGGGCGCCGATCGGAGAAAGCAGCGCTACGAGCGCGAGCAAGGCATTGACGAGCATTCGTCGATTATCGGCACGGTGGCGACTTAAGTCAACCGGTGCCCGGAAACGCGAAAAGGCCGGGCGCCTGACGCTCGGCCTTTTTTCATGAGCACGAGGTAGTTATTGCTTCTGCTGGCCGCCGCTGGTCATCTCGATGTCGAGCGTGATGGCGACTTCGTCGCTGACGGTGACACCGCCGGCTTCGAGAGCGCGATTCCAGGTGAGGCCGAAATCTTTGCGGCTGATCTTCGCCGTGGCGGTCGCGCCAGAACGCTTGGAGCCTCCCTGGCCCGCCACGGGAGCTGCCGGTCCGTCGACGTCGAAGGTGACCTCTTTTGTGACGCCGTGCATCGCGAGGTTGCCGGCCATCTTTAAGCCGCTACCGGCTTTCCAGATCCTGGCCGACTGGAAGGACATCTTGGGGAACTTCTCGACGTCGAAGAAATCGGCGCTTTTCAGGTGCTTGTCGCGATTCTCGTTTTGGGTATTGATGCCGGTGATATCGATTTCGGCGGTCACGGAGGACTTCGAGACGTCGGCGCTGTCGAAGACGACACTGCCCGAAACCTTGCCCATCGTTCCACGAACGGTGGAGACCATCATGTGTTTGACGCCGAAGCCGGCGGCTGAGTGAGCGGTGTCAATCTTCCAAGTGGCTGTTTCGGCGAACAGGGAAGCAGAAGCAAGAGCAAATGTGAGCAGGGTACGCATAGTCGATTAGACGAGTATCGTTCTCAGAGGATTCCACAAAATTAGCCGACCGGTCAACCGGTGCTGTTTTAACTGTAATCGACCCGCGGGGTAGGCTGTAATCTCGGCTGCGGTTTGACACTTCCCCGCTCGTGGCCTTGCCTTCGGGCTTCGACCGGTTACTTCGCCCGACTTCGCCGGGCTTCGTGCGCGGCTCGGATTTGTTGCTTTGCATCCTTCGATCGGGCCGTCGTCGACCATGCGGGCCGACGGCAACGACCTTCGGCAAATCGCTTATTCTTGAAAGCATCGCTATGACACGCCGCAGCCTGCTTGCCGGAACAGCCGGAATTCCTTTACTCGCCGCCTCTCAGAAGCGGCGGAACATCATCTTCGTCCTCACAGACGATCATCGCCACGATGCGTTTGGGTTTACGGGCGCGCAGCCGATGCTGGCCGGACGGACGCCGGAGTTGGATCGGCTGGCGCAGGAAGGCGTGCATTTTAAGAATGCGTTTGTGACGACGTCGTTGTGTTCGCCGAGCCGCGCGACGATTCTCACCGGCGTTTACGCGCACCGGCACAAGATCGTCGACAACAACACGGCGATTCCCGCGGGCACGCGGTTCTTTCCGCAACTGCTGCAGAAGGCGGGTTACGACACGGGATTCTTTGGGAAATGGCACATGGGGAGCGAAGGCGACGGCCCGCAGCCCGGCTTTTCGAAATGGGTGAGCTTTCGCGGACAGGGCTCGTACACACCGGAGAAGAATGGCTTGAATGTGGACGGAAAACCGGTGGCGCAGTCGGGCCACATCACCGGCGAGCTAACCGGGTACGCAACGGACTGGCTTCGCGCGCGGCCGAAGAACAAGCCGTATTTTATGTACTTATCGCACAAGGCGGTGCACTCGCCGTTTGAGCCCGCGCCGCGGCACAAGGGGGCTTTGAGCGGGACGAAGTTCGTGCCGCCGCGGACGATGGCGCGCGATGTGGAGGGCATCGAAACGTGGCCGCGGTGGGTCCGCGATCAGCGCAACAGCCACCACGGCGTCGATTTTGCGTATCATTCGCGGCTCGATCTCGCGACCTACTATCAGAAGTACGCGGAGACGCTGCTGGGGGTGGATGAGTCGCTGGGTCAGTTGCGCGAAACGCTACAGGCGCGCGGAGAGCTCGATTCGACGCTGATCATCTATATGGGCGACAACGGATTCGCGTTCGGCGAGCACGGGCTGATCGACAAGCGGACGGCGTTTGAGGAGTCGATGCGCGTGCCGATGCTCGCACGCTGTCCGGAATTGTTTGCCGGCGGCGGTGTATGCACGAAGATGACTGCGAATCTGGACATCCTGCCGACCGTGCTGGACGCGGCGGGGGTGGCAGCTCCGGCCGGGCTGGACGGCAAAAGTCTGTTGCCGCTGGCGAAGAACGGCGACGATCCCGGGTGGCGCCGCGAACTTCTGTATGAATATTTCTGGGAGCGCAGTTTTCCGCAGACGCCGACGCAGCAGGCGTTGCGCGAAGAGCGATTCAAGTACATTCGCGCGCACGGTGTTTGGGATGTGAATCAGCTGTACGACCTACAGGCAGATCCGGAAGAGACGCACAATCTGATCGCGGATCCGGCGCATCGGGAGACGGCGAAGCGGATGAATGCGCGGCTGTTTGAGATTCTGAAGGAGACCGGTGGGTTGAGCATGCCGCTCTATCCGGATCGCGGTGGGAATTCAGAGCTGCGGGACGAAAATGGTCCGGCGGCCGTGGATTTCCCGAAGGCGTTGAAGAAACGGTAATTATTTGGGTTTTGCTAGACTGCGAACGAAAGCGATGGATGCGAAGCGTAAGAGCGCATTCGCGACTCTTCGAGAGCATGAGCCAGAACTGCGGGCGCGCGGCGTTCAGCATGCAGCGATATTCGGTTCGCTCGCGCGAGGCGAGAGCGGGCCAGATCGCGATGTTGACGTCCTCATCGATCTGGATCGAAACCGCGCGATCGGATTGTTTGAGTACGCGGGAATCCGGCTGTTTGTGGCCGAGTTGCCCGGTACCGAGAGCGACGTGGTCCACAAGAAAACGTTGAAGCCTCTTCTGCGCGAATCGATCTTGCGCGATGCCGTTGACGCATTCCAGGGGGCACTCGAGGGACAACAGGGAATGGCTTCCAAGAATTCCGCTCAGCGGCTCCACGATATTCAATACAACATTGACGTAATCGGTGCGTTCATCACCGGTATTTCCTTTGAACAGTTCGGCGCAGACTTGAAGACAGCGTATGCCGTCACGCCAGCCCTTGCGATCATATCGGAAGCGTCCAGGCGCCTTCCGGATATATTAAAGGAAAGGCATACTCAGATTCCGTGGGCTGAAATCGCGGCGGCGGGAAACGCCTACCGGCATGAGTACGAGGCAAGTGGATGACGCCCTCGTCCGGCGGACGATCACGGTGGACCTCTTGCTTTTGCGCGAGGTTATCGGCAGAGAGCTTCGACTCGTAGAACCAGGATTGTCCTAGCTGGTGCGGTACCACGCGAGCGTCTTGCGCAGACCGGTTTCAAAGGTATCTTCCGGCGTGTGACCCAGATCGGCAATTGCCGCCGAGGTATCCGCCATCGAGTGCATGACGTCGCCGGCGCGCGGGGGTCCGTAGTTTGCAGGGATCGATACGCCTTCGATCTTCTGCAGCATGGCCCAGGTCTGATTCAATGAAAAGCGGAATCCGTTGCCGGCGTTGTAGGTCTTGCCGGATGCCGATGGCGACTGCGCAGCTTTGATCAGGAGAGCGACAACGTCTTCGACAAAGGTGAAGTCGCGCGTCTGCTCGCCATCGCCGAAGATCGTCGGGCTGGTGTGCGCAATCAGGTGCTTCATGAACAATGAGAGGACGCCGGAGTAGGGGCTCGACGGATCCTGCCGGGGCCCGAATACGTTGAAGAAGCGCAGCGAGGTGCCTTCGACGCCAAAGCAATTGGAGAACACCGAGACGTAGTATTCGCCCATTAGCTTCTGTGCGGCATACGGCGACAGCGGGCTCGCGATCATCGTTTCGACCTTGGGCAGCGTTTCGGTATTGCCATAGGCCGATGACGACGCGGCGTAAATGACGCGGCGGACTTTGCCCTCGGCCGCAGCCCGCATCACGTGGAACGTGCCGTTGCTGTTGACGTCGTGCGACTCGTCCGGTTCGGCGATGGAGCGGGGCACGGAGGGAATCGCGGCGAGGTGAAATACTGTATCGGCTCCGGCGAGCACGGGGGCGATCGCCGCGCGGTCGCGGATGTCGAGATTGTGAAACGCAATCCGCGGCCGGACTTCGGTGAGATTCTTCTCATGGCCGCTTCGCAGGTTGTCGATGACCTCGACCTCACCGTCAGCGCGGGCCAGCAGGCCGCGCACCAGCGCGGAGCCAATGAATCCGGCGCCGCCGGTTACAACATATTTCTTAGGCACAAGTCCTCCGGTTGATGGGCGCGATGGCCGCCACTTCTGACTTCAGGTAGGCGATGGTGTCGCGGACGATGGTCTCCGCGCCCGCGGAAAAGTCGAACGCTTCGAGCGAAACCCAGCCGCGATAGTCTCTGGTTAGCAAGGTCGAGAGCATCGGCTTGAAGTCGTAGGTTCCGGTCCCGGGATGGCGGCCGTCCATCTCATTGACATGGACGTGGCGGATGAGATCAAAATGGCGTTCGATCAACGTTGCGTGCGCCTCCATTTCTTCGACGGCATTGTGCGTGTCGAACATAGTTCGGACGGAGGGGCTCGCGATCTCACGCACGATACGCGCGGCTTCGTCGAGCGATGTTACGACGTTAGACTGCGCGGAAGGAAGCGCCTCAATCAAGATGGTGACGCCGCGCTCGGCCGCCTGCGAAGAGACGCCGGCAATGCCGTCGACAAATCGCGCGGTAGCTTCTTCGACGCTGGCTCCGTCCACGGCGGATCGTTGTTTGGGAGAGCCGAAGACCATCACGCCGGCGTCGCCCAAGTCCGCGCACAAGTCAATAAGGTCGCGGATGTATTGCCAACTTTTCGTGCGAACGTGCGTGTCGTTCGTAGTGACGTGCAGGCCGTCTGGCTTCACGAGCAACCAATGCAGGCCGACGAAGACGAGGTCCTCCGACTGCATGATCGACCGAAACTGCCGTCGCTGATCCGGGGTCAGCGACGCCGGATCAGCAGCCAGTGTGAAGGGAGCGATTTCAAGGCCCTGATAGCCTGCGCGCCGGATTGCCTTGCAGGTGTCGTGAAACGTCCAGTTTTCGAAGACTTCGTTACAAGTTGCGAATCGGAAACGATGCGGCATGCCCAACCTTAAGTTTAGCGGACGGCGCGCGGCCACCGCCAACGAGTGTAGTGCGTCCAGAATTCGACGCAGTATGATGTCCGCTCCCTTACGGTCGCGGTTCTTCGGTGGGGTGGGGGCGCTTACGGTCGCGGTTCTTCGGTGGGGTGGGGGCGCTTACGGTTGCGGTTCAGTGCTATCACAGCGTTTGACAGCGCCAACATTCGATTGGGTCACACATAAGACATGCGACGCACCACACTCGGTTGGTGAGTTGATTGTTCCATTGGGCCTTGGTCTATTCCAAACACGCGCGAAACGATGCATGCTTCATCGAAGCGGCGGGGCTGAGGCCTCGGCGTGAACGCTTGTTATCGATCCTCAGGAAGAACCCATTTCAATCGCCGCCGCCGTTTGAGAAACTGGTTGGCGACCTTGCCGGAGCCTATTCACGCCGGATCAACGTTCAGCATAGGTTGGTGAATCAAGTGCCGCGCAAAGAGCGCATTATCAAAGTGCTTCGGACCTGGACGCAGTATGAGTAGGCTCGTTTAGTCCTCAATCGAAATCGTCGGACCGGTTTTGCCGGCAAGCGCACGGACTCCGGCTTCCACTTTGCGCGCAAGTTCGAGGAACGCGGGATCTTTTTGCAAAGATACGGGCGCGCCGCTGTCTCCGCCGATACGAATCTTCGGATCGAGCGGTATGCCGCCAAGGAACTCCAGCTTCATCATCGACGCCATGCGCTCTCCGCCACCGGTTCCGAAAACATCGATACGCGCTCCATCGGGGCCGACGAAATAGCTCATGTTCTCGACGAGGCCAATGATGGGAACGCGAACCTGATCGAACATATTGACGGCTTTGCGCGCGTCTTCGAGTGAGACTTCGCTGGGCGTGGTCACGACAACAGCGCCGGTCAGGGGCGCGGTTTGAATCAACGAAAGCTGGACGTCGCCGGTGCCAGGCGGTAAGTCGATGATGAGGTAATCGAGATCGCCCCAATCGACGCCGCGCAAGAACTGTTGGATGACGCTGTGGAGCATGGGGCCGCGCCACACCAACGGCTTGTCGCCGGGATTTAGGAAGCCCATCGACATCACTTTCAGGCCGTGCTTTTCGAGTGGCTGGATGCGTTCGCCGACGGCGCGCGGCGTCTCGCGAATGCCCATCATGAGCGGGACGTTGGGTCCGTACACATCAGCGTCCATCAGACCGACGCTGTGGCCCAGCGCGGAGAGCGACAACGCAAGATTGACGGAGACGGTGGTTTTTCCGACACCACCTTTTCCGGATCCGACGGCGATCAGGTTTTCGACTCCGAGGATGCGCGGTTTCGGTTCTTCGGGTTGTTGTTGAGGATGCATAAAAGTTGTTTCGATGCTCACGCGATGGCGAGCGATGCGGATGCTTTCAGTGAAAAATCGGAGAAGTCTTGCGTCACGAATTTGGGCCAGGCGGCGGCTGCGATCATGGCCGCGTTGTCGGTAGACAAATCGAACGCCGGGAAGAATAGAGGATACCCTGCGAGCTCGCGCGCGGCGGCGGCGCGTAGACCGGCATTGCAGGCTACGCCGCCCGAGAACAGAATCGAGCGCGCGCCGGTTTCTTCGGCGGCGGTCGCGGTGCGCCGCAGCAGCTCCTTGATAACGGTCCGCTGAAAAGACGCAAGCAAATCGAGCGTTGCGCGCGGCGTGACCTCGATCCACTGTTCGAGCGTGGGGTGCGGGTGCGCGCGCAGGAGACCGCGGCGGACCGAAATTTCGGCAGTGAGGTCGCGCGCTTCGGTCCAACGCAACACGGCGGTCTTGAGGCCGCTAAAGCTGGTGTCGAGGGTATTGCCTTTCATCTTGACCATCGAAAACTTGACGCCGCGCGGATCGCCGTGCGCCGCAAGACGATCCACGGTCGGGCCGCCGGGATAGCCGTAGCCGAGCAGCTTCGCGACCTTGTCGTAGGCTTCTCCGGCGGCGTCGTCTCGGGTCTTTCCAAGCAGACGATAGGCGCCGAGCGCGCTGACTTCAAAGAGATGCGTGTGACCGCCGCTGACGACGTAGGCGAGCGCAGGAAGTGCGACTTCGTTCTGCGACAGCACGGCGTGGATGTGACCTTCGACGTGGTTGACGGCGATCAGCGGGAGGTTGCGCGTGAAGGCGATGGCCTTGGCGTAAGTGACCCCGACGAGCAGCGAGCCGACGAGGCCGGGGCCGGCGGTAACAGCGACCGCGGCGAGGTCGGACCACGCGCAACTCGCGCGCTCCAGCGATTCGCGGACAACGGGTACGATCGCGCGCAAATGCTCACGCGAGGCGAGTTCGGGAACCACTCCGCCGTACTTGCCGTGGGTGTCGAGTTGCGACGCAACGACGGACGAGAGAATGCGCGAGCCGCCTTCGACCACCGCGGCGGCGGTTTCATCGCAGGAGCTCTCGATACCGAGGATCTTCGATTGGGAGGAAGGGTGCAACACTCTAGAGTAACGTGGACGGCAACCCGGCGCGCGTTTTAGTCTGGAAGCAACGTGCTGGTTTCGGATTTCGATTTTCATTTACCCGACGAACTGATTGCGCAGCAGCCGCTCGCTGAGCGTTCGGCGTCGCGCATGCTGGTGGTCGATCGCGCCAGCGGTTCGATTGAAGACCATTGGTTCCGCGAATTCCCTCAGTTTCTGCGGGCGGGCGATTGCCTGGTCTTGAACGACTCGCGCGTCTTCCCTTGCCGGCTGTTCGGACATCGCGTGTTAGCGGACGGCACGGAAGGCACCGGCAAGGTGGAGGTGTTTCTCACGAAGGCGTTGTCGGATGACCGGCTGACGTGGCAGGCGTTGGTGCATCCGGGGCGCAAGGTGCGCAGCGGTGAGCGGATCGTCTTTAGCCAAGAACTGTCGGCGGAGGTGCTGGGGCGTGGTCAGTTCGGCGAACGTACACTGCGCTTCACAGCCGCGCGCGCGTTCGACGACATCGTGGATACGATCGGGCACGTGCCGTTGCCGCCGTATATCGATCGTCCGGATGAGGCGGAAGATCGAGCGCGGTATCAGACGGTGTATGCGGGCGAACGCGGATCGGTGGCGGCTCCGACGGCGGGCTTGCACTTCACGCCGGAGATTCTCAAACAATGCGCGGCCAAGGCCGCGGCCGCGCGTGTGACGCTGCACGTCGGCCTAGGGACGTTTCAACCATTGCGCAGCAAGGTCGTCGAGCAAGTGAAGCTGCACAGCGAGCGCTATGCGATCAAGCCGGATGCCGCGACGGCGATCTCGCGGGCAACGCGGGTGGTCGCGGCGGGCACGACGAGCGTGCGAACGCTCGAGTCGTGGGCTTCGACCGGACGAACTGAAGACGACACCGAGATCTTCATCTATCCGGGATTCGGCTTTCAGAAGACGGGCGCGATGTTGACGAACTTCCATCTGCCGAAGT
>JAYVTO010000048.1:0-8038 GCA_043788745.1 Acidobacteriaceae bacterium
TTCATTTGGTGCTTCTTGTTGGCCGCTCACCCGCTTACTGCGCCCGACTTCGTCGGGCTTCGTGCGCGGCTCGATGCCGTGGGTTTCGCTGCTGTTGGCTTGTGCCTGGTCGGACGTGGTCGTCCGACCTACTGCTGCTTGTTGGTCATTCGCCCAGTTTTGGTTGTGGCGTTGTTTGCGTTCGTCGAGGCGGCGGTACTGCGAGTTGATTCTTTCTCTTTGGATTTCGCGCAAACGCTTTTCATTGTTGAGAAAGTCTATCGAGTGCCTGGCGGTGTAGCGCGAAATCAGATCGATTATTTCGGCATTGTCCTGGAAGGCTTGTGCGAGGCCGATGGCTTGGATGATCGCCGGGTCGACCTTGGGGTCGGGGTTTTCGGTGGCGAAGTCGATGGCTCCGATCTGGAGAATGTTGGTTTCGATGGCTCTGGCGCGTTCAATCTGATATTGCGCGGCGGCCATGTTGTGCGCGAGCGATTTTTCGAGGTCGCCTTTTACGCCGAGCTCTTCGATGAAATTCGACTCGAATTTCGAGAAAGTGGCCGCGTCGTCGGGCGACAGGATGAGCGTGTGCCCTGAGCGACGGCGAGAGAGTCAGCCGCCGAGGCAGTAGATCTTGCCGTCCTGCGACCCGATCACCAGCCGGCCTTGCGAAATCGCAGGCGACGTCGACAGCGGCGAGCCCGCGGTAAACTCATCGAGCTTCTTCCCCGTCTTCCCATCGAGCACATACAGGTTACCGTCGTTCGAGCCAACGTAGATTCGCCCGCCCGAAACCGCGGGCGAAGATTCCACACGAGCCTTCGTCGGAAACTCCCACGCTTCCTTGCCCGTCTTCTCATCCAACGCGTGTACAACCTTATCGCGCCCGCCGAGAATCACTTTGCCTTCAAACAAGGTCGCCGACGAATAGAAGGGAAACTCGCGCCGCGGCGCGAACCGCCACAACTGAGCCTTCGATTTCACGTTGTACGCCAACACGTCGTTGTTGAACGTCCCAAAATACACCGAGGTCCCATTGAACAGAGGCGACGCGCCGGTGTACGAGCCCGTCTTGATCTCGTTCATCGCAACGCCATCCGTCACCCGTACACCGCGCAACACGCCATCACACCCGGAAACGTACGCGAGTCCGGCGTACACGCACGCCGTCGCGTGCACCGGCCCGTTCGTCTTCACCTTCCACAAAGCCTTGCCGTCTTTCAGTGCCAGCCCGTACAAATTGCCGTCGTAGGATCCAATGACAACGCGATCGCCAACGATCGCCGGCGACGCCTTGATCTCGCTGCCTGCCATAAACGTCCACAAACCCTTGCCGTCGGCCGCATTCACCGCATGCACGACGCCGCTTAGGTCGCCAATTACCACGATGCCCTGCCCCACAGCCGGCGACGATTCGCCCACGCCTTCCTTGGTCTTGTACCGCCAACGGACTTTGCCGTCCGAAAGATTCAGCGCAATCAACTCGCCCGCGCCAGAGCCAAAATAAACCGCACCATCCACAATCGCGGCAGACGACTCCACGGTGTCGCCGGCATCGAACGTCCAAAGCAACTTCAGCTTCGCCGGAAGAGTCGATGCCGTAATGCCGGTCAGCGACGGGTTCCCCCGGAACTGCGGCCAATTGTCTTTCGCTGGAGCCTGAGGCTGATTCTGACCAAACGCGGCGAACGCCGCGAGCAAGGAAACTAGTACGCGCATTGGTATATCTCAAGAGCGCCAGCCGCATCCAGGGCGCGTGGGTTGAACTTTCCCGTCCACTGGGCCGCCGCCTCTTCCGACATCCGCGACAACGCTTCTTCTGGAACGCCCGCGTCCCGCAGGCTGCCGGGCAATCCCGCGGCTTCGCTCAATGCCCTCAGGAACGCCGGCAGATCCTTCGGATACAACTCGTAATACCGCCCGTCGACCGCCGTATTCCACCGCACCACGTGCGGCAGCAGAATTGAGATCGCCACACCGTGCGTAATGCTGAAATTCGCCGTCACCGGATTCGCGCACGCGTGCGCCGCGCCGAGCATCGAATTCTCAATCGCCAGGCCCGCGAAATGCGCGCCGAGCAGCATCGCGCCGCGCGCCTCCAGATCGTCGGGCTCGTTCAGAGCCGTGACGAAATTCTGCGATAACAGCCGCCACGCCGAGCGTGAGAAGCACTCCGACAATCCGGTCCGCCGCGTCGTCACGAAGGTCTCAACCGCGTGCGACAGCGCGTCGTAGCCCGTCGCCGCCGTCACGTCGCGGGGCTGCGTCGTCGTCAACTGCGGATCGAGAATCGCCATCCGAAAGCTCGCCTTGGAATCGCCGCACGCCATCTTCACATGCGTTTCGGAATCGGAAATCAGCGCGTAGCTTTGCGCCTCGCTCCCCGTACCCGCGGTCGTCGGAACCGCCACCATCGGCAGCATTGGCTTCGCCGCCTTGCCGTAGCCCCAGTAGTCGCGCATGTTGCCGCCGTTGGTGTGGACAAAGTTGATGCCCTTCGCGCAATCCATCGAACTGCCGCCGCCGAGCGCAACAATCAGATCCGGCTGATGCGCGGCCGCCGCCACGCGACCCGCCTCCACCATATTCGTGTCCGGATTGACGCCGAAGTCGTGGAACGCCCCGACCTCGATGCGCCGCGCCTTCAGACTCCGGATCGCGGCCTGCGCATAACCCGCCTGTACCATGCCGGGATCGGCAACCACCAACGCCCGCTTTGCGTCGATTTCCCGCGCCAGTTCCCCGAGCCGCGAAAATTCGCCGGCTCCGAACACGACCCGAGTACGAGGACGGAAATCAAAATTCAGCATGGATGTTTTAGGATGCCTCCGAGAACGCGGCGGTTACTCGCCTCATCCGCGACGCATTTCCCAGTGTAATCGAAAGCGGATCGAATGCAGCGCCGTCATTTTTGAGACGCACCAGCCAACGTTTCGACAGTTTTCGCGAGGACGCTACCGTGCCCGTGGCTCGCTCTTCACCGCGCGCGCCTTCGCCACAATTGCCTTCACATCCGCCCGCAGCGCCGGACCGTAATACGGGATGCCATCCTTGATCGTCCACTCGATCCCGTTCGTGCGCACGACCTTGCCCTCGCGAATCTCATCGACGCCAGTCGGATAGAGCACCTTCAAATTCTCGAGCGGATTGCCGTCTACAATAATCAGATCTGCCGCGAAGCCGACGCGAATCTTCCCCAAGCGCCCTTCCCGACCCAGAATTTTGGCGTTGTTCGCCGTCACATGCTGGATCACTTTCAGCGCCGGAAAACCGGCCTCCTGATGCAACTCCAACTCGCGGATCAAACCGAATCCATAGAGCGAATAAATGAATCCCGCATCGTCGCCAGCACCCACCACGCCGCCGCGCCGCTCGAACTCCCGCACCGCCGCCATCCAGATTCGATAGTTCTCTTTCCAATAGGCTTCATCCGTCGAACTCCAGTTGAAGAAGTACGACCCATGGTTCGCCGGATTCGGCCGAAAGAACTCTTCGAGCGTAGGATGCAGGTACTCCTTGAACCAGGGTTGCCCCTGCGCCCGCTGCAAATCGCGCGATGCTTCATAGATCGACAGCGTCGGATCCCACGCGACGTTCCGATCCACCATCGCCTGCAGCACCTTGCTCAGCCGCTCCGGATTCGCTTCCCGCCACAAACGCCCCGCATAGCGGAACCGGTCGCGCTCGTCGAGATAGTTGTAATTCGACGGAAAGCCCTGCACACCGTTCTCCAGCGCCGCATCCGGTATCCCGTACCAATGTTCGATAGACCGGACGCCGTTTCGCACTGCGTCCCACGCCGTCGTTTCCTCGACGCCAATGTGGATCGCAATCGGCAAGCCTTCTTTCTTCGCCTCGTCCGCCATCGCATCGAAGATCTCTCGCTTGATCCCGACGATCTTGATTCCATCCACCTGCGCTTGCTTCATGGCGCGCACGCGCGCCCGAGCCTCCGCCGGACTGTTGGCGTCACCAGCGTCGATCTTCTCCGTAGCGCCAACCAAAAGCGAACTAAACATCGGATACACAAAGATTCGCGGCATCGCGATCTGTCCGAGGTTCGACTGCCGCCGCAAGTCGAGCGACCGCGCGGCGCTGCTTCCACCCACGTCGCGAATCGTCGTGATCCCGCACGCCAGCCACGTCTTCGCCTGGTACTCCAGCGGCTGCGCGATCCCGCCGCGCTCTTCTTGAATGTGCGCGTGCAGATTGATCAAGCCAGGCAGCACGTACCGCCCCTTCGCATCAATCTCGACAGTGTCCTTGACCCCTCGCGGCACGCTGCCAATCGCCGCGATCGTATCGTTGACGACCAGGATGTCGAGCGGGCCGGACATCGGCGTTCCGCTGCCGTCCACGACCATTGCGTTCCGAATCACCAGGCGCGCGTGACGCTTTCCGACGATGTCAGAGACCGGCGTCTGCGCGAGCGCGGTCCACGCAAGAAAATAGAAAAAGAACGACCGAAGCCCGCTGGGAATCATGGCTATGAGGATACCAACCGGCTCAGAGTTAATGCTTTTCCTTCCGCGTCCGCCGGAGCTCCGCGTTGATCTTGACTTCCGCGCCGCCGCGCTTGATCGTTACCACCGCTGTGTCGCCCCACTTCTTCGTGGCCATCATCCGATTCCAACTCTCGCGATCCGGCGTAGGGATGCCATCGAGCGCAAGCACCTGGTCATTCACCTGGAACCCGCTCCGTCCCGCGATGGAGTCCTTCTCGACCGCGATCATCTTGCCCACCCCGCCAGTCTCGCTGGTAGAGAAACCCAGCGACGGATAGAGCGAGTCGCGCTCATTCGGAATTCCCCACACGAAATTTGCGTAGGATGCTCGAACGCTTTCCACCGGCTTCTCGTCGGAGTCCTCGACGGGCACCGGAATCAGCGTGGTGATCTTGCCATCGAACCACTGCTTGGCCTGGTGCTCAATGCCGACGCCATAGGCCACGTGCCCGCTGCCCACGAGTACCACCAGAATCGAATCGGCCGGCGCCGCCTTCAAAACCTTCACGCTGTTGTAGCCCATGCTTGCGTCCCAAGTCGCTTGCGCGGACTGCATGCTCTTCAACATCGCTTCGGGCATGCGTCCGTGCATCGAGCCGTCGTCGTCAAACGAGGCCTGGAAAAACGTCAAATGATCCGCGCTATCGACATCAATCTTGGGCGGCACGTGTTGTTTGTCGCTTGCAGAGAGGTTCTCGATTCCCTTCTGCCGAACGGCCGTCACCACGCTTCGCGGCGTATTGACGCCGTACATCGGAATCCGGTTGTCACGAGCGTAGAGGAAGATGTCGCGATAATAGCCCCAGTGGTAGCCCCAGAATTCGTACCACCGCGACAGCGTCAGGAAGCCCGCCTCCGTCAGGAGCCCGTCTTTCCAGTTGTCGAGCGACTTTTGTTCCGTGTACGGATACATCTCAAGGCCGATGATCACCTTCCGCCCGGACTCCTGGAGTGCCTGGATCACGCGGAGCTGCACACGATGAAAATCCATGGTCGTGTGCGATTCGCCGATCAGCAGTAGGCGCGTGCCGGCTAACCGCGACGCCAGTTGTCCCGCCGAAAGAACTTCGCCCGTGGCCGTGTCTGTGATCCCGTCGAGCGTCACGCGGGCGTCACTTGTCCGGCGCTCCGAGTCTCCGATCGCCAGGTGGAATGTCTTCTGCTTGGACTGGGCGGAGCAAGACACCACGAGCGCCAGTGTCATCGCGGCCAACCCGGAAAAGCGCTTCATGAACCTCACTCCGAAATTCGGCTTGTGCATCTCCTCCAGTATCCAGCACCGGGCATTCGTCGTCCGCAACCCGCCAAAGAGCATCCCACCCACTTGCGCGGGACTCCGATTAGTGTATAATTATTCAGGGAAGTGAATAAACAACCAATGGCCGCCGCGATCCGTCCCACCGTCATGCCCCGAACCGCGACCTTCCCGTCGCAAGTGGCCGATCTGCGCTCGGACCTCGACCTGACTGTCGCCGACCTCCACGCGCTGCTCGATCTCGCCGCACAGATGAAGCACAACCCCGCGCGCTTCGCGAGCGTGCTCAGCGGCCAGTATCTCAGCCTGCTCTTCGAAAAGCCCTCTCTGCGCACGCGCATGACCTTTGAACTCGCGATCAAGCAGCTTGGCGGAGACTCGGTCGTCAGCATCGGACCCATCGCCGAGCGCGAGCCCGTCAAGGATGTCGCCCGCAACCTGGATCGCTGGACCAACGGAATCGTGGCGCGGACCTTCCTCCAGCACACCATCGACGAACTCGCTGAGTGGTCCTCCGTGCCGGTCATCAACGCCCTAAGCGACCTCTATCATCCTTGCCAGATCCTCGCCGACATGCAAACGGTGAAGGAGCAGTTCGGCCAGTGGGAAGGGATCAAGCTCGCCTTCGTCGGCGACGGCAACAACGTCGCGCACTCGCTGATGCTCACCGCCAGCCGCCTGGGTATGACCGTTTCGATCGGCTGCCCGTGGGGTTTTGAGCCCAACGCCGTCGTCACATCCACCGCGCGCGCCCATGCCGCTGCGCCAATCCACATCACCAACGACCCCGCGGAAGCGGTCGCCGGAGCGCATATCGTATACACCGACGTCTGGGCTAGCATGGGCCAGGAAGCCGAAGCCGAGGAGCGCAAGCGCATCTTCGCGCCTTATCAGGTGAACGAAGAGCTGTTCACGCAAGCCCGGCAAGACGCCGTGTTTCTGCACTGCCTGCCCGCCAAGCGCGGCCAGGAAGTCACCAACGCCGTCATCGAGTCGCCTCAGTCCGTTGTCTTTGATCAGGCCGAAAACCGGCTCCACGCCCAAAAAGCGCTGCTCATGATGCTGCTCGGCTAATCGCGCCGTCAGAGTCGCCCTGGGATCGCGCGCCCAGGCTAACCGAGGCGCGTCCGTCCGGTCTCGCTCACCCGACGCAGTCGGGCGTAGTAGGCGGACCCGCAAAGCAAAGCCCAACTCACGCAACCTGCGGCCCAGCAAAGAACCGCGAACGAAGTGAGCGGATGTCCGAAGCCCGACGAATTCGGAACCGCGACGAATTCGGGCGACCGCAAGCCTGCGCTTGGCGCAAACGTGACCCCGCGCATCGGCTCCCCGAGTACACTCAGAGGGAAGCGTTGGCGACGCACCCGCGCGCCCAAACGAAACGAAAGGACCAGCATCGAATGAAACTGTGGGGAGGCCGTTTCGAACAAGGCCCATCGGAAGTGTTTGAACGCTTCTCCGGATCGCTCCATTTCGACAAACGCCTGATCGAGGCCGATATCCTCGGCTCGCAAGCCTTCGCCCGCGCGCTCGAACGCGTGGGAATCCTCAGCGCCGCCGACCGCGAAGGCCTCGTGACCGCGTTCGACGCCATCCTCGCCGACTCCAAAACCGCCGCATTCTACGAAGGCGCCGACGACGAAGACGTGCACACGCTTGTCATTCGGAAACTGAAAGACAAAGCCGGAGCGCTCGCCGACAAAATTCACACTGGCCGCAGCCGCAACGAACAGGTGTCGCTCGACACGCGCCTCTGGCTCCGCGGCGAAATCGATCGCACGGTCGATCTGCTGACGGCGCTGATGCAGTCGCTGCTCGCTCTGGCCAACAAGTACCCGGACGCCGTCATCCCCGGCTACACGCATCTCCGCCGCGCGCAGGCCGTCCTCTGGCCGCATTACCTGCTTGCCTATTTCGAAATGTTCGATCGCGATCGCGACCGCCTGCGCGACGCCCGACGCCGCGTCAACGTCATGCCGCTCGGCTCTGGAGCCCTCGCCGGCAGCGGCTTCCCCTTCGATCGCGAAGCCATCGCGCGCGACCTCGGCTTCGATTCCATCACGCGAAACTCGATGGACGTATCCGGCGACCGCGACTTCGTCCTCGACTATCTCTACGCCGCGTCAACGATTCTGCTGCACATCAGCCGGATCTCCGAAGACTGGATTCTTTATTCGTCCGAAGAATTCGCCTGGCTCGAACTCGGCGACGGAGTCACCAGCGGCTCCAGCCTGATGCCGCAGAAGAAGAATCCCGATTCGCTCGAACTCCTGCGCGGAAAATCCGGCCGCGTCTT
>JAYVTO010000049.1:0-18508 GCA_043788745.1 Acidobacteriaceae bacterium
GGGTATCCGGGCCGGCTGCGTGCTGGTGTTTATTCCGGCGCTGGGGACGTATCTGACTGCGGATTTGTTGGGCGGCAGTAAGACGATATTGATTGGCAATCTGGTGCAGAACCAGTTCACGGCGTCGAGGGATTGGCCCTTCGGCGCGGCGGCGTCGTTGATCCTGATGGCGGTCGCGATGGTGCTGCTGCTGGCGGTGATTCGCAAGAGCGACGAGGCGGTCTTATGAGCCGATTGCTGGGATTCTATGCGGTTTTGGTGTATGCGTTTCTGCATGTGCCGCTGTTGATTCTGGCGGTGTTCAGCTTCAATTCATCGAAGCTGACCGTGTGGGAAGGCTTCTCGCTGACCTGGTATCGGGCGGTTTTTGCCAACGCGCAGTTGGTGGAATCGGCGGTGAACAGTTTATTGATTGCGCTGCTGGCTACGCTGATCTCAACGGTCGCGGGCACGCTCTGCGCCTATGGGTTATGGAAGCGAAAGGCTCCGTTGCTCTCGGGGTCGCTGTATTTGTCGCTGGTGACTCCGGAAATCGTGACGGGCATATCGCTGCTGGCGTTCTTTCAATGGACCTTCCGGTACTTGGGCGTGCAGTTGGGCATGCATACCGTGGTGCTGGCGCACGTTGCGTTCTGCTTGTCCTATGTCGTGATCGTCGTGATGGCGCGGCTGCGGACGTTCGATGCTGCTCTCGAGGAAGCGGCGCTGGACCTGGGGGCGACGGAGTGGGAGGCGTTTCGATATGTGACGTTGCCGTCGATTCTGCCGGGCATTGCAGCGGCGGCGTTGTTGGCGTTTACGGTATCGATTGACGACTATGTGATTACGTCGCTGGTGGCCGGTGTGGATTCGGAGACTCTGCCGATGGTGATTTACGCGATCGCGCGGCGAGGCGCGAACCCAATGTTGAATGCGATCTCAACGATGATCGTTTGCGGATTGGGCGTGGTGGTGATGGTGTCGGACCGGTTGCAGCGCGCACGGGAATCGTGAGGCAAGGCTAGAATAAATTTTCACGGAAAGGAAGCGGAGAATTCATGTCAGATTGGCAATATGCGCAGGCGGAACCGACGGATCGCCTGGCACGGCTGGAGTATTTTTCGGTAGAGAAGCAGGCGGCGGACGGCAGCACCGTGGAGTTTGTGATTTCGGTGCGGGAGTACGTAACGCCGGCGGATCCGATGATGAAGTTTTTTGCAACAGCGGATAAGCAGACGAATCAGAAGACGGCGGGGTATACGCCGTGTGGATGGGGCAAAACGATGCTGCATGCGCTTTCGGAGTGCATTCGCGCGATCCACAAGTTTCCGTATGAGCCGTAGGAAGTGCCGCCGGCGTCCGTGCTGACGGAGGGGAAGCGAGGGTCCCCCTTGGGGTTCAGTGGTGAGTAGTAGGCGCACCGAACGATCATGCCTCGGTGGAGGTCCCCTCCCTTGCGGTATGGATGAGGTGCCCTCACTCTCCAGAAACCACCCTGTAAGTCGTTGGATCTTGGTAATTGCAGGGCGGGCCGCCGGCTGGTTGAATCCGCTCCCGACGCGGCCCTTCGGGCCGCTCTCCAGAAACCAGTCCGTACGTTCCTGATTTCAGGTAGTACCATTCATGACCGAGTAGGAATGATTTCTGGTTCTCATGACGCGCGCAGCCCGTCGGTGACTTTGGTCGCGGCTCGGATTTGGGGCTTTTTGTCTTGCGCAGTGGCGTAGCATGCTGGTTTCTGGCGGTGATGACGCGCGGCGCGCGTCCTGACTTCCCGTAACGGGCAGGCTGTTCGCGGTTCTTTGGTGGCCAGCGGTCGGAGGACGTTTCACAGTTCCATACGCACGCGGCTGGACCGAGCCGTCCGATGAAACAAATCAAGTGGTCACGATACTAGCGCAGTGGGTATGACTGCGCGATTTCGCGCAAAGCGGGCCCCGTCGCTGGCCGCCACCCCACCCCCGGGAGGCCGCAAGCTGTTGACGGGCCGTCCTCAGGACGGCGGCCCTCCACGTGCACTTCTTACCGGCGGAGGAGAAATTTATGACGCTCCAAAAAATTCTGTTTCCAGTCGACTTTTCGGACAAATGCCGTGACGCTGCCCGTGCCGTTCGTACGCTTGCTCGCGAGTTTCGATCCGAAGTTATCATGCTCCACGTTGTCGAAACCTTCGACGAAGAACTGGTCTACGCGAAGGACGATGTGGCCGCGCGCATGGAGCGCGCGCGCCATCAAATGGCATCTTTCCTGGGCGCGGAGTTCCGCGACGTTCAGGTCCGCCACGTCGTTCTGAACGGCGATCCGCCGGTTGAAGTGGTGAATTTTGCACGCAACGAAAAGGCCGACATCATCATGATGCCGACCCATGGGTACGGGCCATTCCGCCGCTTCCTTCTCGGTTCGGTGACGGCCAAAGTTCTGCACGACGCGGACTGCCCCGTCTGGACCGGCACCCATCTCGGCGAAGCAGGCAAAGGTTTGGTGTCGCAACTCAAAACGGAGTTCCTGGATGTCCGCCGCGTGGTGTGCGCGGTCGATCTCGGGCCGCAGAGTTGCAAGGCCGCGAAATGGTCCGCGAACATCGCCAAGCAGTTCGGCGCGGAGCTCACGCTGGTGCACGCCGTGCCTTTGTTCACCGCGCCGGCCCCCGAGGCTTGGCCGAGCGGCTGGCAGGAAGAAGCCATGCGCTTCGCCACCGATCAACTCGAAGGCCTTCGGGAGCAACTCAAGCTCGACTGCGCCCTCCACGTCCTTGAGGGCGGCCCCTCGGTCGCCATCCGGCAGGCAGTGAAGGACGCGGACGCCGACCTGCTCATCATCGGCCGCAGCACCAACGCGGGAATGATCGGGCGGTTGACGTCGGACGCATACGGAATCCTGTGCCACTCGCCGTGCCCGGTGGTGAGCGTATAGCGCGTGTGCGTCACGAGAGAGCGTCCGATCACAAGCCGGGTAATAAGGTTGGTCTCGCGGGGTCCCCTCTCTAACGGTCGGGGTTCAGGGCCCGGGTCCCGCCCTAAAGGGCGGGGTTCAAAGGTTGATACAGCAACGCTCGCCTTCGCGCGAGCGAGGCGGTAGACGCTTCCAAACGGACCGCTCACGATTCCTGCTACAACAATAGGCGATGCCCTCGTCCGGTCTTCCCAAGCCCATTCCGCAAAGACAGCAGCAGTCTCTCGTCTCCAGACTGATGTCGGCGTGCGGCGGTGCCTACAGCCCCGAAACGCGCCGCAAATACTTCCTCTCAGGACCCCAATGGGCCGCTGCGTATGAAGGGCACGCGCTGTTCCATGCGCCGACTCGCGCGCCGATTGGCTTTGAGGAAGTGATTCGGAAGTACGGCGAGATCGGCGTCGGCCATTGGGCCACGCACGACACCGACGTCGTTTCAACCGCCGCGCTCGGAACATCGGAACAATGGGAGATCGTCGAACGCATCGAGGCTGCGCTGCGCGACAGCGGAGTGGCGTGCTCGATGGTGACAACGGAAACCTTCCACCATGCCGTCTGGGCCGGAGGCCCTGCGGCCGAAGCGCCCGCGGTGCGGGAGTACGGCAAGTATCGCGTCCGCAATACGGTCGATATCGGACATCGCCTGGGCGCAAGCTTCGCGGTCTATTGGCCAGGCTCGCTCGGCTACTTCGTACAAGGGGCGATCGACGAAACGCAATCGCTGCGCTGGTACGCCGATGTGATCAACGCCGCGTGCGAGCACGATCTCGCAGCCGCGGCGAAGCTGGGCCGTCCGGCGCTGAAGCACTGCATGGAGGCCAAGCCGTTTGAACCGCAGGCGGAGATTCTGCTGCCTACCAGCGACTCGATGCTCGCCTTCATTGCATCTGGCATGTTGACGCATCCCGAGATGGTCGGCCTGAATCCGGAGTACCTCCACGAACTGATGTGGGGAGCGGCTCCGCGTGCCGCACTCGCGCGCGCTCTCGTCGCGGGCAAGCTCTTTCACTTCGACATCAACGATGGATATCGCTTGAAGCACGACGTCGATATCGGCGTCGGCCTCGTGAATCCGCTCGACTGGTTGAACGTGCTCGTGCTGCTGCGCAGCCACGGCTATAACGGGCCCTTCAATCTGGATTACAAGCCGCCGCGCACCACCAGCGCGTTCGGCGTCTTCGAGGTCAGCGTGCCCACCGCGGTCGACCGCTTCATCACGCTTTGGGAAATGGCGGGCGAGGCGATCTCCGACCCGGTCATCGAGGAAGCGACCAACGCGCTGAAGGCCGGCGGCGAGATGGCAGCGAATGCGAATCCGCTCGACGCCGAGGCGATCACCGCGGCGAATCGCGAGTTACTAACGCTGCACGAGTTGATCGCGCATCGACTGGTGCAGATTCTGATCGGACAACATCGCGGCCGCACGTTCTCGATCTAGATGCGGTTCGCGCGCGGAGCCGCGGCCGGCGATTCGGCCGCAGCCGATACGTTCAACGCCCCGCTACTTCACGACCGCGGTCATCTCGATTTCAACCAGATAATCGTCCGTGGCAAGCGCTTGTACGCCGACCAGCGTCGCAGCCGGAGGCTCGCCGGGGCCCATGAACTTGAGCCGCGCGGCCCGCACGTCGTCCCGCATCGAAGCCTTGTAGTTCACAACGTACGTATTGATCTTCACCACATCGTCGAACTTGGCGCCGGCGGCGGCCAACGCGGTCGCCAGATTCTTCCACACCTGCTCCAACTGCGCTTTGAAATCACCCTTGCCGACAATTTCGCCTTTTGCGTTCTGCGCAACCTGTCCGGCGATCCAAACGATCCTGCCTCCTTTGGCCGTGACCGCATGCGAATACGCGGGCGATTTGCTTAAGCCCGGAGGGTTGATCCGCTCGATCGCCTGCGCGAGGGCGCCGATCGAAAAGCACAAGAAGAGAAGCAAGGCGTTCATCATGCGATCAGCGTAGCAAGTCCGGTGGCGCGCGGAGGAACTTTCGACCCTGTCAACAACCCCCTGGATTCCCGGCCGACACTTCGGTATAGTCGTCCCAAATGTTCCTTGCACGCCTGCAGGCACCCCAACGGCGATGGATCCTTTGCGTCTTGCTACTGGCCACCGCCGCCATCGCCGCCGCCCAACCCGCGATCAACGCCGGCGGAATTTTGAACACCAGCAGCTATCTCCCCAGGCTTGCGCCGGCCACGGTCTTTGTGATCTTCGGGCGCGCGATGGGCCCCGGGGCGCTTGTCGCCGCGCCAGCACCCAACTATCCGCTGACGCTTTCCGGAACTTCGATTACGTTCACTCCCGCCGCTGGTGGAACAGCGATCGACGCGAAGATGATCTACACCGTCGGGGGCCAGGTCGGCGGTCTGCTTCCATCGTCGATCGCACCTGGCACCTACGCCGTTCGCGTAACCTACAACGGTCAACCCAGCGCGCCGCAGAACGTACTGGTTGTGGCCCGCCACTTCGGCATCGCCTCGGCCAACAGCGCTGGATATGGCCTTGCCCAATCCACCATCGGCAACATCAACGCAGGCCTTTCGCTGACACGATTCACCACCGGCGCAACGCAGTTCAACGGGCTGGACTGGGTTCTCTCGCCAGCACATCCGGGCGATACGGTCGTGCTGTGGGGTACGGGCGGCGGTGCCGACGCGAAGAATGACACTGGAGGCACCTCCGGCGATCAGACCGCGCAAGGCAACTTCCGCGTTAACGTCAGCGGGCGCCTCCTTACCCCGATCTACGCCGGAGCCTCCTCCGGATATCCCGGACTTTGGCAAGTGAATTTTGCGCTCCCCGCCGACATCACGCTCGATTGTTTCGCTTCCGTGCAGGTTGTCACCGGCAGCGAAGCCGGTAACGCCGTCATCTTACCAATCGCCGCGGCGGGCCAGTCTGCGTGTTCGGATCCGCAAGTCGGCCTCGGCGAACTCAAGAAACTCGATGGTGGCGTCGACGTGATTGAAGGAGCCTTTGCCATGGCCAGACTCGGATCCACGCCGAACTCCACCGCCACGGACACGGTCGGCGGAGCCTTTTTCCGCTTCACGGCCGATCAATGGATCCGCGTGAATACCGGCCCGAAGTACGACCGCTGCGTCATCAACGATCGAACCTACCCCCTCGGCACATCGGAACCCGGACGGCCGTCCGCTGCGCTCGACGCCGGGGCGCGACTTGCATTCACCGGATCCGGGGTCCCGTCGGGCGTTGGCCTCAACCTGTTGGCTACGGCGCTTGGCCCATTCTATTCGTACTCGCCTTCCACCAACATCTGGCTGGGCGGCAGCGCCTACGCAATTAACGGAACCGGGGGAGGCCTGATCGGAGCCTTCTCCGCCGCCGTCACTTTCCCGTCCGCGTTCGATGCCACCAACTGGAACTCCATTACGACGATTGAGCGCACCCAGCCGCTCACTTTCACGTGGACCGGCACGGGATTCGCGCAAGTTTATATTCAGGTCACGACCAATACGACGATCGACCGCATCCAGCACACGGTAACGCTGAATTGCTACGTTCCAGCGGCACAGGGTTCGTATTCGATCTCGCCGGCCGCGCTCGCGGCGTTACAGCCTGCCGCTACCACCGGATCGAGTTTCGGATCCATCGCGCTTGAGGCCTTCGTGCCGACTCTGTTTCAGGCCCCGTTGCCAGGAGGCGGCCAGACGGACAGAGCGGTGTTCGCGGCCGACCTCGGCGTGAGCAAGAACGTCGCCGTGAAATAGGGCAGCCTCAATCCAATCGCCAGACGATCCCTCCCAAACGCGCCGCGTATGAGCTATAGTGCGGCGTGCGCCGAATTATCGCTCTCATCCTCTGCCTCGCGGGCGGAACCATCGCCGGACTCGGCTCCGCCCGTTGGGCGGTAGAACATTCTTCGGAGAAGATTCGCAACGGTGCCTGGTCGACTGACCTCTCTACAGGAGGCGGCGACGCCAACCTCTGGCGTCGCGCCCAAACCGCTGTCCACGGCATTTGGGCGCTCAAATCGACCGAAGTGATCTACTACACCGCAAGTTTCGATTCGGCGGGCAAGCCGCTGCGGCAGGCCTGCACCTACCGCATCGAAGGCGCGCCAGCCGACGCGCGCTGGTGGAGCGTCACGGCGTACATCAACGACCACTTCATCGCGAATCCGCTGAATCGCTATTCGTTCTCGCAAACCACCGTCAAGCGTCGCGCCGATCAATCGTGGTTGATCCATGCGTCGGCAAAGAAGACCGGCGAGAACTGGCTGCCCACCGGCGAAACGGATGGTAAGCTCGTCTTCACCTTCCGTTGCTACAACCCGGGCGATGCGATGCGAGCGAAGCCCGAAGCCGCGAAGGTCCCCACCATCACCGAGGAATCGTGCCAATGAGCGAGCAGAAAGTGAGCGCTTCAAGATGAAAACCGCGCCCTACCTCGTTGCGTTCCTCGGCTCCGCGATCCTCGCGCACGCGTTGTACGTTCGCCAGATTCCCACGGGGGAAACGGAACGCAACCTCGAACAGATCCAGCGCGCGCGGCCCAGCGCCAAAACCAATCGGATTTTTCATGGCAAGCTGCGGGTTGCCGGAAAAGATACGGTCGTCCGCGACAATCCCGACACCGTGACCAGCTTCGCCGACTACGATGTTTCGCAAACGCCCGTCCGCATGCACTGCGTGATCCCGAGCGGAGGCAACTATTGGTCGGTCTCGTTCTTCGCGATGAACACGGATAACTTCTATGTCGTGAATGACCGGACGGCGCCCGCCCCGGCGTTCGATCTCGTCATCGTACGCGAAGGCTCGGACTATAAGGCGAAGCCCAACGAGAACGTCCTCATTTCGCCCAGCAACCGCGGAGTCATCATCGTTCGCATGATCGTGACCGACCGCGACGACGCGGCGCAGCTCGGCAAGCTGGCGGAAGAGCAACGCCAGACCACGCTCGGACCGATCTAGCGAGGACGTGACTGATTTCGAATGCCGCACTTCTTGGTGCTGCGCAGGCGCAGGCGCTTACTTCTCGCTTCGTGCGCGCCTCGAAGCTCCGCGGTTGATGGGTGCTCGGTTGATTCCGCTCCTTCGCCGCCGTGCACCATGCAAGGATCGAGCCCGGCGCGAGCCAGACACGCCTCACCTATGTCCTTGATTTCGCCGAGATTCCCGCGTTCGAATTGACGCAGCGCTGGCAGATCCCAGCCGCAAACCGCACGGGACTCGAAGCGCGTGCCAGGACCGACGCGCAAACGTGGCTCGACAACGTGCGTTTCGAATCCGAAGGCCGAGTGGTCGTGCCGAGGATGATCACGGCGTCCGCGGCCGTGCAGGACGGCGCAGGAGGCATGCCGATTCTTCGCATTGAGATCACTGCGAAATGCTCAGCGCCATCGCATTGAGGCACACCGCGCTCGGCTTGTATAAGCTGTTGATGATAATGGTGAGCGCGGTAGGAAGTGAACGGATAATGCTCATAGTTACCGCGTAGCGCACCAAGTTATTCCTCCAAGAGATCCAGGAAAAAGAGCAATTGTGACGTCAAGCGGAATCTGAAACCACGTGAAACCGCGGCGGACTTTCTGCTCCGATTGTTCAAGCCTAAGAGTATGCAGGATCTCTTGAGAGTCTTGCGGCCTGAGGGCCGAATCGAAGTGATCAAAGCATGCTTGGCCGCGTGGTGACAGGTGCAGGCCAAAGCTATTCGTACCTCAGCGACTCTACAGGAATGATGCGGGCGGCGTTTCCTGCTGGGTAGAGAGTCGCGAGGAAGCTAACCAGGATGGCAGCCGCGGCGATCCATAGACCGTCGATGGCTTTTGGCGCGAACGGCACGTAGGAGAGCGCGTAGACCTGCTCGTCGAGCCTTGGCCACTGATACTTGTCTGCTAAGAAGCAGATGGTGTAGCCGGCTACGAGGCCGATGGTGGAACCGACGGCGCCGATCAGCAGGCCTTGGTACATGAAGATCTTACGGATTTGCGATTCGCTGGCGCCCATTGACATCAGGACGGCGACGTCGCGGTGCTTCTCCATCACCATCATGACCAGCGCGATGAAGATGTTTAACGCGGCGATTAGTTGGATGAGGCCGATGGTGACGACGGTGACCAGGCGCTCCATTTTCAACGCGCCGAGGATCTGGCGGTTCTGTTCGCTCCACGTCGTCGGCGCGAGGGCGGGGGCGACGATGGGTTCGGCGAGGGCCGCGATCTCGGTGGCGCGGTCGATGTCGTCGAGGCGGAGTTCGATGGTGTTAACGACGTCGGCGAGGGAGAGCACTTTCTGTGCGGACTTGAGGGACGTGTAGGCCCAGGCGTTGTCGAGTTCGAAGAAGCCGGTTTCGAAAATGCCGACGACGCGAAAGCGGTAGAAGGCGGGGCGGGGTCCGAAGGGCGTGAGTTCGCCTTGGGGGCTGATGAGGGTGACTTGCGCGTCCAGGAGCATGCCAGTCGCCTGGGCGAGACGGGCTCCGAGGATGATGCCGGGGAGGTCGCGGGTTTCGTTCAAACGATCGACGGAGCCTTCTTTTAATTTGGCGAGGGCGTCGACGATGGGTGCGTTTCCGCCAACGGGAATACCTTTTAGGACGCAGCCTGAGGATTGTCGCGGACCGCTTAAGAAGGCGCTGCCGTAGAGGCTCGGCGAGGCGCTGGTGACGTGGGGGAGCTTGGCGAGTTTGGCGGCGAGAGGCTCCCAGTTTTGGATTCCGTAGCCGGGTTCCTTTTCGAGGATAGAGATGTGCGCGGTGGCTCCGAGGAGGTTGCGTTGGAGGGTGGAGCGGAATCCGTTGTTGATGGCGAGGGCGACGACGAGGGCCATGACTCCGGCGGCGACTCCGAGGATGGAGATGACGGTGATGACGGAGATGACCGCCTGCTTGCGCTTGGCGCGGAGGTAGCGGGCGGCGACGAAGAGTTCAAATCGCATGCTGAGCATCCGCGCCTTTACGGACGGGGTTATGGCGTCGCGGGTCCGCTCCGTTCAGAACCGGCGCGGCGGCCGCACGCATGCAGGTTGGAATCCCCGGGTTGACACCCGGGGCTAGAGCGGACGTGAGCGCGACGTTACGGTCGCTGGGTAGAGAGTTTGGACGCGCGACGTTACGGTCGCGTCTCGGGTTTTGCGCTGGGCTGACTGCGGTCATGACTCACACGCCGTCGAGCTCGCGGAGCTTCTCCAGCAGGCCGATTTCGCCTTCTGGCCGGAGGAGGGGGAAGAGGATGACGTCTCGAATGGACTTCGAGTTGGTGAAGATCATCGTCAGGCGATCGACGCCGATGCCTTCACCTCCGGTCGGCGGAAGGCCGTAGCAAAGGGCGCGAATATAGTCTTCGTCCATTTGATGCGCTTCATCGTCGCCGCGCTCGCGTTCACCGAGCTGCATTTCAAAGCGGCGGCGTTGCTCCTGCGGATCGTTCAACTCCGTAAACGCGTTGCCGATTTCCATGCCGGCGGCGAAGATCTCGAAGCGTTCGACGATCGACGGATCATCCGCCCGTTGCTTTGAGAGCGGCGACACTTCGACGGGATAATCGAAGACGATCGTTGGATCCCATAGCTTGGGTTCGACAAGGCGTTCAAATTCGTGGAGGAGTTCGTGGCCCTTCACATCCTTGCCTCCGGCTTCGAGAACGGCGTCGCGCATCGAGACGCGGCGGACCTTAGAGAAGTCGAGCGTGCGGCCGTCGAACTCGACCGCCGCAGTGCCGCAAGCGTCGATCGCAAGCTGCGTGAGCAGCGCTTCAGAGAGATCCATCAGGCCGTGGTAGTCGGTGTAGGCCTGGTAGAACTCAAGCATCGTGAACTCGGGATTGTGGCGCGTGGAGATGCCCTCATTGCGAAAGTTGCGGTTAATTTCGTAGACGCGCTCCATGCCGCCGACAACAAGGCGCTTGAGGTAGAGCTCCGGCGCGATGCGCATGTAGAGATCGATGTCGAGCGTGTTGTGATGGGTGACGAAGGGGCGCGCGGCGGCTCCGCCGTAGAGGGCCTGCATCATGGGCGTTTCGACTTCGATGAAGCCCCGCTCTTCGAGTTGACGGCGCAGCGAAGAGACGATTTTCGCGCGCGTGCGGAAGATCTTCTGGCTTTCAGGATTCGCGGTGAGGTCGAGGTAGCGCTGACGGTAGCGGGTCTCGACATCTTCGAGGCCGTGCCACTTCTCCGGCATGTTCAACAGGATCTTCGAGAGGAATTCAAGCTTCTCGGCGTGGATGCTGAGTTCGCCGGTGCGCGTGCGGAAGAGGTAGCCTTCGACGCCGATGATGTCGCCGATGTCGAGAATCTGGTAGAGGGCGTAGTCGCGATCGGAGACGGCGTCCTTCTTGATGTACACCTGGATGCGTTCGGCGGATTGCTGGAGATGGCAGAAGCCGGCTTTGCCCATGCGACGAACGCTCATCAGGCGGCCGGCGATCTTGACGGAAACGCGGTCGGCTTCGAGTTCCTCGCCGGTCTTCGCGGTGTAGTCGCGGAGGATATCGGGAACGGTGTGAGTGAAGTCGAAGCGCTTTCCGTAGCCGGCGAAGCCGAGCGTTTCGATTTCGCGGATGCGCTGCAGGCGCTGCTTCAGGAGGTCGTCTTCAAGGGACATAGTGTAATCATCCATCGTCTCACGGTGCGTTTGCGGGATGCGGGCAGTCGTTCGTAATAGCCTAACAACGACAAGGACACGCGGATGAAATCGGTCGACATTCACGGTGACGGCCGACCTCGACGGGCAAATCACAGTCCCCGCCGAGATTGCCAAACAGCTCCCGCCTGGCGAGCGATTACAAGTCGTGCTGCTTTCAGGCCGCGGCATTCGGTCTCACCATCGGGGACTGGCAAGTCTCGGGTTTGAACGAGGCGCGCGCGCTCACTTCGTTCGCCGTTCTTTGCGGGCGAGCGACCCGAGTGAGTCAGTTCCTTGCGCACGCGGCTGGACTGAGCCGTCCGATGAAATGGATGACGCGGTCAGAGAACTAGGGCTATGGCCGGCGAAGAGAACCCCGGGCTGAAGCCCCGGGGTTATAGCCCTGCCGGTTAGGGCGGGGATGGTTTCGATCCGAATCACGCGGTCAGAGCACTAGCCCGCGCTTTGCAGAGCGGCGAGCGAATCTTGCATGGTGGGGGTCTTGCCGACAGCGAAATCGGCGCGTCGAATCTGGTGGAACTTCGTGAGAATTCCGTTGGCTTTGGACAGTACGGCAATGCGCTCCGCGAAGGCCGCGAGTGAAGGGCTGGGGATGGCGTAGAGAGCCATCTCATCGGTGAGCACGTCGAGATCGGCGCGGGCTCCGCAGCAGTCGAGGCTCAGCGCGGAACCAGCGGTGTTGCTGGCTTGCGGAATGATGGCTCTCGCCGGCCGGGAGGGACGGAGCGAGGCAGACGGCAATAGGGGCTTGAATAAGTTGGAGGTGGTCCGATAGCGATTGAGCGATCGCGCGTGTAGTTCTGCATGAAGGACAGGCGCTCGGTCGAGTATTTGGACGCCAGCGCCTCCTTGCGAAATAGATCCGGATTCGCAGCGGCAAATTGCTCGAACGTCTCGCCGGGCCGCGCCCTCCGGACCGCCGCCATCACCAGCTTCATCCACGCTGGCGTGATCGTCTCGTGGTACTTCTCTTGACGCGTGATAGTGCATTGCGAAGCGCCGGATCGCCCGCGCGGACGCATCCGGAGCGCGGTCGCCGAGGCGCAACACGTGAAGCAGCGCCAGCCGGATATGGTCGGCGTGATGAAAGAGATTAGCGGCTAACGCGCACGATTCGAAGGCGTCGAGAAACTCGTCGTCGCTGAGATGCCGCGTATCCGCGTGTAGGCTCTCGTCCTTCGTTGTCATACCCCGTTCAGGATACGTCACACTTTGGAAACTTGGCCGCGCGCCGCACACACGCTATGCTGTAACAATTCATGCGGGTTCTCGATCTCGCCGTCATCGTCGCCTACCTAGCCGGCATCACGTGGTTCGGCGCGCGATTTGGCAAAGGGCAATTGACGCTCAAGGACTACTTCCTGGGCGGGCGCAGCACGCCGTGGTGGGCCATCGCGTTCTCGATTGTGTCCGCCGAAACTTCGACACTGACGGTTATCGGCTCGCCCGCGCTTGCGTTTAATGGCAACTTCGGATTTCTGCAGGTCGTGTTCGGTTACCTGCTTGCGCGCGTGATCATTTCGGCGCTCTTTCTACCCGCCTATTTCCGGGGCGAGATGTATACGGCGTATGAACTGATGCGCGTCCGTTTTGGAGATCGCATTCGCAAGCTGACCGCCGGGACGTTTCTGCTGTTGCGCGCGCTTGCCGAAGGCGTTCGCGTGTGGGCGATTGCGACAGTTGTATCCATTATTTTGGGAACGGGCACGGTCGCATCGGTGGCCGTCATCGTCGCGCTGACGCTGGTATACACCTTTGAAGGCGGAATGACGGCGGTGATTTGGACCGATGTCGTCCAGATGTTTCTGTACGTGGCAGGCGCACTCTTGAGTTTTTACGTGATTCTGCAAGAGATCCCCGGGGGCTGGAGTCACGTGGTTGCCTATGCCGAGCCGCTGGGCAAGTTCCAGATCTTCGATTTCGGATTTTCACTGACGCCGGAGTTCTTTCACAAAAGCTACAGCTTTTGGGCGGGGCTGATTGGCGGCTGCTTCCTCACGACCGCGAGCCACGGCACGGAGCAATTGATGGTCCAACGGCTGCTTTCGGCCAAGAATGAGAAAGAGGGCAGGGCAGCGCTGTTCGCCAGTTGGGCGGTGATTTTCTTCCAGTTCACGCTCTTTCTCGTAATCGGAGTGTGCTTGTTTGTGAGCTATCACGACCAGGGCATCCCCGCGCCTTCGGCGAAAGAAGCCGATCGCATTTATCCCGAGTTCATTTGGAATCATCTGCCGCATGGAATATCGGGCCTGGTGATTGCCGCGATTCTCGCTGCGGCGATGTCGAACTTGAGCGCCGCGCTGAACTCGCTCGCTTCGACGAGCATCATGGATTTCTACCGGCCGCTCACCGGCGGGCGACGCTCTGAGGAGCACTACCTGCGGCTCGCGAAATACGTGACGCTTGTGTGGGGCGCAATTTTGTTCGCCGTCGCGCTGGTCGCCAAGAATTGGGGCAGTGTGTTGCAGGCCGGTTTGTCGATCGCTTCGATCCTTTACGGCTCTTTGCTGGGCGTATTCCTGCTCGGTTTGTTGACGAAGCGCGTGGGTGAAAACGCCGCTATGGCGGGGATGATTGCGAGCCTAGCGTTGACGCTTTACGTCAAGTTCTTTACCGAAATTGTTTTTACCTGGTATGTGCTGATCGGAACCTCGGCGGCGGTGGTGGTTGGTCTTGCCGGTTCCTTGTTCGAGAAGCCGCGGGTGCCAAACCCGGAAACACGCAAGGAGATTCCACATGCCTGACGCACCCGTCTCGAAACTGGCACAAAACGAACTCAGCCGCGACCTGGGGCCTTGGGCCGCCGCCGCGGTCGTGGTCGGCACCACAATTGGAAGCGGTATTTTCCTGGTTCCGACAGATATGATCAACGCGGTCGGTTCGGTCCATATGGTGTTTCTCGTATGGGTGATCGGCGGATTAATGACGTTGTTCGGCGCGCTGACCTACGCCGAACTCGCCGCCGCGATGCCCGGCGCGGGCGGCGAGTATGTGTACTTGAATGCGGCCTATGGACCCTTCTTCGGATTCATCTATGGTTGGACGCAGATGTGGGTGGCGAAGGCCGCCTCGATCGCGACGCTCGCGACGGCTTTTTTCGGGTACCTTGCGAATTTCGCCCCCGGGCTGACGCAGGTATGGACGACGTTGCCGATTCCAATCGGGCCGGGCGGCGGGCCTCTTGAAGTGCGATACGGGCAATTGCTCGCAATGGGCGTTGTGCTGTTTCTGGGTGGAGTCAATTACATCGGCGTTAAGGTAGGCGGCAATATTCAGGTGTTTGTGACGGCCATCAAGATCGCGTTGATCGCGGCGTTGATCGGCTTCGGGTTTTTCGGCGGCGTCGGAAATATGGGAAATCTGTCGAGTAGCATTCCGACTGCCGTCGGCGGGTTTAGCGGGTTTTTCGCTGCCCTGGTGGCCGCGCTGTGGGCCTATGACGGTTGGAATAACGGCGTCATGGTGGGCTCCGAGGTGAAGAATCCGCAGCGCAATCTGCCGCTGACGCTGATCTTCGGAACACTCGCGGTCATGGCGATCTACCTCTTGGCCAACGTCGCTTACTTTTATGTTTTGTCGGCCGCCGAGGTCGCGGGCGCCGAAGAGCGCCGGGTGGCGGCCGTGATGATGCGGCACAGTGTCGGGCCAATGGGCGCGTCGGCGGTCAGCGTGGCGGCGATGCTGTCGATATTCGCGGCGCTGAATGGGTCGATCCTATCCGGTTCGCGCGTGCCCTACGCGATGGCTCGCGACGGCTACTTCTTCGCGGGTGCGGCGCGGGTTCACCCGCAATTCCGGACGCCGTTCGTGTCGATTATCCTGCTGAGCGTCTGGTCTTCGCTGATGGTTTTGAGTGGCCGCTACGACGAATTGTATACGATCGTAATTTTCCCGAGTTGGATATTGTATGGGATGACCGCCGCAGCTGCCATTGTGCTTCGCAAGAAGCGCCCCGACATGGAGCGGCCGTACCGAGTGATCGGCTACCCGGTCGTGCCGGTGTTGTTTGTTATAGTCGCTGCGATTCTCGTTTATGCCACCTTGCAGCGTTCTCCACGCGAATCTGCGATTGGTTTGGTGCTGATTGCAGCCGGTTTACCCTTTTATTTGCACTGGAAACGCAAGAATGACCGCGCGACTTCGGACGGAAACGGGCCCTCAGGTGTCGAGAGGCGCTAGCCAGCCGTGCATGTCGGCTAAAGCACCAAGATCACTCTTCGGGTATTTTTGTTCTGATTGCAGAACAGAGGGCTTGAAAAACTCCGCAGATTGGTGAATAATCTATAGAACGCCCTCCGGACGTTCGTCCGATCCTGTTCCGGGATCGGAACAGCGGCTGGAGGGGGGTTCATTCTCTATTTTGGGGGACCACCAATGGACGTTACTCGGATGCTGGCGGAATTACGCCAGGAACGCGTACAACTCGAAGAAGCGATTATCGTATTGGAGAGGCTGGCCCGCAGCGGCGGAAAGCGCCGCGGGCGGCCTCCGGCCTGGATGCAGACGACGGGGGTGAAACGCCGCGGTCGCCCTCCAGGCAGCAAGAACAAACCCAAGGGGTCTACCGGGTCCACGGACTAGTTCCTGTAATAGCCGTCCCTATTCTTTGCCACGGGCTGCGGCCGACGCAAAGAATAGGGATTCCTCTTTTACCCTCCTATTTTCCCCTCACAATCTTCTCCTTGTGTTCGCCTTCATTCCGATATCCTGAAAACCGACAGCTGTTTTTTGCCGCTAGACTTGATTTCAGGTGCTCCACTCAAAATGACAAAGAACCTTACCGCGCAAGTGAAGGCCGGCGGCTGTGCCTCGAAACTAAGCCCGAAGATTCTGGAGCAGGTGCTCGGGAAAGTCCCGCGATCGACGGACCCGAATGTTCTCGTTGGGTTCGATACGTCGGATGATGCCGGCGTGTACCGGCTGGACGAGCGGACCGCGCTGGTGCAGACGACCGATTTCTTCACGCCGGTGGTCGACGACCCGTTTACGTTTGGCGCAATCTCCGCTGCCAATGCGTTGAGCGATGTCTACGCCATGGGCGGCCGGCCGCTGACCTCACTGACGATTCTTTGTTATCCGGCGAAGGGCGATCTTGAGGACCTAGGCGAGATTCTTGCGGGCGGCGCGTCGAAAATGCTGGAGGCAGGCTGTGTTATCCTCGGCGGCCACAGCGTTGCCGACGACGAAATCAAATTCGGCTACGCGGTGACCGGCGTCGTCGACCCGGATCGGGTGAAGCCGAACGCTGGGGCGCGGGTGGGCGATGTTTTGGTCTTTACGAAGAAGATCGGCACGGGCGCGATCTCGACGGCGCTGAAGCGAGGTATTGCCGATGCGGCCCATGTCGAGGCGGCGACGATGTCGATGCTGACGCTGAACCGCGAGGCCTGTGAGAAGATGCTCGCGTTTGCCGTGCACGGCTGCACGGACGTCTCGGGGTTCGGGTTGCTCGGTCATGCGCGCGAGATGGCGCTGGCGAGCGGCGTGACGCTCATCATTGAATCCGCGCGCGTTCCGCAGTTGCCGGGCGCGCTCGAATACACGCGGGCAGGCGCGATCCCGGGCGGGGGAAAGAACAACCGCGATTTTGTGAGCGAATGTGTCGAAGGATCGTCTGGAGACAGCGCGCTCGACGATCTACTCTACGATCCGCAAACTTCGGGCGGATTGCTGATTACGATGCCGGAGGCCGATGCCGTCGCCTACGCGGCGGCGTTTCCGGCAGCGGTCCGTATTGGCACGGTGATCGAACGCGCGCGGAAGCCGTTGCGCGTGGTTTAGGCTTCACCGATCGAAGGCGTGGCATTATGGATGTCGGATGACCACAGCTACCTCCGCAACGGACAAAGCTTCCACAAGGCCCGTCGAATCGCCAATCATCATTGCACTGGATGTTGAATCCGTCGTGCAAGCGCGAACGCTCGTCAATGGGCTCGGCGACCATGCGTCGTTCTACAAAGTCGGTCTGGAACTATACACGGCGGCCGGCATGCAGTTTGTGAGGGAACTAATCGGCAACGGCAAGAGCGTATTTCTCGATCTGAAGCTCTACGATATCGGCGAGACGGTCAAGCGCGCGGTGGCGCAGGTGGCCAAGGTTCCGGGTATCCGGTTCTTGACGATCCACGGGAGTATCGGTTTGATGAAGGCGGCGGTGGCGGGAAAAGGCGATTCGCCACTGGAACTGTTGGCCGTCACGGTGCTGACGAGTTTCGACGAAACGGATCTCGCGGAACTGGGCTACAAAACACCGATCGCGGATCTGGTGGAACTGCGCGTTCGCAGCGCGGTGGCGGCGGGGGTGGGCGGCGTCGTTTGTTCTCCGCTCGAAGTGGCTCGGGTGCGATCGATCACTGGGCCGCACATGAAACTGGTGACGCCGGGAGTGCGGTCGGCGGGCGCTGCCGTGGGCGATCAGAAGCGTGTCGCGACTCCGCGGAGCGCGCTCGAGAATGGCGCCGATTACCTTGTGGTCGGGCGGCAGGTGACGCGCGCTGCGAGTCCGGCGGAAGAGTTGGCGAAGATACTCGAAGAGATTCGTTAACGCGTCGGCGCGTGCAACGGTGTTAGGTTGGAGTTATGGATAAACGATTGGCGAAACGGCATAAACGCGCTGTGACGCGCGCGAAAGAGCGAGTACGAATCTCCGAACCGGATGTGCGCACGCACGAAGAGATTGAAGCGGCTCGTACGGCGAGCCAGTCTGGCAACGTGAAGAGCGACAGTGGCCCGGCAATGAAGGGCAATTCGGGTCCGCGCGTCGGCGGGCCGGCGACGGGCACTGGCAGCGCGCCGAAGACCAGCATCTAGGAGTCTGTCGGAGACAAAAAAATTCCCTACGTAGAATCAATAACTTACGGGGATTCTCCACTTACGAATTGTCTGTAGTTGTTGATTCTACGTGCAACAAAATCTATTTCCGACAGACTCCTAGTGTAGTGCGGAGTGCGGCAGGCGTCGCTATAT
>JAYVTO010000050.1:0-33502 GCA_043788745.1 Acidobacteriaceae bacterium
CCGTAAGGTCGCGCGTACAAAATCTATGCTTGAAGGCATACGAAAACCCTGAAAATATCGTAGATCTAGAATGGAGACAAATGGCTGCAACCAGTATTCTCGTTTCAGTCGAAGAGTATCTTCGGACCTGCTACCGTCCAGACCGCGATTACATCGACGGCGAAGTCAAGGAGCGTCTCTTCGCCGAGCGTGACCATAGCAGAGCGCAAGCCCGGCTGATAATGATTCTGGGTGGGCTCGGCGCGTCGCTGAGCTTCGAGGCATTTCCCGAACATCGCGTGCATGTCTCAGCGCAAAGATTTCGCGTACCCGATCTGTGCGTCGCTCTCGCCGGGTCGCTCGAAGAACCCATCTTCCAGACTCCTCCGTTCCTTTGTGTCGACTTTCTCTCCAAGGACGACACCATGGACTCCATGCAGGAGCGCATCAAAGACTACCTTGCCTTTGGTGTCCCCTACGTCTGGGTCGTCAATCCCCGCCTGCGCAGCGGATGGCTCTACACAACGCAAAACGCGCAGGAGGCCAAAAACGGCATCCTGCGCGCTGGTGAAATCGAAGTCCGCCTGGCGGACATCTTCAAGAACTAATCGTTGTACTGGAACGTCCCGACAAACGCGCTGCGCTTGCCCGGATAGCTCCACGTGGTGCCCAAACCGACGCCCGCGTAGAACTGCTCCTTCGTGAACGCCGGCATCGCGTGCTCAACATCCGTCAGCGGATCGTAGTAAACGTCTTCGTGGCGGCAGATCTTGTCGTCTTCGTGCAACGGCCGCGTCTCGATGGAGGCCAACTTGCCCGCCATCAGCTTCACGTTCCGCGAGTGAATGTTGCCATTCTCGACATCGAACGAAATCGGCTGCGTCTCCACACGCACGATATCCGAAAGCAGATCCTTGCCCATCGTCTGCGCGAACGCGCGCAGCGCGCCCTGCTGCTCGATCGTGGCGCGCTCGTCGATAATCAGAATCGCGCGTGCCGGATTCACCTTCGTCATCGGATCACCCAGCGTCGTCGTAGCGCGAACCACGCCCACAACACTTAGCCCGTCGAGCTTCACGCCCTGCCACGAGCCGCGCTCAATCTTCCAACCCATCACCGCGAGATCGCCGGTGATTCCGATTTCACCGTTTGCAAAGCAAGCGCCCGTGTAAACGTCAGCTGTCCGGGCTTCCACATAGGAACCGCGAACCGCACTGGCGAAAGGCAGTTCCGCGGCGAACGCAGCCGAAGCTGCAAGGCACGAAAGAGCGAGAAGATTGCGAATGCTCATAGTGTCCATTGTACTCCTCGAATTCCGAACCAGCGCGAGCGATCAATCCAAGCCGCGCACGAAGCCCGAAGAAGTCGGGCGTAATAAGCGGTCCCTCCGCGACCACAACTTAAAATGGACACTCTTGCAAGATGGTTTCTGGAGAGGGGCGCGCAGTGGCCCCGTCGGGAGCGGACATCATACTCCCTCATCTGCGCAAGAAAGTGATTCTTGGTGCGCACTCTCTCGGCTGCGGCCTGCACCGCCGCCAGTTGCGCCGCCTCTTTCGCGCGCGCCGTTTTCCCGCGGTTCTTCGTTCATGGCCAGCAGATCTCCTGTCCGGCCCTGCGCGAGCATGCCCAGGTGAATCACGGCATGCCACAACAACGCAAACAGAATTCCCAGCAGGAGTATGCTCTGAATCAAAAGCCCTGCCGCGCGAGTCGCAGGCGGCGGTAGGGTCCAACGCACGAAGCCGGTGGCGGTTTGCAACAAGCCTCTGCCTCTACGCTTGGGTTTGCCGTATCCTGAAGTTCTTTATGCAAAGACGGGTATTCTTGAGCGCGGCGCTGGTTGGGCTTACAGCCAAGGGCGAGCAGAAGATCGGCGGCGGCTTCGTCAACGACGCGTTCCCGCTCGGCCACAAGCTCCGCGACCGAGCCTCCTTCCCTGCCCCCAAGCAAACGATTCGCATTCCGGTTGTCGTCGTAGGCGGAGGCATCTCAGGCTTGAGCGCCGCGTGGCGCATGAACAAGCGCGGCTTCCGCGATTTCGTTGTGCTCGAGATGGAGCCGTCCGCAGGCGGCAATTCGCGTTCCGGTGAAAACGAAATTAGCCCTTATCCGTTCGCCGCGCACTACGTTCCCGTGCCGAATCGCGAAACCGTGCTGGTGCGCGAGTTGTTCGAAGAGGTCGGCCTCGGTACCGGAGGCAACTGGAACGAGCGCCATCTCTGCCACTCCCCACAGGAGCGCCTGTTCCTGCACGGCCGCTGGCAGGAAGGCCTAGAGCCCGAAATCGCAGCGACGAATAAGGATCACGAAGACTACCAGCGCTTCGAAGATCTGATTCTCGAGAAGCGCGCGACGGGCCAGTTTCGCATCCCGATGGAACTGGGGCCGAGTACTTCCGCACTCGACAAGATCTCGCTGGCGCATTGGCTCGAAGAGCAGAAGCTGACTTCACCTTACCTGCGCTGGTTCGTCGACTACTCGACGAAAGACGATTACGGCGCACTCGCGGCCGACGTATCCGCGTTCGCCGGACTCCACTATTTCGCCGCCCGCGAGCACGAGGAGAAAGGTCCGTTCGCGTGGCCCGAAGGCAACGGTTGGCTGCTGAAGCGCCTGCTGGAGCGCGTGGGCAAGTACATCCGCAGCAGCTCACCCGTCTATTCAATTGCAAAAGACGCGACGAAGTATCGCGTGCGCACGCCCGAGGTCGAGTACCTGTGCGACGCCGTGCTCTTCGCTGCGCCGTCGTTTCTCGCGCCATACCTGATCGAAGGCGCAGCGAAGACGCCGGGCCTCGTCTATTCACCCTGGCTGACAGCGAATCTTACGATGGAGCGCATGCCCACCGACACGGCAGAACTGGCCTGGGACAACGTGCTCTACGGATCCGCGGCGTTAGGCTACGTAGTCGCAACCCACATGTCGCTGCAGTCGCGCATCAGCCGTTCCGTCTGGACCTACTACTGGGCGCTGGCGCAAGGCACTCCGGCATCGAATCGCGAAATGCTACTCAGCAAAGATTGGAACTACTGGAAGGAAGCGATCCTCACCGATCTGGCGCGGGCGCACCCCAACATCCGCGAATGCGTATCGCGAATCGACATCATGCGAATGGGCCACGCGATGGCGCGCCCAATTCCAGGCTTCCTGACATCGCCAATTCGACAAAAGCTAGTCGCCGGTGAACCCCGCCTGTTCTATGCGAACTCGGACGTCAGCGGCTACTCGACCTTCGAAGAGGCGCAGGCACGAGGAGTGAAAGCCGCCGATCGTGCGATGCGAGTCGTCGGCCGCGGGTGAGCGAACTCAGGCTCGACGGGACTCTGTCCCAGCAAAGAACCGCGAACAGCCTGCCCGTTACGGGAAGTGATGGACTCGCGCGCGTCATGACCGCCAGGAACCAGCACGGCACTGCGCCAAGACAAAATGCACCCAATCCGAGCCGCGACCAAAGCGGTCCGAAGGGCTGCGTCGGGAGCGGATTCACGCCGTGCACGGATCAACCGCGAAGCGTCGAGGCGCGCGCACGAAGCGAGGCCGAAGGCCGAGCGAAGTAAGCGCCCGCGCAGCACCAAGAATTGAGGCATTCGAAATCAATCACTGACAAGGTGGTTCATGGAGAGTGAGCGGACTCCGGCGTCAGAGGCTGGCCTCGTCAGTTCGTCCCTAGTGTTTAGTCCCTCAGTTACCGAACCCGCCGCGAGGCCGATAGCCCGGGCGCGCACGCACGCGATACTTCTTCCCCAAATCCGTCGTCACTTCGACGCCGATCTTCCGGAACCCCTCGTTCGGATTCGCTTGCGGATAGTAGGTCACCGTGTAGGAATTGCCAAGATCTTCACGAATGCTTTCGAACGCCTCAATCTGCTTCTGCCACGTCTTCGCGAAGTACGCCTTGCCGCCGGTGCGCTGCGAGATCCGGCGGAACACGCCGCTTGACACTGCGTCCTTGTTCACTTCGTTCGTAGAAATCACGTAGATCGGAATGCCTTCGTCTTCGGCCACCGCGCGCACGTCATCCGGCGCGACCATGCTGGCGTTATCCGGTCCATTCGAGAACACGATCACAACCTTGCGCCCCGGAACCTTGGCTGCATCGCGCAGTGAAAGCAGCAGCGCGTTGTACAGCGCCGAATCGTCACCCGCCACGGCCTTGCGCAATCCGAGAATTGCCTCGCTGCGATCTTTCGATAGTGGAGCCGCGCGCGACAGGTTGCGGCTGTACGTGTACACCGCGATGGAATCCGCGCGATCAAGGCCGCGAATGAAGTCGGCGATCGCATCCGACGCGTACACGAAGCCGCGGTACATGTAGTTCGATGTATCGAACAAAACGAAGACGTTGGTGCCCACAAACGCATCGCTGCGGCCGCCGGCCGCAGCGATCTCGGTGTCCGGCGTCAGGCTCTTCGTCGTGCCGTCTTCGTTGACTTGCACGGGCGGCTTGTTGCCCTCCGCGAACGTCGCCATCTTTTGCAGGATGCCGTCTTCGGTGATCTTGAAATCCTTCGGCTTCAGGCCATTCACGTATTTGCCCTTGCTATCGGTGACCGTATAGCTAAGCACAACCATGTCGACCTTGACGCGGAAGACAGGCCGGTCTTGCGCGGCAAGCCCCAGCGCCGCGGCGCCCAATAGAAATCTGCGCGTTGTCCCCAATGGATCCCCCTAATAAACTCGTACGCGGCTAATCGTTCTCGGCGGCAGTTGCAGCCTGCTTGCGTGCCTTCAGCCGGACTTCCTCGCCCACAAGCCGCAAGCTACGAAGCAGTGCCGGCCAATCTTCCAAGTGCGTCGCGAAAATTCGTTCGACAGTCTGCTGCGTCCACGCCGGAACCAAAACGTTCAACTGCGACGGAGGCAGGTGCATCTCATCCGCCAGCGCCGCATAGAACAGGATATTCGATTCCCAGCTTTCCGCAAGAATGCGGCTCGAATAGCCCATCAGCGTCGGGAAGGTCCGCATGTTCAGCAATTCCGGCCGGAACGAATTCGCAAGCGTCGGCTTCGGCGTTCCGAACACACGCGAAACTGTCGAGTAATTCACGCCTGCTGGACCCGGTGTGGTGAACTGCTTGATCGCATCGGCGAGCACGCCCGGCATTGGCACATCCGCCGCCAGCCGGAACAACTCCGCCGGAGTCACCTGCTCCAGCGCCCCCGCGACATCGCCCTCGCGCAGCAACTGCGCCACTTTGCGAACTCGCGCCGGAGGCGCATATCCGTTCAGCGCGCCGATCACCTTCTGCTGCGCCGCCGGATTCAGCGCGGCCTCGGCCAGCAGCGATTCGCCCGCCGCCATGTGCAGGCTCACCCAGTGGAGATGCCCCGGCGTCACATTCCACCAACGCGGGATCACGGCGCTCAAAATCATCTGCGGCACAAGATCGCCCCAGATCAAAGCCTGTTCGCGCGTCGGGATCAGGAAGTTCTGCTCGGCCTCGGCAAGCGCGTACGGCAGCGACGCAAGCGATCCGACGAGACGCCCGCCGGCGCTAGCTGGCCATCCCGATCCAAACACTTCGGTATGCTTCCACGTTTGCGGAGAACCTTGAATACCGAGGAAATCGTGGCTCCGCACGAACAACGGATTCGTGTGGAGAATCTGCGCGCCGGGCGGCGCGTAGTGAATGTAGTTGAACCCCACCAGCGTGTCGCGCAGGATCGGCGCAAGCTGTCCACGAATATCTTTCAACTTCTCGGCGTCGTTCTGCGCCTTCTCAATCGCGGCGCGCAGGTTCAGCTTTCTCTGATTGTCGACGTGCTTCTCCGTCCAGTAGCCGAACGACATCGCATTCTTCTCTGTCGTGCTTAACGAAGAGCGCGGAAGCTGGATTTCCGAGATGCGCGCGGCCAGCTTCGCCGCGAGTGCCATGTTCAGCTTCTCGCCCTTCGCCACAGCTTCCAGATTGTCCGCAAGCTCAAACAGCACTTGCAGCGAAACCAACCGCTGCGATTCGAAGATGCGGATCTCGTCCTGCAGCACCTGCGTCAGCGCGTCGCTCTCTAAGTGCGTCGACGAACCGGCGACCAGATCCATCATCCGGTCCTGCACGTTGAGATTCGCCGGCGATTTCGTTGCAGCCAAAAGCGCCCTCACTCCCGCGCGTCCAGCGTCGAAGATGTCGCGCGGG
Source organism: Acidobacteriaceae bacterium (assembly GCA_043788745.1). Taxonomy (GTDB): domain Bacteria; phylum Acidobacteriota; class Terriglobia; order Bryobacterales; family Bryobacteraceae; genus JBBQWZ01. The sequence continues at coordinate 6,117 of JAYVTO010000050.1, forward strand.
TTCTTCGGTTTCGAGAACGCCGAGACGATCTCGAACAGTGCGGCGTCCGCGTTCTGCGGCGCGATCGAGCCCTGACGGCAGAAAATATTCCAGAGCGAAGCCAGCGACTGGAAGGTTCCCGCGAAGTCCGAGCGTAGATTCTGATCGCCTACTTTTGTCACGATCTGCGTCAGATCGAGGAACGCCAGAATCGTTTTATCAGAAACGCTTGGATTCTCAGCGAAGAGCGAATACTGAGATCCCAAACCGTGATACTCACGCGCCAGCTTGTCGACGGTCGCGGGCTCCAGCGGCTTCGCCCGATGACGCTCGATATCGGTCAATGCCATGTAGATCTTGAGAGGCTCGTTCTCGACGGCTTTGCGCGAAAGGCCGAACAGCGCCTCCAGCAAATCGTCGGGATCCTTCCATCCGGCCGCGGCTTTCGTGAGCTTGCCGTCGTACTTGCCGTGCGGATGATGCACGAACAGATCTTTCCAGATCTCCATGTTTCCGGGCACGTGCGGCTTGCCGTTCGCATCCATCCGCAGCCGCGTCGTCAACAGAATCATGTCGGTGTTCGCGCGGAATACTGGACGCGCCGGACCTGGGCTCGTCACGCGGCCGCGGATCGCGGTGTAAAAACGCTTCAGCCGGTCTGGATCCGTCAGATAATCGCGCGTCGGACCATTGATTCGCAGTAGCGCGTCGAAGTAACTGGCCAGCCAGCCGTCGTCGCGGGCGAGCAATTTCTCGAGGAACAACGGTCCCTTGTCGACCCCGATGCCAGCCAGATCCGACCACGCCTTCTCGCTCTTCGTGCCGCCCGGAATCACAACCTTGCCATCGCGAAGCTCAAACAATGCGCCGTAGAAATCGAGCACGTGCGAGTAGGCCTTCAACCTCGCTACCGGAATCGCTTTACGCATTTCTTCGGCGGTCTCCGGCTCGAGCTTCGAAAGTCCCAAATAGAGGCGGCACAACGAAGGGTCCGCGAGGAACGCGTCGACGAACTCGCCCGGTTGCTTATCGCGCGCCGTCTGCCAATACTCCACGCCGTACAGCACCGGCACTGCGGTCGGCTTGTAGTCGTGGACAAAGGGACGGTTGGTGCGCAGTGCCTGCTCAAGCGCAGCCAGCGGGAAGCCGGAGTCAATCGTCAGGAACGCGCGGCTCGCGTTCACTGTCTCGAGGACGACGTCGGCTCCACAGCCGCCGCGCATGCGATAGCCCAGCACCTTCAGCAATTCGCCGGTCTTGGCGGACTCGCATTGCTCGATGCGGATCACTTTGTCAGTTTCCGCCAACCGCTCCAGTTCGCGCGCCTGCGAGAGATAGCGGATAATCAGCTTCAGATATTCGGTTTGGTCAAGCCCTTCCGAACTGTTCGTCGCCTGATAGCCGTTCGTCACGATGTTGCGCGCAAGAGCGCCCAGCAGATCGTCTGCCCGTAGATCGGGAGATAGAGCCGCCATGCGCGCGAAGCTCCGTAACGGACCGGGGACGTCAATCGTTTGCTTGCCCTCGGCAACGCGGCGCGCCACCGGATTCCACGCGAGGCCCGTTCCACCCGCTTTGGTGTAAGCCGCAAGATTCGCCTGCACCGCCGGCGAATCGCCAGCCAGCGCGGAGAGCGTCACCAAGCGCCGCGCGACGGCTGCTTGCTGCGCGGCGGCGGCGTTGTCGGCGCGCAATACGTCCAGCAGTTTCGCATACGCCGCGCGCGCGCCTCGATCGCGATGTTGATCGAGGAATTCCGCAAACGCGCGCCATGCACCGACGCTCTTCGGCGATTCCTGGACGGCTCGCTGCAGCAGTTCGCGAGCCAGGCTCGCTTCGCCTTTGCGCTCCAGTTCAAACGCTTGCGTGCCCAGATCCTGGGCGGCCAATCGCCGCGGAAGACCGGAAAGACCAAAACTTGTTACTACCAAGAAGACGGAAACGAACCTGCGCATCTCGTTCCTCTCACCCGAACAGAATCTGGATTACACTCTATCAAAAACTAAGACAGACGCGGATCTCGAACACGTGACGTCGATGAGTCCAAAACGATGACGCACCTCTGCCACCGGTACGGCCTCCCAGTTGGAACAACATCCCCACCCTGCATAGAACAGTTTCGAAAGGGTAACGTTTCGAGCTGAGCGTAAGAAACTCGCGGAAGGAACCGGTGGCGGCGGATACAATAAGGTAGAGAAACGCTGTGACCCGCCGCTTCCTTATTACATCGTTGCTGACTGCTGCTTCCGCACTCCGCGCGGCGGAGCGGTCGCAGTCGATTCGCGGGACGTTGCGCCAGACCGATACGCCGGTGCTCCAACTGCCGAATGGCACGCGCGTGACGCTCTCAGGCGACGACTCCACGATGTTGGTGCTTCAGGATGAACGCATCGCCGATGCCGATTTTGAGGTCGAGGGCCGGATGCAGTCGGGGAGGTTTCTGATCGACGGCATCCATCTGCGAGCGATGTTCGTCCACAAGGATGGCCAACGCCTGATGGTCACGTATTGGTGCGACGTCTGCTATATCCGCACCTATGCACCGGGCAAGTGCTGGTGCTGCCAGAAGTACACCGATCTCGACGTTCGCGGGTCCGTCGAGTAAGAACCCACCAAGAACCGCGAGCGTAAGGCGAGCCGGAGATCCGAGTGTGAGGGCGCGGGATTATAGAGGGCTCACGCGCGAACTTACGGTCGCGCCGCGGGGGGATTAGTACGCGCGACCTTACGGTCGCGCCTCGGATTGGGCTCTTGCGGATTGCTGGGGCGCTTTTGGTCGCTGGTGGTCATGACGTGCCACGCATCCGCTCACTTCCCGTAACGGGCAGGCTGTTCGCTGTTCTTTGCTGGAGGGGCGCTCGCTTACAGCGCGCGGGTGCCCTGAGCGTGCGGGGCGGGGTTGTTGTCGGGGGCCGCTCACTAACGTTCGCGGTTCTTCGAGAGGTGCAGGGGTCAACTTTTTCACAGATCCTTACGGTCGGGGTTCTTCGTTGGGCGCTCGCTTACGGCGAGCGGTTCTTCGGCAATAAGGACCGTGACCACGGATCCGCAAACGCGAAGAGGCCGGGCACACAGCCCGGCCTCTTCATTCTTCGATCAAACTCCGCTTACTGCTTTTTCGCCGGGGCCGCTGCCGGCGGCTTGGCCGCAGGCGGTGCCATCGGCTTCGTGCCGGCCGGAGTGCCGCCCGTCGGCGACGGCTTCAACGCTGCCGGAGCCGGAGCGTTTTTGTCGTACAGCTCGATGATGTCCTTCGTGATGTCGATGGTGTTTGACGCGTACAGCACGGGCGTATTCGGATTGCTGACGTCGATGATCAGAACGTAGGCGTTGTCCTTGGCGTATTTGTCGATCACGATCTGCATCCGCTGGCCGAGATCGGCAAGCAGTTTCTGTTGTTCCTGCTCGAATTCCGCCTGCGCATCTTCGGTCATGCGGTTGAACTGCTTCGTCCGCGCATCGATATTCCGCTTGAGATCTTCCTGGGCTGGGGCGCTCATCGTGGTGCCGCCCTTTTGCAGACGATCCTGCATGCCGCGAATTTCGTCCTGCACGCGCTCTAACTCTTTGCGACGGCCGCCGAAGCGGACTTCCAGATCGGCGGCGGCCTTCTGGCCGTCCTTCGTGCCAATCATCGCCCGCTGCACTTCGATCACGCCCACCTTCGTGGGCGCCTGCGCGAACATCGAAACGGGCGCGAGAGCGCACACTAAAAGTGCCGCCACGGGCACGGGAATCCACTGTCTAGTCACTTGAAAACTCCTAACCTTGACCTATTCTAATTCTTAAAGATGCTAACATGCCCGGCTTCCACTCGCGACCACCGACGCCCATTTAAAACGTACGGCCGATCGAGAATCGGAACGTCGAGCGCTTTTCGCTGAATGGCTGGGCCGAGCCGAACTGCGCGATCGAATTGAGGAACGTCGCGTTGTTCGGAAACACCGAACGATCGGCAACAATCGGCGTCTGCAAGATCGTATTGGCCCGAATCGGGTTATACGCATAGTACAGGCGGAATGGCGCGTTTACCACAGGTAGAATCACCTGCAATTCCAGCCCGGTCGAGACGCGCGGGCCTTGCGTACCCGGCGCGATCACCGCCTTACCCGAGAAACTCGCATCCGGGAACAAGCCGTTCAATTCCGTAATGCGATTCGGATTCAGGCGCAGTTGATTGGTCAGCACCAGGCGGTTCAAGCCCGCATCGGCGAACGCCGCAAGAATCACCGGTCCAAAAATCGGAATGCGGTATTCGAAGTTGAATATGCCCTTCGTGTCGCCGCCGGGGAACACGAGCTGGTAGGTCGGGATCGACTGCGTCACGTTCACAAACCCACGCGAGCCGTTGATGAGAATCGGCTGCTGGCGCGCCGTGCCGTCGCTGTTCAACACGTTGACGTTCGCCGTACTCGGGATGTAGGCAATCGGCGAAACACCGAAGTTGTCGAAGCCTCGGATATCCTGCTCGCCGCCCGCGTAGAAGCGGCTGTACGGCGGAGCCACCTTGCCGCCATAACCAGCGATCAACTGGCCCAGCACGTGGACACCGATGACGTGCGATGGCTTGAAGCCGCGGCGGAAGTACTTGGCGTCAATCGTCGGCTGCACCGTGTTCACATTGCCGCCGAGGATGCTACCGGAGAACTGCATGGTAATGAACAAGCTGCGGCCCTGCGTCGGCGTGATCGGATGGTTCACCGTGTTGTAGCTAAACGACGGGATGACTTGGCTGGTCTTGATTCCTTCGAGCGAGTTCGGCCCACCAACATTCGCCTGGAAGTTCAGGTATTGGAAGTACTGTGTCGCTGCTTGCGTCGTCGTGTTGATGTTCTGCGTCGTGTAGCCGTAGCTAAGGCCGAGGCGCGCAAAGCTGCGCTTCAGCGGGTAGCTCGCGAACACGGTAAAGCCGCGGCTGTTCGAGACGTAGTTTAAGAGGTTCTGCTGCCCAAGCTGGTTGAAGGCCGCCAACTGATTGCGACCGCTTAAGATCGACGCTTCGCGACCCTGGTCATAGCTGAAGCGCTGCGTGAAGACCGTAAAGCCAACCTGAATTGGCTTGTCGAAGAAATATGGTTCCGTGAAACTCAGCGTGACGTCGCGGGTTCGCGTGCCGAGTTGCGTCGACAGGGAAAGAGTTTCGCCCAGGCCGAGGAAGTTGTTGGTCGAATACGAGAACCCAACGAAGCTGCCCGCGATGCCGGAGACGCCGCCGTTCAACTGGACACTGTTCTTGCCGCGCTCTTTCACCTTGAGCGTGATGTCGACGGTGCTCGATCGCGTGTCGCGCTTGATATCGGCCGACTCGGTCTCCTTCAGCACCTCGAAGTAACCAAGCTGATTCAACCGCAGAATGCTGAGTTCCCAGAGCTTGGAGTTAAAGATGTCGCCTTCGTCGATCAGCAACTCGCGGCGAATCACTTTGTCGCGCGTCGTACTATTCCCCGAGAAATCGATGCGTCGCACGAAGAACTGCTTGCCTTCGTCCACGGTCAGCGTCAGGTCGATCTTGTTGCTATTGGGAATCGGCTCAAAGCTCGGTTCCGGAACGAAATCGATATAGCCGAACTGACCGTAGAGCTTCGTCAGTTCCGTCATGCCCTTGCGCAATTTCCCGGTCGAAAAGATATCGCCCTCGCCCATCTGGAACACCGGCTTCATCAACGTCTCCGGCGTGCGGAACAACTTCACGCCAACAAAATTGATTTTGTTCAGTTGGTAACGCCGGCCCTCTTCGATCGCCACCATGATGTTGGCGCGTTTGCCCGCCTTGTTGGGATAGATGAACGGAATGCGAAATTTCCCGCCCGGAACATCGACGATCGTCACCTTCGACTCCGTCGCACGAGCCGTGAAGTAACCCTTTTCCTGATAGTAATTCTGCATCCGGCTCTTGTCTTCGTCGAGCTTCGTGGCGTCATACGTTTTCGAGAAAAGGCTTTCGAGGAAGATCGACCGGGGAATGCCGACCGGATGAAGGTTCTTCATCGTCCGGATGACCTCTTTGTCCTTGAAGGCCGAATTGCCTTGAATGTCGATCTTGCCGACCTTCACCTTCGCGCCTTCCGCGACGCGGAATGTCACTTCGAGCGACGATGGCGGAATCTGCCGCAGATCCGGCTCGACGGAAGCGAACTGCCGGCCGCGCTCGGAAAGATACTCGAGCAAAATGTTGCGTGCCCGCTGGACCTTATTAGGATCGTACTGCGTTTCCACCGTCAAGCCGACCTTGCGCTCCTTGAAGCGATCGAGCACTTCGGAAACGGTCAGCGACTTCAGGCCATCGTATTTAATCGAACGCACGATGCGCCGCTCCACAACGACAAAACGAATGATCCAGCCCGTTGTCCCGGCTTCGCGCTCCAGGCGCAGATCGTCGAAGCGGCCGGAGTTCCACAAGGCGGTAAAGTCGCGCCGCAGCGTATCCTCGTCCAGCTTGTCGCCCTTCTTCGTGAAAATGAGCGCACGCAGCGTATCTTGCGGCACGCGACGCGATCCGCGAAACTCAATCGCCTCGATCACGTCTTCGACGGCACCCGCTGCAGGCGCGACTTCCGCCGCCGGCTTGGGAGCTTCGAGCAGCGGACCCTTCTTCGGCTGGGGCGGCGTCTGGGGCTTCGGCGGCTCGGTCGCGACAGAGGGCGCTTCGAACGGATTCTGCTTTTTTTGCTGCGGCGCCGGCTCGGGCTTTGCGGGCGGCGGCTGCTGAGGCGGCACCTGCTGAGGCGGCGCGGTCTGCGCTGCGACAGCAAGGGGCCACATCAGAACAACCACGCACACCGCAAGGGCGTGCAGGCTTCCGGGCCTGTGAAACATCATCCTAACGAATGGTCCTTTCCACTCTGCGACCTTGATTCGACACAATCTCCCGGCCTCTGGTTTCTGGGAAATCCATGGCCGCGCCGGACGCTCCGCTCTCACGAAGGTCCGGGCAGACAAACTCAAGGGAAGCAAACCTTCTCATTCTATCTGAATCGGCCCCCCCGGCGCAGTCTGGTTTTCCCTGGCCCCATCCGTTTGGCTGGACACCGGTTCCGGGAGCGCTGGAGGACCCGTGGGCGAGGCCACCGACGGAAAGGGCAACATGGGGGGCATCTCGACCGTCAAAACCGGCGAACCCACGAGAACCCGCAACGATCGCCCCATCGCCAACGCAAACAAAACGTGCGCAATGCCCGTCGAGGGCTCCGAGGCATAGAGCGGCACGAGCGGATTCACCCGTGCCCAAATTACCCGATACGCAAGGAAATACCATACCATCGTCACAAACAGCGCCAGCAAAGCATATCGCCGCGTCTTCCACACCCGCAGCGACACGACGCCAAACACACCGCCGATCAATCCGGAAAGAAGCAAATGGAGCGCCACTCCCGAAAGCGTCACGAATCCCAGCCCCGCCCGCAGCCCCCGCCCACTGTAAAATGTGCTTCCGAGGACGTTTGGCGTCATCCACCAAACATGGCGCTGGGCGACCGAACTGAGCATCAGCAGCGCCAGCATCAGTGCGCCGGCCATCACACCTGCGCCGATCCCGCCCAGAATCGACCGCATGGTGGACGGCGTCCCTTCGACCTCGCGAATTTCTGCCTGCAACGTCAATGGACCAACTTTCCCAGTCGGAAAACCCTCATGCTATCACGCAGCCTTCGGCAGTCCTCGCTGATCGGGTAGCACGGGTAGGCATGTGGTTTTGCAAAGCTTCGTAATTGTCCGGTTGTCAGGCTTTGCGCGAAGATGTAGGCATGCTTTCGTTTGGCTTCGGGCATGCGGCCGCGCGCATCGCCTTAAGTTTCGTCTTTGCAATGGCTGTGCTGTGCGCCCAGCAATCCGCGGGCGAGATCCGCGTGAACGTAGCGGACCCGACGGGCGCTGGGATCGCGGTCTCCGGTGTTCTGGTGAATGCGGCGATGAGTGCGGAGATTCGGTTTCAGACAGATGCTTTCGGCGCGTATCGATTTGAGCGTCTGGCGAGCGGGCGGTATCGGTTGGACGTGTCGAAGCGGGGTTTTCTTGGGCAGTCGGTGACGATCGACGTCGAAGTTGGCTCCGCTGTCACGCGCACCATCGTGCTGGAGTTGGCAGGCGGGGCGTTTACGGCGGACGTGGTTGCGACGACGCCGCTCGCGGGCATCGACCTTACGCGCGATGAGATCGCGGCTCCGGTGCAGATTGCGAATCAGAAGGATTTGCAGGATAGCGGCGCGTTGGACCTGTCGGACTTTCTGAATCGGCGCATTACGGCAGTGCACGTCAACGAGATTCAAGGGAATCCGTTTCAGGTGGACGTGAACTATCGCGGCTATACGGCGTCGCCGCTACTCGGCACACCGCAGGGGATTTCGATCTATATGGACGGCGTGCGGCTGAATCAGCCGTTTGGCGACGTGGTGAGTTGGGATTTGATTCCGCGGATCGCGATTGCCGAACTGACGCTGATGCCAGGATCGAATCCATTGTTCGGGCTGAACACGCTCGGCGGCGCGTTGTCGATTCAAACGAAAGACGGCAACAGCAATCCGCGGACGAGCATTGCGATGAGCGGCGGTAGTTTCGGGCGGAAAGCGGCGGAAATTGAGCATGGCGGAGCGAATGCGAAGGGCCTCAATTGGTATCTCGCCTCGAATCTCCTGTTTGAAGATGGATGGCGGGAATCATCGCCTTCGAATGTGCGGCAGTTTTTCGGAAAACTTGGATGGCAGCGCGAGAAGACCACCCTTGGGGTGTCGTTTGGGTATGCGAACAACGCGCTGACCGGAAATGGGCTGCAGGAGCAGCGCTTCTTTGCGAAAAGCTATGCGGGCGTTTATACGAAGCCCGACATCACGACGAATCGGGCTCCGATGGTGAATGCGACGCTGCGGCATGCGTTCACAAATCGCTTGACGTTTTTCGGGAACGCGTATTACCGCAACATTCGCTCCCGGACACTGAACGGCGATCTGAATCAGGATTCGCTGGATCAATCGATCTACCAGCCATCCGCCGGGGATCGGGCGGCGCTGACGGCGGCGGGGTTCCGAGGCTTTCCGGTGAGTGGCGCGAATGCGGCGAATACGCCGTTTCCGTCCTGGCGCTGCATTGCGCAGGTGTTGCTCCGCGACGAGCCCGCGGAGAAGTGCACGGGCCTTTTGAATCGCACGCGCACCGCGCAGCACAACGGCGGAATCGCGGGGCAGATGGCTTGGTCGTCCGATGGGATGGGTTCCTGGCGGAATCAGTTTGTGGTTGGCGCGGCGTTCGATCGCAGTAGCCTGCACTTTCTGCAGACCTCGCAGCTGGGTTATCTGAATCCGGATTTGACGGTGACTGGCGTGAATGCATTCGCCGATGGCGTTACGGGCGGCGACATCGATGGCGAACCGTACGATACGCGCGTTGATTTAGCCGGGCGGGTGCATACGGCAAGCGTGTATGCAACGAATACAGTTTCTGTAGCGAGCCGGCTGCAGGCGACGTTCTCCGGCCGGTTCAATCGGACGGTGATCGACAACAAGGACGGCATTCGCAGAGTGGGCGTTCCAGGGTCACTAGACGGTAATCATGTTTTTTCGCGCTTCAATCCGGCTTTGGGGCTGACCTACAACGCGACGGCTTTACTCAATACGTATTTTGGTTACAGCGAGGGCAGCCGGGCTCCGACATCGGTGGAGCTTGGCTGCGCCGATCCGGAGCGGCCGTGCAAACTGCCGAACGCGATGGCCGGCGATCCGCCGTTGCGTCAGGTAGTGACTCGAACGTTCGAAGCCGGCGTGCGCGGAAAGCTGGAGAGCGGCGTCGCGTGGTCGGCGGGATGGTTCCGGGCGGACAACCGCGACGACATCCAATTTGTGGCGGCCGGAGCCAATGGCTTCGGGTATTTCAGGAATTTCGGAAAGACGCGGCGACAGGGCGTCGAGGTCGATCTCAATGCTCGCGTGCGGAGGCTGACGATTGGCGGCGGCTATACGTTCCTGGATGCGACCTATCAAAGTGCGGAGACATTTCAGGGCTCGTCGAACAGCACGAACGCGACGGCGCTCGCGGGCAAGCGCGGGCTGGATGGCGTGATCGCGGTGCGACCGGGACGGCGGATTCCCCTGGTTCCGCGTCAGGTGTTGAAAGCGTACGCGGACTTGCAGGCTACCTCGAAATTAACGCTGGATGCCGGGTTGGTGGCGACGTCGAGTTCCTTTGCGCGGGGCAACGAGAATAACCTGCATCAGCCAATCGGGCCCGTGTACCTGGGGCCGGGAGTGTCACCGGGGTACGCGGTGTTGCATGCAGGGGCTCGCTATCAGTTGTCCCGGCGCGTGCAGTTGTTTGTGCAGGTGAACAATTTGCTCGACCGGCGTTACTTCAGTGCCGCGCAGTTGGGCACGACTGGGTTCTCGGCGGAGCATACGGTATTGGCACGGCCGTTTGCGGCGATCGAGGGCCAGTTTCCGTTGCAGCATGCGACGTTCTATGCGCCGGGCGCTCCGAGGGGCGCGTGGGGCGGGTTGCGGGTGCGGTTCTGACAAACTCTTTCCCATGGCATGTAGGCGGCCACGATATTCTGACATCCTAGAGAGGGTCCGTGGCAGTTGCCAATACGCGGCAACAGTATCGCCTCCCCTGAATACTCGACTAGCGAATCTTCGACCGTCTTCGCGCCCTTCGATTTCGCTGTATTCTGACACAATGCACTTGCTGATCCGCGTTGCTCCTGCGTTGTTCGCTATCTCCCTCTTTGCCCAGCCCAGCGCTGTGGTCTCGGTCAAGCCCGGTCGCGATGCGAATCAGGCAGTTGACGAGGAGTACACGAAGAAGATCAGGGAGTACACAACGGAGCCTTTCTTCAACTCGCCGTTGACGGACTACCTGCCGGCGTCGAAGACGGTGCCCACTCCGAAGGCGGTACTCGGCGATGTGGCGGGCGCGCCCGGAATCTTGCCGTATTCGCATGAGGTCTACAAGTACATGCGGATGCTCGAAAAGGCCAGTCCCCGGGTAAAGGTGTTTAGCATTGGCACGTCCGAAGAGGGCCGCGAGATGATTGCGGTGGCGGTGGCGTCGGAAAAACTGATCGCCTCGATGGACGAGAATCGAGCACGGCTGGCGAAGCTTGCCGACCCACGGACCATCGGCTTGCGCGACGCCGAGGCGGACCGCCTGGTGGCCGCGTCCACGCCGATCTACTACATTACGGGCACGATTCATTCGCCCGAAACCGGTGCTCCGACCGCGCTGATGGAGCTGGCATATCGGCTCGCGGTGGACGAGAGCGCGTACATCAGGAATATCCGTGAGAACGTGATTACGTTGATCACGCCAGTGGTCGAAGCCGATGGTCGCGACCGGCAGGTGGACATCTACAAATGGCATTTGGCGAATCCGGGCAAGCAGTGGCCGAACCTGATTTATTGGGGCAAGTACGTCGCGCACGACAACAATCGCGATGCGATGGGTTTGTCGCTTGCTTTGACGCGCAACGTGCTGAACACGTTCGTAGGCTTTAAGGCGCAGGTGCTGCACGACCTGCATGAGTCGGTACCGTACCTCTACGACAACACGGCAGGCGACGGGCCATACAACGCGTGGATCGATCCGATTCTCGCCGATGAATGGCAGATGATGGGCTGGAATAACGTTTCCGAGATGACCAAGCTCGGCATGCCGGGCGTTTTTACGCACGGCACGTTCGATACGTGGTCGCCGAGTTACTTGATGTTTATCGCGGCCATGCACAACGGCATCAGCCGCTTGTACGAGACGTTCGGTAATGGGGGCGCGGATACGGAAGTACGTACGCTACGGCCAAGCGATTACGAGCGGACCTGGTACAAGCAGAATCCACCGCTGCCGAAGGCGAAGTGGTCGCAGCGCAATAACAACAACTACGAGCAGACGGGCGTGTTGACGGCTCTCGCCTATTACGCCGCGAATAATAAGCTATTTCTGCGGAACTTCTATTTGAAGGCGAAGCGCTCGATTGAAAAGCCGCGGACCTCGGGTCCGGCGGCGTATGTGTTTCCCGCCGATGATCCTCGCCCTGGCGGCCAGGCGGATTTGCTGCGGACGCTGCAGGATCAGGGCTGCGAAATCTCGCGAGCGACGGCGCCGTTCACCATCCTGTTACCTGCGAAAAAGGCTCCGGCCCGTGGGCCGCGCGATGCGGCCACCCCGGCGGAGGCGGACAAGCCGAAGCCCGAAGCGCGTACGTTCCCCGCCGGCAGCTACATCGTCCGCATGGATCAGCCGTATAGCCGCATCGCCGACGCACTGCTCGATTATCAATACTGGGCGGCTAGCGATCCGCAGAAGAATATCTACGACGACACGGGGTGGACCTTCGGCGAACTCGGCAATGTGAAGGTGACGCGCGTGACCGACGTCACTGTGCTGTCCGCTGCGATGGAGCGCGTGCAGGGCGCGGTGAAAGCGCCCGGCGGCCTTGAAGGCGCGGGTAGTATATTCCTGATCAATCACAACGCGGACGACACGCTGATCACGTTGCGCTACCGGCTTAAGGACGCAATATTTGACGCGGCGGAGGATCCCTTTGAAGCCGCCGGACGCAAGTACAACCGAGGATCGTTCATCGTGCACGGCGTGTCCGCGGCGGACCTCAACAGGGCGGCGAGCGAGCTTGGCGTGCGGGCGTTTGCGGTGAGCGCCGCGCCGTCCGTGAAGACGCATCCGGTGCGCGCAGCCCGAATCGCCATGATGCACACGTGGCTGAGCACGCAGAGCGAAGGCTGGTGGCGGCTGGAGTTCGATCGCCTGAATATTCCCTACGACTACATCAGCACGCAAACCGTCGCGAAGATAGGCGACCTCCGAGCGAAGTACGACGTCATCGTCTTCGCGCCCGGGGTGCGCGGCAATCCACAGGCGGTGATCAGTGGCATGCCGATGTTTGGCAACCCGCTGCCGTGGAAAAAGACGGACCTCACGCCAAATCTCGGATTGATCGATTCGACTGACGATATGCGTCCGGGGCTGGGGTGGAATGGACTCGACAATCTACAGACGTTTGTCAGCAAGGGCGGTCTGTTGATTACGGCGAACGACACCGCGAACTTCGCGGTGACTTTCGGAATGGCACCGGGCGTGAGCATCGCGCCCACGCAGCGGCTGAAGGTAACGGGGTCGGCGTTGCGCGCCAAGACAGTGGATGGAGCCAGCCCGATCCTCTACGGCTACGCAGACAATCTTGCGATCTTTGCTTCGAATCCTCCCGTCTTTAGTCTTTCGAATACCACTGGCGGCGGCGGACGGCGAGCCGGCAGCGAAGGCCCAGCGGCGGAGCGCGCGACGGGACGTGGAACCGCGGACGATCCCGATACGCCGCAGGGGCGCGCGCCGGTAGAGATTCCAGAAGAGACCAAGGCTGAAGCGTGGGAAGCGACGCCGGTGACGGACGAACAACTTCGCAATCCCTTGGGTGTGATTCCGCCGGCGGCGCGGCCGCGTGTGGTGCTTCGTTATGCGAACGCGAACGAGTTGCTTGTTTCCGGATTGCTGGACGGCGGCGCGGAACTTGCGCAGCGTCCGGCGATCATCGATGCGCCGTTCGGACAAGGTCACGTGGTGTTGTTCTCGAACAATCCGATGTGGCGCGCGGAAACGAAGGGCAGCTATTTCTTCGTGTTCAATGCGATTCTGAACTTCGACAGCTTGAATGCGGGGCGCAAACCGGCCGTTCGATAGACCGCCAACCGGGGTCGATTTGTGAGCGCGCGATCTAACCCGAAGACGGGTGTCGGCAAGAACTTCAGGCGGCGGAGAGATCTTCTAGCGCCGTGGCCGCGTTGCGCGAGGGAATCGGGGCATACCAGCACCCGATTCCGAGGACCAGCGTGACCACGGCGAGAAGTTGAAAGATAAGGTCATAGGAGCCGGTTCGACGCAGCGTTTCGGCCAGCAACAGCGGTCCGACGGCGGAGGCGAGGACGGTCATCGTTTGGGCGCAGCCTTGGATTTTGCCGAGATGCTCGCGGCCAAAGACCTGGCTCCAGACGGAGAAAAAGACGACAGTGACGACGCCACCCGCGATTCCCATTGCGACTCCGTAGAGCGCGATATGCGTGAAGGTGCGGACCAGCGGTAGCGCGCCGAGGGCCGCGGCCAGAATCGCCATGCCACCGGCCATCACTTTGCGGATCGGCCATTTGGTGGCGAGCCAGCCGCCGCCGAAATTCGCCAACAGACCTAGCATGGTGCTGATAACGAGTACCGTGTGATAGGTGGATGCGTCGAAACCCTTCTCGACAAGAATCGATTCGTTGAACAGCGCGATGCCCGAGTAGACCAGGCCGAATACGGAGCTCGAAAGCGCAAAGAGCCAGAAAGCGGGAGTCGCGAGTGTTTCGGCGAGCGTGAAATCGGCGCTCGCAACGAGACGTTCGGGCGCGCCGTCGACGGTCAGCCCTTCCTGCTCCGGACTGTTACGCACCAGCAGCCAAGCGAGCGGCGCGAAGCCCAGAACGGCCCAGCCGACGGCGTTCCAGCTTGCGCGCCAGCCGAACGCAAGCACCGCTTGGCCGACGGACGGAAACGCGATGATGAAGCCCAAGCCGACAAGCAGCGAATAGACGCCCATCGCGAAATTCAAGCGGCGCGAAAACCATTTGCCGACCAACGCCAGGCTGACGACGGAGAGCGCGCTTTGTCCGAAGCCGCGCGTTGCAGTGACCGTCAAAAACAGAGCCGCAAAGCCGGTGCTGGCGCTCATCACGAGAACGGATGCGCCGAGCGCGATGGCAATTACAGTCAAGACCAGGCGTGAACCAAAGCGGTCTGCGAAACGCCCAAACGGAACGCTGAACGCGGCGCCGAGGAGCGTCGCCCAGAGGTTGATGCTCGCGTAGTCAACGCGATCGATGTGAAGATCCTTGATCAGAGGTTCGGTAATGAGCCCGAGGCCCTGCGTGCGTCCAGGCAGCGTGGCGACCATCGCGAGCGCGGCAATAGCGAGAACATTCCAGCCAGAGTAAAGGGGGCGTCGCACGGGAAAAAACAGATCGAACTCCGATTGTACCCGAAGCGTCGTGCACCGGACGCGCGGATCTAGCGGCGGACAGATCCGCGCATCGCGGATGGCGCAGGACGCGTCCTGTGCTGCACCGCGGGGCGCAGTTCCGTAATCAGGCGCTGTTGGCGCATCGAGCGTGCATCGCCATAGCAGATCTCAAACGTGAAGCCGCTGGGCTTGAGACTGGCGAGTTCGGTGCCTTGTTCGGTCAAGTGAGACAGAAGACTCTCCTGGATGTTATCGGACTGGCCAATGTGCACCCATTCCCGAGCGTTCGACAGGCCGTAGACACCAGGCGCCTGCGGTGCCAGTCGATGGACCGTCGCCGAGTTGAACACCATCGAAGCGACTTGATTCGCGAAAGGCATTGCTCTCCAACTTGCCGATTCTCCGGCGTTTCGAACTTGGACGAGCAACTTACTGGGCGTGCTGCTCTTTGGCCTCAAGTATGTGCTTCCCCGGGGTTGGCGTCAACGCCCCCTGGCGGGCGCAGCGGGGCGGAACTTCCGGGTCAGCCAGAAAACGAAGCGGATTGCCAGTAAAAGCGCAAGAATGGCAGCATAAATCTGTGGTGTCTGCGTTCCCACCTTGCCCTGCCACCAGTAGTGCACGACAGCCGCGATCGCGCTGATGTAAACCAACCTGTGCAGCAACTGCCAGCGCGCGCCACCCATCCAGCGGACCGCCCGATTGAAAGACGTTGCCGCCAGCGGGATCATCAGGCCCAGGGCAATTCCGCCCGCAATGAAGAAGCGCCGGAATGTTAGATCTTCCGTAATAGTCCGCAGATTCCACTGGACGTCAATGCCGAAATAGTGGAGCGCGTGAAGGCTTCCGTAAAAGAAGGCGAACAGGCCGAGCATGCGGCGCAATCGAAGCAACGGGAAAAGGCCGGGAATCCGGCGGAGCGGGGTGATCCCGAGGCTCGCCAGCAGAATGCGTAGCGTCCAACGACCGGTGTAGCGCGCCACAAATTCGATCCGATTGATTCCGAGATCGTTGTGCCACCAGCGCCACGCAAGCCAAGCCAGCGGCAGCAAGCCAACGACGAACAGCAGTCGCGGAAGCCACGGCGAGGTAAGGATGTTCTGTTTTTTCGGCATGACGCGCTCTCTTCGTCCGGACCTTACACTTTAGTATGCCGGGGCGTAGGGCATCTATTCCTCTGGGTGCTGCAGAGGCGGAACGGGAATTCTTGAGTCGCGCTGTTGGTCCCTCTTGTGTTGACACCCTACATAGGTTGTGATTCTACGACTGTAGAGTATCTAGGTATACCAGCATGGAAGCTGCTAAGTTCGACCTTCTGCAGGGCGCGCTTGACCTGCTGATCTTGAAAACGCTTGCGCTCGAGCCGTTGCATGGATACGGCATCGCGCAACGAATCCTGGCGTCATCGCGGGAGGTGCTGCAGGTGCAGCAGGGTTCTCTCTATCCGGCGCTGCACCGCTTCGAACGCAACGGGATGGTATCGGCGGAATGGAAGGAATCCGGCAACGGCCGGAGAACGAAATTCTATTCACTAGGGCCTCGTGCTGGTGGGCATCGGCTTCTTCGTGGGTACGCCGGCTGTGATCGATGGCTCGCGCTTCATCGGCAAGGAGCTTCACGAGATGAATCCGCTGGACGCCCCATCGCTGACGGTCGCGCTAAGGATCCTGGCTGCGGCTGCGTTTCTCGCAACGCTGATTCCCGCGTTGCGCGCGTCGCTCGCGGAGCCGACCGCGGCGCTGCGTCAGAATTGATTAAGGAACGCGAATCTCGTTGCGTCCCGCGTGCAGGGCTGGCGACCGCTCAACCATTTGAAGTCGCCCGCAACTCCATCGGGCATCGTGACCACGCCAGCCATGCCGGACGCCGTGCGTTCAATGTTGACCGACAAGTCGCCCCGCGGAGGCGAAATGTTTCCAGAGACTTTATTGAACGTCCCACATTTAGGCGGATGATCACCCTGGCGAAGCCGGGCAGCCGCCATCCGCGCTCAGCCTTCGTTCCGGAGGTTTTTACCTTGCCCCGACGCCGCGAGCGCAACCAACAGCAGCAACCCGATCCTACCTACCATTCGACACCTCTCGACCGCAGTTCGATTTGCAATTGCTCGCAATTGTGAAACTGCACCGCGTCGATGCCCTGCTTGCGCGCGCCTTCGACGTAGACCGGAAGGTCGTCGGTGAAGAAGCAGTCTTCGGGCGCGCATCGCGCCGCCTCAATGGCCGCAAGATAGATCCGCGAACTCGGCTTCATCGCGCCCACCTCATAAGACAGAACGCAATGATGAAAGTGATTGAGATGCGCATACGACGTACGGATCTCCGTGAAGTGAATGATATTCGTGTTCGACAGCAGCACTACCCGATACCGCTTCGTCAAAGCCTCAAATAGCGACTCCGGAATCAGCGAATGCGGCGGAAAGATCGCCGACCACAGTGTGCAAAACTCCCCGTGCGTGGCCTTCAAATCCAGCAGAGCGCACAATTCGCGCGTGAAGTCTTCGGCCGCAAGCTGGCCTGTCTCGAACCGCTTCACCAGATCGGTCGCACCAATCCGCTTCGGAATCTCCGCGGCAGGCACGCCACTCGCGGCCTCCAGCGCTCGATAGCCGCGGGGAAAATCCAGCGGAACAATAACGCCGCCGAGATCGAAGATCAAAGTCTTGGGCACAGTGCAATTGTACCCGCCGGACCCCGCGCGCCAACGCAGCTACCATGAAGGCATGCCGCACGAATTCTCGACCTCCTACATTGCCGACTCGTTGGCGCTCTTCCGCCAGTACAAGCAGTGGGCCGACAGAGCCATGGGGCAACTCAGCGACGAGCAGCTCTACCAACAAATCGATCCGGAAGCGAACTCTATCGCCATACTCGTCAAACACCTTGCAGGCAACATGCGGTCGCGCTTCACGGAGTTCCTCACCACCGATGGCGAGAAGCCCGATCGCAATCGCGACGGCGAGTTCGTAGATCCGCCGGCAGCGCGCGCTGACCTGCTGGCGTACTGGGAATCGGGCTGGAAGATCCTGTTTGCTACGCTCGAATCGCTGACCGACGCCGACCTGACATCTACGGTTGCCATCCGCAGCGAGCCGCATTCCGTCATGCAGGCGATCAACCGGCAGGTGGGACACTATTGCCTGCACGTCGGCCAGATCATACTGCTGGCGAAACACTATCAGGGCGAACAGTGGAAGACACTCACGATTCCGAAGAACGCGTCGTCGGACTTCCATCGCAGAGTCCTCGCCCGCGAAGCGAGCCAGCGATAAGAGCCAGCGATAAAAGCACGTGGCACATCGGTAGTCCCCGAGCAAAGATTCATGAACCATATTGCGGAAGGAATCGCCGAACGCCGCAAGCCATGGAACCCGCCATCCTGGGAGTAATTCTCGATTCCAGCGTCGTAATTGAGGCGGAGCGGCAGCGCCTTGATGTCGAGCGTTTCTCCGCATCCGAAGCGTACGGATCCGGAATCGGGCGCGACAGGGCGCGACGAACTCGCGGCCTCTTTCAACCCATCTGGTACACTCGTAGATTGTCAGGCTCCGGGCTTCGTGCAACGGGCGGCTGCAAACCCCGCCAGGTCCGGAAGGAAGCAACGGTAGCGGTTTAACTCGTGTGCCGCGGATCACCCGGGGTCTGGCATATGCTCCCGTCGCCAATCCCGAATGTATCAGGTCATCGCGCGCAAATACCGTCCGAAGTCCTTTGGCGAGCTCATCAGTCAGGAGCACGTCAAGACCACCATTGAGAACGCGATCACGCAGCACCGGATCGCCCACGGCTACATCTTCTGCGGCCAGCGTGGCACCGGCAAAACCACCGTCTCGCGCATTCTCGCCCGCTGCCTGAACTGCGAACAAGGCCCGACTCCGAATCCCTGCGGCGTCTGCGCCAGTTGCAACGAAATCACCGGCGGCAACACCATGGACGTCATCGAAATCGACGCCGCCTCCAATCGCGGCATCAACGAAATGCGGGAACTGCGCGAGAACGTCCGCTTCCGCCCCGCGCGCGACCGCTACAAAGTCTTCATCATCGACGAAGCCCATCAGATCACGACCGAAGCCTTCAACGCGCTGCTGAAGACGCTTGAAGAGCCGCCTGAGTGGGTGGTCTTCATCCTCTGCACCACCGAAGTTCATAAGATTCCGACGACGATCGCGTCGCGCTGCCAGCAGTTCAGCTTCCGCTCCGTCGACTTTCAGGAACTCGTCGATCGCATGAAGTGGATCTGCGGCGAAGAGGGCATCACGGCCGACGACGAAGCGCTCAGCGTGCTCGCGCAAGCCGGCGAAGGCAGCGTTCGCGATTCGCTTTCGGCGCTCGATCAGGCGATCGCCTGCTGCGGTAACTCGCTCACTGGACCCGAGGTCCGCGAGCTGCTCGGCATGTTCTCGCTCGATTCGCTCGCCAAGGTCGCGCGCGCCTTGACGTTGAAGGATACGAACGAAGCCGCCCAGCAGATGCTTGCCATTGTCGGCGAGCTCGAAGCCAACGGCCGCAACCTGCAGCACTTCTGCCGCGAGCTCGCGCGCTACATCCGCAATCTGCTGGTCGCGAAGATCGTCAAGCCCGCACCCGCCGGATCGCGCCTGATCGCGGCGTCGGGTCCCGAACAAGCGTCGATGGCCGAGATCGCATCGCATTTTTCCGAGCAGGATCTGACGCGGTACCTGCAACTCACTCTCGAACTCTTCAAGGACTTGCAACAAGCGCTGCAACCGCGCCTGCATCTCGAAATTGGCTTACTGCGCTTGGCCCATGCCAGCAAGCTCGCCGACATCGAGGACGCGATCGCCCAGCTTGGGGGCAGCGGTGGCGGATCGCCCACGGCACCGAAAGCCTCAGCGCCTGTCGCACCATCGGCTCCGACCAGCCGCCCGCAGTCGTTCCAACCTCCGCCCGCGATACGCGAGCAACCTGCGCCTCGTCAAGATGCGCCGCCCACGCCGAAGCCGCCGGTCGACGGCGACCTCCGCTCGCAACTCCACGCCGCGCTCGTCGAACGCGGCCAGCAATTCACTGCCGACGCCATCGAGCACTCCGATGTGCAGGACACCCCCACCGAGCTCATCTTTACGACGCCTAAGATGTTCGCGCCGTCAATGAAGCCGCAGTACCTCGACGGCGCCGTCAAGCAAGTTCTCGCCAAGCCGAAGAAACTCACATTCAAGACCGGCGAAGCAGCCACATCCGCTCCGATGGCCGCGCAAGCCGCCGCGAAATCTACCGAAGAGGATGAAGCCACCGGACGCGCAATGGCGCATCCCGAAGTCCAGCGTTTCCAGGAGTTATTCCCGGAGTCGCAAGTCCGCACCGTTCGCAATCTCAAGGAATAGCCTATGAAAATGCCCGGAAACATGCAGTCGATGATGAAGCAGGCCCAGCAGATGCAAGAGAAGATGCAGGAACAGGTCGCTCTAATCCGCGTCGAAGCAGCGAGCGGCGGTGGCATGGTCACGGTAACGATGGACGGCCACAAGCACGTCCTCGCCGTGAAGATCGACCCCGAAGTCGCCGGCGACGTCGAGATGCTGCAGGACCTCTTTGTGGCCGCCTGCGCCGAAGCCGTCAAGAAAGTCGACGACGAAACGCAGAAGAAAATGGGCGGCATGCTCGGCGGACTCGGTCTGCCTCCCGGACTCTTTTAGGCGAGTTGTGACGACCTTCGGCTCACTCCGGCAGATGAAGCGTCATCAAAGCATCGAACGGTGCAGAATCCGCAAACCGGACATAGGCAGCAAGGAACCACGAACGAAGTGAGTGGATCAATCCGGCTTGTCGACCCTTTTCGAACGAGCCCCTTCAAGGGGAAATGATTAACCAACCATGCCCGATTTTGCAGAACCGCTCGCACGCCTGATCCAGGAATTCAAACGCCTTCCCGGCGTCGGGCAGAAATCCGCCCAGCGCCTGGCGTTCCACGTCCTGCGCGCCTCGCGCGACGATGCCGAACGCCTCGCGCAAGCCGTTATCGACGTCAAGGACAAGCTGGGTCTCTGCACCCAGTGCAACAACATTTCAGACGGCGACCTCTGCCCGTACTGCCGCGATCCGCATCGCGATCCCGCGGCGTTGTGCGTCGTCGAAGAGCCGCACAACATCCTACCCATCGAAACCACGCGCACCTTCAACGGCGTCTATCACGTGCTCCACGGCTCGATCTCGCCGCTTCGCGGCATCGGCCCGGAGCAGTTGCGCATCAAGGGACTCATCGAACGCGTCGGCGAAGGTCTGATCAAAGAGATCATCCTCGCGACGAATCCGACAGTGGAAGGCGAAGCGACCGCGGTTTATCTATCGCGCCTACTGAAGCCCCTCGGCGTTCGCGTCACGCGCATTGCGATGGGCGTTCCCGTGGGAAGCGACCTCGAGTTCGCCGACGAAGTCACGATGTCGAAGTCGCTCGAGAATCGGCGAGAGATGTAGCTTCCTGCGCCCAGTTTCCGGCTAGCCTCAACGGCCCTCAAGGTCCGCCGGAGTCGCAATCCGCTGCGCAACCTCCGGGCCGAATCGAACGAAGTGCTTCACGTTCCACGTGAGAATCGTTTCGGCCTCTGCCTTGATCGCGCATCGAGCAATCAGCGCATCGTAGAAGGACGCCCCAACAACGCCAAGGCTGAAAACGCCTTGTAGCGCTGCGAAGTACTCTTCCGAACTCAGCGAAACAATACCGACTCGATCCCGAATCTGCTTCACTATAAGTAACGCATCAGAGGCTGTAATCCGCGGCGCACAGGCAGCCCACTGAGCACGACATAGACCTCTCCGAGGGTGCGCAACCCACAGCAATGCGTATCCGGCTTGCCGGAATGCAAGGCCCGCGCACTCAACTCATGGTGCACAGGATCGCCGTAAAAAGCGACGACGCGAACGGAGCTATCGAACAGAACCTTCAACCGCGTTCGCCCTGTATATGGGCGACGCGTTCCGCTCGCGCTCGCTCAATAGCTTCATCGACGACATCGGCGGGCAGTGGCCGACCTGTGCGGTAGATGAGCAGCCCATCCTCGACAACCATGCCGCTCTCCAGTGGCTCCGCCGTTTGCTCGGCGGTGTCCTTCGATGCCACAAACTCTCTTTCGGATAAGCGTCTCAAGAAACGTCTCGATTGACACGCCACGCGCTGTGGCAGGATTCTGCAAATCCGCTTCGACTTCTGGCCTCCGGTTTAGAGTCATCCCGGCTCCTGGCTCAATTCTAGCGCTGTTCGGTTGTTGCTCCGATAAAGCATCGGCCAACGCCCAAACCGCTCCTGTAAGATAGGGAGTGGAGGAATGGCAGAGCGGTTTAATGCGGCGGTCTTGAAAACCGTTGAACTTTTACCGGTTCCGGGGGTTCGAATCCCTCTTCCTCCGCCAACCTAACCGTGCTTCAACGCCTGCGCGGACCACGCAATCGAGGCAGTTGCACCACCACCGGAGCATCGCCCGCCGAATCATCCTGAACCTCGCCGCCACCAGTGAAAATGCGTGACTCCGCCACCAGGCCCAGGCAACTGGCCGCGTCCTGCAGCGTGTGATCGATCTTTGGCTTCCCGCAGTTACCGCAACCCGCCAATGTCCACCGACTCGAAACTGTCTCGCCCGCGACCACGATCTGCCGATCCGCCATCTTCTTCATCGTGTAATACGACGCCGTCGCGCCGTCGGCAAAGTACAGGCGATGGAATGCGCCGTTCTGCCTGGGGCAATCCCCCGCGCGCAATCGACGCAGGATTTCCGGCTCGGTCAACAGTGGCTTCATGGACTGGCGCGAAGAGCGAGGCCACTACCGCAGCGGCCGGACCTCGATCGTCCCCTTATTCTCCCACGCTGCGACCACCGAACCATCGCCCAACGTAACCAGCGTCGGGAACGCTCCATGGGCATCGAGCGTCTCCGGCTTCGCAGCCCCCGGACTCCACATCTCGATTCCCTCGCCCTTCTGCCAGACCACGTAGACGCCTTTCTTTGAAACCGCCAACGCCGCATTCTTCCCCGTATCAAGCGCCTTCTCCGCGACACCGGGCGTCTTCAAATACACCGTGCTCTCGCGCCGGTAGACCGCAGTCAGACCCTTCCCGTCCGCGCTAAACGCGCCGCCATCCATCGGACACGCGTTGATCTTCCACGATCCCTCGCCGATTTTCGCTGCCGGGCCAAACGCAACGCCATCCGCTGACTCGACGACATACATATCGCGATTGCCCGCCAGCGCATTGCGGAACATCACCCGAACTCTGCCCGTCGCATCGATAGCAACGCTCGGATGGCAGCACTCGCAAACCGTGCCCTCCGGAGACTCATACACCAGATGATTCGCCGACCACGTTGCGCCGCCGTCCTTCGACACGGCACCGTACAGCTTCATGCCCTTCGCGCGCAAATCGAGCCACGCCGTGTACACGAACTCGCCGCGCGCCGCCATCGCATGAAGACCTTCGCGCGCCGATTCCGCCACATCATTTACGCGCACCCCAGGCGACCACGTCTTACCGCCATCCGACGATCGCCAGGCAACCACGTTCCCGTTGTTCTGATTGCGCCGGCCACTCGCGTTCGGCGCACCCTGCACAATCGCCGACACCACCAGCGCATTCGCCCCCGTGAATGCCACGCGCGGCCCGCGATGCATCCCCGCCGCCAGCATCTCCGTATTCGGCAGCGCCGCCGGAGCTCCGAACGACCTTCCCCCGTCGCTCGACATCGCCAACTGAATCGAGTTGCCCGCCGCATACACCAGCGCCACGCGGTTTCCATGCCCCGCCAATTGCGGTTGGCGATTTGGCAGGTCAGGCGACGAAGCAGGAATGCTCAACGCCAGAAACAAACTCAAAATGGTCGACATCATAAACAATCTACTCCTGTACTTCGGCAAAAATTACGAGGAATCGCAGCCTGCGCGCCCAAAATACGGCGACAGACAGATGAAACGGAGATCCATCAAAGCCGAGCCGCGTCCAGAGCGGACCGAACGGCCGCGTCGGGAGCGGACATTCCATACGCTACTTCGCTGCCGTCGCAGCCCCCACCGGAGTCAACAGCGGCTGCACCGCCGGCGGAGTCACCGGTGCCTTCGACGGGAACGGCAGCGTATCCGGCGACACGCGAACGGCCGTCGTAAACTTGAACGGATACTTGATCCCGCTCGGATACGTCATCTCGACAAAATACGCCGTGTAGCCTTTCTCTGGCTTCGGCACGCGGCCCACGTACACGCCGGGCTTTTCTTCCGTCAGCACGGTCTCCTTATACGCTTGCCCAATCGTCATCACCCGGAAATCGCGCGCGTTCGGATTCGTCGCCGCCCACAGCTTCACTTCCGCCGGCTTCGTTTCCGACTTCACACGAATCGAACCGTCCTTCTCGAACTTCCAGGAGAACTTCGGCCGCGGCTTGTTGTTGATGATCGCGTCGTAGTACGCCATCGCCGTCTGCCCCGCATCCGAACCTCGCAGCGAATGATCCGCATTCGGCACGTAGCGCAAATACTTCTCACCGTAAATTTCATCGAAATAGAACTGCGAAGAATCCGGCAAAAAGAACTGGTCGCCCGCCGCATTGATGATGTACTTCGGCATCGTCAGCCGCTCGCGATAGCTGAACGGCTCCTCGATCTTCATCAGCTCTTTGTATTCCTTCGTGCCCGTCCAATCCATAATCTTCCACTCCGTGTAGTTGCCCACAGCCGGAGCCCAGAAGCCATACACGCGCCAATGATGATCGAACGACTTCTCGATATTGAGCAGGTCAATCACCATCGGCTCAATCGCGATCACGCGTTTGTCCACCGCCGCCGTCGTCCACGTCGTCCAGCCGCGCTTCGATCCGCCCGCGACCACGAACGTATCCACCTTCTGCTTGCCGCCCTGGTCGGTCGCAGAGAACTCCGTGATCGCGTCCATCGCCTTCACGGCGCTCTTGGTCATCGGCAAACGCAGCGGCCAATTCGAATCGCCAGTGCGCAGGAACTTATCCCACGTGTACGCAATGAAGTCGTCCTCGACCATCCCCTTCGGATGATCTTCAAACGAGATCGGCTGATTCGGAACGCCGCGCAACTCCGCCACCACCGCGCCCGTCGTCATCGCCATGTCGACGCGCGCCGGATCGAGTTTCTCCGTCGCCTTATCCTTGATGGACCCGCCGCTGATGAACAGATACCCGGTCGAAGTCTTCACCTTCTCCGGCTTCACGATTATCAGCCAGTGCTTCCACACGCTGTTGCTAGCCTTCACGGGCGTATTCCACGTTTGCGACGTCAGCTCAAGCACGTAGCCCGTGTGGCCCTCGCCGGGTATCGTCTTAACGACCTCCCACTTGTAGCTGGGGTCTGGTGCGTAGACATACTTGTCGAGCGGAGTCTCTTTGAACTTTCCAGCGGCGCGCGAAGTATCCGCGGCGAAAGCAGAAAGCGAACTCGTAAGCAAAAGGGAAGCGGTCGCGACGAAGCGAAGATAGTTTCTCATCGTTAGTCAGTATACTTCGACGCGGGGAATGATTGATCAACGCGCAAAGACCGGCTTGCCGCCGATGTACGTCGCCTCAATTACGATATCCTTGATCGCCCGCTGGAGCCACCTTGCGGATTCGTGAACGGCCAGGCCGGTGCAGGATCCGTGCAGCCCTCCGCCCGAGTTTTGTTCAATCGAATCCGCCTGCTGCCAATGCTCGGATGGGTGTTCGCTTGATCCTGCAAAATGGAGCATCGCATCGCGCGTAGTCGCCCCCACACCCGCAGCTCGGGACCAACGCAGATGGACGTCCTACAGAGACGAAGCGTCCGTGCAGGTCACTGCCGCCTTCCGGATTTCTGCCGAGCCCGAAACCCGCACGCCAAAAAACAGAGAGAATTAAGTCTCGTTCGTCATCTCTACCCACATATGCACCGCCGCGTCGTCGTCACAGGAATCGGAGCCGTCAGCCCCAACGGCATCGGAGTAGATGCCTTCTGGGCCGCCACCCGCAACGGCGTCTCCGGGCTCGGGCCCATCACGCGATTCGATACCGCCGACATCGGCGCCAACGTCGCCGGCGAAGTGAAGAACTTCGACGAAACCAGCTACGTCCAACCCAAAGACCGCCAGCACGTCTCCCGAGCCACTCCCCTCGCCATCGCCGCCGTCGAAGAAGCGCTGCTGCGCGCTCATCTCGACGTCACCAGGATGTCCCGCGACGAACTCCGCGGCATCGGGGTTGCGCTTGGCTCCGGCGGCGGCAGCGTCGAGTTCACCGAGGAGCAGTATCGCCTCTATCACACCGGCCAGTGGCGTCGGTGCAGCGTCTACGTCGTTCCCACCTCAACCATCGGAACGCTCGCCAGCGAAGTTTCGATGCGCTTCGGGCTTCGCGGCCTCAGCCACGTTGTCTCCACCGGATGCACTTCTTCGACCGACGCCATCGGCTACGCCGCCCGCCTCATCCGGCACGGCGAAATGAACACCATGGTAGCCGGCGGCGTCGACGCCCCCATCGCTCCACTGATCCTCCGCGGCTTTCTCGCGATGCGCATCCTCTCGACGCATTTCAAGGATGAACCCGCGCGTGCCTCCCGGCCCTTCTCCAAAGATCGCGACGGCTTCGTGATCGCCGAAGGCGCCTGGTTCTTCATCCTCGAAGAACGTGACCACGCGATCGCCCGCGGCGCGACCATCTTCGGCGAGATCGCAGGCTACGGCTCCACCTGCGAAGCCTACCACCGCGTTCGTTTAGAAGAATGCGGCGAAGAGCCCGCCCGCGCCATCGGCATGGCACTCGCCGACGCCGGCATCCGGCCCGAAGCCGTCGGCTATCTCAACTACCACGGCACATCCACCGAGCTGAACGACCGCATCGAAACCCGCGCCGTGAAGCTAGCCTTCGGAGACCACGTCCGCAACCTCCCCGGCTCTTCTCTCAAGAGCCTGATCGGCCATCCCCAGGGGGCCTGCGGAGCCGCCGGTATCGCCGCGACCTTGCTGGCCATGCGCGACGGCATCCTGCCGCCCACCGCAAACCTCGAACACCCGGACCCCGATTGCGACCTCGACTACATCCCGCTAACCGCCCGCAATGCCGACGTCGAATACGCCGTAGGAAACTGCATCGCTTTCGGAAGCAAGAACTCCGCTATGGTCCTCCGCCGGGCATAGCCGCCGCGAACGTATCGGGCCGCGCACGAAACCCGACGAAGTCGGGCGATTCCCGCGCCGTACCGGCCGCCCTGGCGGTTGATTTCTTGGTTCTTCAGAACTGATACGAAACGCCGACGGCAAACTGATGCCTCGCCCGCAGATTCACACCCGGCATCGCCGTGCCGGCCACCTGCGCCACGCCAAAGTCAATGTTCATCTTGACGCCCTCGATCTTGGGGACTACGCGCGCGAAATAGGTAAGCGTCGTCGGGACGACGACTTCGGGCAGACCCTCCAGGCGCCGCGGCTGTTGCGCCACTTCCGA
>JAYVTO010000051.1:0-7969 GCA_043788745.1 Acidobacteriaceae bacterium
CGTTCGTTCCTGCGTGAGCCTCTCGAATCGACCCGATGGAGGCACTGCGAATCGAATAGGAAGCTATTCGCGAATCCAGCGTTTCGCCTTCATCTCGAACCGCGGAAGGCTCTGCGCCGGGACGAGTGTGATGGGAACGCGCAGCGCGAACGCGTTGCGCAGCGCCGTTTCGATGCGATGGATCAAGTGAGGATCGTTCGCGGCGTGCGGCTCCGGTTCGATCTCGATGCTGAGCTCGACAAGGCCGCGATTTCCCGTGATGCGCACGCGGTACTCGGCCACTCCACCGTCGGCCCGGAGAATATCTTCAATCGCCGACGGAAAGACATTGACGCCACGTACGACCACCATGTCGTCGGTGCGTCCCAGAATTCCACCCTCAAGGGCTAGGTCTTCCGTGCCGCATTCGCAAACCGCGTCCAGGGCTGTTTCGACGATATCGCCCGTACGGTATCGAATGAGTGGCGAACCCGCGCGGCCGAGGTTTGTGAGCACCAACTCGCCGGACTGCCCCAGCCGAGGCAGTGCAACGCCCGTGGCGGGATCCACGACCTCCGCGATGTATCCCGATTCGATGACGTGCAAAACGCCGGAGCGCTTCGGGCATCCGTAGCTCACCGGACCCACTTCGGTCATCCCGTGATGATCGACGACGCGCGCGCCGGGCCACAGCTTTTCAATCTGATTGCGCGTGCCGGCAATGCTGCCGCCAGGCTCGCCCGCCACCACGATCGTATGGACCTTCGAAGCGGCGAGGTCGATTTCCTCTTCAGCCGCAATTTCGGCGAGATGGATGGCGTAGGTCGGCGTGCAGCACAGTACCGTCGCCGACATGTCGATGAGCGCGCCCAAGCGCGCCGCACTGCGCATACCGCCCGCCGGAATCGCCAGGCAGCCCATTCGGGATGCGGCATCGAACGCGATCCAGAAGCCGAGGAACGGCCCGAACGAGAACGCGAAGAAGATGCGGTCCGCCGCCGTAACGCCCGCGGATTCAAACACGCGGATCCAGTTCGACATCATCCAATCCCAGCTCTCCGGCGTGTCGAGCCAGCGCAGAGGTTTACCGGACGTCGCGCTCGTTTGGCTGAATCGCGTGTAACGTGTAAGCGGATAGGTACTGTTCGAGCCGAACGGAGAATAGCGAAGCTGATCTTCGATCAGTTCTTTCTTTTCCGTAAACGGGAACGTTTGGCTAAACTCATCGAGCGAAGTGATGTTCGTGTCGATGGGAGCGAACTTCGTCGCATAGAAACGATTCGCGGGCAGCACCTCGCCCAGCAGCGCACGCAGGCTGGACAATTGCTGGGCTGCCCGGTCGGGCATTAGCGCGCGTTCGCTCCGGCGAGCGCGGCTTCCGCGGACAACGGCACTCCGTGGCCCGCGGGCGCCGGTACCGTCGCGAACTTCTTCATCGCCGTGAACATTGGATCGAAGTCGCGATTGAGATTGCCAATCAGACAATCCGTGATGTCGCCCTTCATATCCGGATGCGCGGTCAGCATCTCGCGGAAGCTGAAGTTCTCATCGTAGAAACCGTAAACCAGGCGGCGCATCGATTCGATCGCTTCGCACACTGTCTTGCCGTAGTCCGCAAAGCGCTCCGCGCTGTAATCGCCGGCAGTCAGCGCGGCATCGACGGTGTCGGCCGCAAGCTCTCCGCTGTGCAGCGCGATGAAGACGCCCGAAGAGAAAACCGGATCGAGGAAGCCGAACGCATCGCCTGTCAGCACCAAGCCATTCGCCGAGCAGTAGCGCGAACGGTAGGAGTATTCACCGGTCGCGCGATACGGCCCGTACTGCGTGCCGACGGCCAGGTGGTCTTCGATCCACTTGTTCTTCTTCACTTCGCGCTGGAAGATCGTTTCGAGATCGCGCGAGTCCGAATACAAGTAGTCTTTCTCTGCGACGATGCCGACACTCAGGATGTCATCGGCGAGCGGAATATACCAGAACCAGCCTTTTTCCGGAACATACGCGACCGTGGTCGCGCCGGCGTCGACGCCCGGGTCGCGCATCGCTCCCTTGTAGTAGGTCCAGATCGCGATCTTGTTGAGCTGTGGATCGCGGACTTTCCAGTTGTTGCGGCTGACCGCAAAAGCGTCGCGCCCGGTGGCGTCGATCGTCATCGGCGCGTGGAACGTTTTGTACTCGCCGTCTTTCGTCTGCGCCTTGACGCCGACCACGGAGCCGTTCTCCCAGATGAGTTCGCGAGCGGAGATCTCTTCGATCACTTCCGCGCCATTGTCCCGCGCGTTGTCCAGCATCATTTGATCGAACTCGCTGCGCATCACCTGCCACGTGCCGGCGGCCTCGTGCTTCAAATGTTCAAAAAAGTAGAACGGCACGGAGAGCTTGCCCGAAGTCGACACGAACTGCACGCTGTACTTCTTCGTGAAGTTCGACTGCTTCATGCGCTCGGCGAGGCCGAGCTTCTCGAGAATGAAGTAGCCGTACGGCAGCAAGGATTCGCCGATGTGGTAGCGCGGAAACTTCTCGCGCTCCAGCACCACCACCTTGCGGCCCTTCTTGGCCAGCAGCGTGGAGGTAGTGGCTCCGGCGGGTCCGCCGCCAATCACGATTGCATCGTATGTGTTTGCGCTCTGCATGTTCGTTGTCTCCTCTTGTGTCTCAGCGGCAGTGCTACCGCCGCTCGCTTATACGCGCCGATCTACTCGATGTTCCGGTTTGAAGAACTCCGGCAACAGCCGGTCAACCTGCAACAACCCTTCGCGATTTAGCCGCAATCCATCCGGATCGACGACCAGGAATCCCTCTTCTCGCAACTTGCTAACAGCCGGCGCGAATCGCTGTTCGATATCGACGCCGAACTTATCCTGGAAATAGGCGCTCTTAATGCGCCCTAACTTCATTTGCAATACCAACTCGCGAATCATCCGGTCCTCTGGCGACGGCGTCAGCGCCCGGAAGATCGGTAAATGGCCTTGCTCTACCTTCGCCCGGTACGACTCAAACTCATGCTCATTCTGGAAGTGCGTTCCCTGCACATGCGAGAACGAAGAGACTCCCAGGCCAACCATGTCCGCGCCCGCCCACAACAGATCGCGGTACAAAAACTTCGTCGATGCATTCTTGACCGCGGTGTACGCGCTACCCACGGTGTAGCCCGACTTCTCCAACTCCGAGAATCCGTGCTGCACCCACTCCCGCTTCGTCTTCCAGGTCGCGACCGGCGCGACCGAATCCCCGAACACTTTCATCTCTTTGAAGATGGTTGTATTGTAGGGAACCTCCATCTGATAAATAGTGACGCTATCGGGTGCCATGTCGATGGTTTTTTTCACGCAGTCTTCCCAGTTCGCTTGCGTCTCGCCCACCATCCCGGCGATGAGATCAATGTTGATCTGAGGAAATCCAATTTTGCGGGCGAAATCGTAGGCTCGCGCAATCTCCTTGGAAGCGTGCGCCCTGCCATTCGACTTCAGAATCTCGTCGTTGAAATTCTCGATCCCCAGGCTCAACCGCGTCACGCCGAGATCCTTGATCACTTGCAGCTTGCCTTCGGTAAGCGTCCCGGGTTCGCACTCGAATGCAATCTCCTGCGCCTCGTCCCACGGCAGCGCAAGTTTCATCGCGTCCACCAACCGCGTCAATTGCCCCGAAGAAATATAAGACGGAGTTCCGCCGCCGAAGTAGATAAACATTGGCTTGCGGCCGCCGATGAACGGCTTCTTCGCGTACAGCTTTAGCTCTTCCACCGCGGATTCAAGATAGCCCTCGACCTCGGACGCGTTCTTG
The DNA here is from genome assembly GCA_043788745.1 of Acidobacteriaceae bacterium. Lineage (GTDB taxonomy): Bacteria > Acidobacteriota > Terriglobia > Bryobacterales > Bryobacteraceae > JBBQWZ01. The sequence continues at coordinate 3,760 of JAYVTO010000051.1, forward strand.
TCCGTGTAGACCTTGAAGTAGCAAAAGTGGCACCGCTTCCGGCAAAACGGAATGTGAATGTAGATGCCAAGCGGAGTGTCTTTCGCCGGAGTCCGTTCGAGCGCCGCATGCGCGTCCGCGACGTTGTCTTTGCTCCAAAACGAGTAGGGCGGGTAATTCGAGACGAAATAGTTACCAGCTCTTGTTTCTTCTTCCACGCACGCATCCTTTGTCCTGTCGAGTGCAGTCTGCCGTACCCATCTGATGCGACCACGTGGTCAGCGGTTACAGCGCGGGCTCCGATGGCGAACCAGCAGGGAACGGGCTCCCCAGCCGCTTCGCTCCGAAACTTTATTCTACCAAGGAGATGGGACCGCCCGAGCCACGTTGGTGCAAGGTGAGAGCGAGGAGGGCAAGATTTGTAAGGCCTTGGATTGATAGTGGCACGAGCGCTCCGCGTTGCGCAGACGCCGCGGCCCGAAACGCCGTCTAAACGCCGTCGTTGTATCGCGCGATCCGATTCCGTATAATCAGGAAGGCACGGCGCTATCGTCTAACGGTTAGGACAGAGCCCTCTCAAGGCTTAAATACGGGTTCGATTCCCGTTAGCGCTACCAATTCCTCATAGACTTACGGGCAAAGCGCTGTGACGCGGACACCGCCAAGGCGAGGCTGCCATGCTTAGCATGAACTGTGCAGCGCATAGCAATTCCAGTTGTATTCACGCTTGGCAACGAACCATACCTGGGTCGTGAGCTCCTTTTCCACTTCGATCAACTCATTTGCTCCGCGATGGAGCAAAACTCCATGGCTGCTCCGACATCCCATGGTCGCGTCCTTTCCGACCACCAGGAAAGGGCGTGCCAAGTCATCGCGCAGGCGCTCAGCATCGCGTTTTCAATCCGCGAATTGATGAGGCAAGGCTACCTTTTCGGCGCGCACGTGCTCCTCCGTGCTTTGGTGGAACGGGCGGCTATTTTGCTTTACCTCCACCTCGAGCCGAACGACATCGAACGATGGAAACGAGGCTGGCACCAAGGTGATGCTCCGGGCCTCGCGAAAATGTTCGACGCGATTCAGGCGAAGCAGCAGCACAACCCCGCGATCCCCGGGCGGGACCTTACGGCGACAATGAATAGTCTGTTGCACTCCAAGCCCGACTCGGCTCCCTGGAACATGGTTCCACTGGGAGAAACTGGTTTCGGTCATGCGGTTTCGAAGATCTTGAACAGACCGGACCTCTGCGACGATCTCTGTGCAAATGCGATTCCGTGGTTCGCAGTTGTCCAAGGCATGATGGCTGCGTACTTCCCTGTCGAACCGGCCGTCACTTCGGATCAGGTTCACTGAACCTTTTCCGGCCGGTTCCGTCGCTGATTCTCCTCCAATCTCATGCTGCGTCCGCAGCAGCATCGCTCGGTGGCAAGCCACCCCAGATCAGGACATCGGGGCACAAGTCGGCGCCGTTGGGACAAACCAGCGTGCCGCCTTCCACACGAAACTCCATAAATCGCATCTCGTCGTTCCGAATCGCAGAGCAAACCGGACCCTCCAACATTGGTCCAAGATCTCTCTCGATTACGCGACCGCCGGTCAAAGTGAGTTGTACTCGGTAGTGGCCCAGCGGCTTCGCTTCCCGTGTGCGAACCAATTTCATGTCTCCTCCTTAGTCCAGTGGCGCGATGGATTCCAAAGGCGCCGCCAAGCGTCAACCCGTGGCGCAACTCAGATAAATAACCCGACGCCGACATGGAAGAACTCAGCAAGTTTCTTTGCCTGTTCTTTCGTCATGGAGCGCTTGCCCGCGAGGATCTCCGAGACCCGACTCTTGGAGCCGACCACGTGCCACAGATCCTTGGGAGCAAGTCCGCGCTGTTCCAATAGGAACGCCACCATCTCGTGCGGTTTGGACTTCTTTCTCGGCGGCAACACCTCCGCCTCGTAATCGCGGATCAGGTTCGTGAGAAGGTCCAGGAGTTCACCCTCCTCGGGAGTCACGTTGTGCTCGCCCTTTTCCATAAGCGATTCCACCATGGCAAGTGCCCGGTCGTTCTCCTCTTCGGTCCTGATGACTCGGGGAGCCACCTTCGCAAGCAGCCTCGCGTATCGCTTTCCGTCGATCGTTTCCGTTAGAGATCCCATCCGTCGTACTCCTTGTGGGTGCCGATCCTTTTGATATAGACGATCTGCTTGGCGTAATGAACGAACGCCGCGATCCGGTATTTGTTGCCGCCCACATTGAAGATCGTCAGGTCGCCGACAAAAGATGCCGACGCGAACGTCCGCTTCAACTCGCCCGGATTGCTCCAAGACCCGGAATCGATCGCATCGGCCCACTGCCGCATCGGATCAACGGACCTCGGCTCCTGCCCGATGAACTCCCGAATCCGTCGTTCGGTCACAATCCGCACATCACTAGGTTCCCATATGTGGAACCGAGAGGTCAATCCGGATGGATGAAGCGGAGCAGTGCGCTGGGCAGCCAGACTCCGGTGAGACGATTCACATCACGACTGCGCTGTGACTGCGCTGTGACGTCGGCGGTCCATCACGGTCCTCCGGAGCATCCCGGAATACCAACTGTACCGAAAACACAACCACTTAGACCCAAGTGGACTGGGCCGAACCGGCAGCCGTCGGGTTCGATTCCCGTTAGCGCTACCAATTCCTCAATCCTAGTAGCATCGATTCGGCCTTCTCATTTCATTGTCAACTCCACAACTGGGCCGCCGCTGAGGCTTCCGTCATCCGCGACGACGTAGAGAAATAGTGAGCGACCTTCTCGCGAATAACTGCAACCGCTCTGCACCTGGCTCTCGACGATGGAATCCCAAAACATCGCCACGATTCACAGAAGAGCGACGAATTCGCCCACCGACATCCCCGCCGCGCGGATCAATGCGCGCAGCGTTCCCGGAGCTACCTCGCGATGTTGTGGCACTGATAAGCTCGCGGCGTGTCCCGGCTTGATGAGAATAACGTGGCTTCCGCGCTGGCGGTCCTTTATCCAACCCGCCTTCTGGAAAACGTGCACAGCCCGCTCCCCCGGGACGGAGGGCAAAGCTGGCATCTACGCAGGAACCTCAACCTCTCGGACTTCAATTGTCAAAGGCATGCCATGAGTCGCGCGAGTTTCGAGACACCCGGCAATGGCCTCGCGAATGTTATCCAGGGCCTCGGCCTCCGTGCGTCCCTGGGAGATGCAGCCGGGAATGGAAGGGCACTCCGCAACCAGCATGCCGGTCTCGTCGGGCTCCAGCGTTACGAGCAGCTTCATGCTTGTATTCTACTGTACCTTGCTCCCGACGACGGAGTCCCAGACATCGGCGGCGCGCTGGTCGCCCGCGCCCGTCTGTCGACGACCGCGCTGTGACTGCGCTGGCGATGGAGTCCGCCGCCCGCAGGAACGTCGGCAGGCACTGGCGGCTGCCGACGACCCCGGCCCGATAGGCTCGCTTTGGACACGCTCACCTGCGCTGATAAGGCTCTCGCACCTCTAATCCGGCGAAGATCTGAAAATGTTTGCGATTGAAAGTACAGAGCAGCGCGTGACGTCCAAGCGCCATCGCTGCGATCACGCAATCGGGGATGCCGACTCCGGTTGCCAGGCGATGCGCCGCCAACAACTCGTAAGCACGCGCGAACTCGGAGCCATCAGGCAGTTCTGGCAGGACGATCACCACGCGGCGAGCTCACGATTTCGCTCCGCGGTTTTCAAATGGGCACTGACGATCGGCGTGTTCGGGCGGAGGCGCAACAGACGCGCGACCGCGTTTGCGTCCGCTCGTTCGCAGGTTAGTACGCTACAAACGAAAATCACCATGCCCCTCACTCGAGGAAATCGTTTGAGCCTCGTACGATATCCTCGTCGCCATCGGCACCAGCCGGCGGTTACGATACCCACCCGAAGCCGCCCCCCAACAAGCCCCACTTCGGGTTACCCATGCCAATCTGCACCAAATCCGAGCCGCGTCGGGAGCGGATTCACCAGCCGGCTGCCAGCCCTGCTGCTACCAGGATTGAACAACCTACAGGGTCGCCGCCGCAGAGTGAGCGGATCTCTCCCACACCGACAGTGAACCCCGCCCTGAAGGGCGAAGATGCTGAGCCTATTTTCCAAGCGAACTGCACTAAATCCGAGCCGCGACCAAAGCGGCCCGAAGGGCCGCGTCGGGAGCGGATGCACAAGCCGGCACCCCGCACTGCTGCTACCAGGATTGAACAACCTACA
>JAYVTO010000052.1:0-22510 GCA_043788745.1 Acidobacteriaceae bacterium
CGGTCGCGGTTCTTCGTTTGGGGGGGGCCGCTCCCTGACGGTCGCGGTTCTTCGTTCGGGGGAGGCCGCTTACGGAACGGTGCAAAACCTGAGATCTGCTCCTCTCGAAGAACCGCGAACGTTAGTGAGCGGCCACCGAAGTGAGCGGCTACAGAAGTGAGCGGCTACAGAAGTGAGCGGCTACCGAAGTGAGCGGCCACCGACAACAATCCCGCCTTCAGGGTCGCGAAGTAAGTGGCGGGAGTTGCAAGAATCCGAGGAAGAGCCAATACGATTTCAGCAAAGGAAGACGAGGGAGAGTGGTGGTTGCAGAGCCGGAACCGGAGGGCAAGGGGCGGATTACGATTCGGTTGGATCAGGATACTCTCGACCGCTTTCTGGAAGTGGCTGAGCAGTTGGGTATCAGAGGTATCAGACCATGATCAACGCGGCTTTGCGGGCGTACATGGACGGTAAGGCACCTACATTTGAAGTTCATCGGCGAGGAATTGAAATCCAGTGCGGCGTGATTCAAGGAGTACCGCGACTGAAACTTGGGCCCCGAAGACCCCGTGATACCATCGTAAGTAGACGCCTGTGGAAATCCTTCCTTCTATTCTTGCTGCGGACTTCGCGCGCCTTGGCGAAGAGATTCGCGCAGTCGAAGGGGCTGGCGCGAAGATGCTCCATGTCGATGTAATGGACGGGCATTTCGTGCCGAATCTGACGCTGGGCACTCCAGTGGTGCAGTCGATTCGCAAGATCACGAAGTTGACGCTCGACTGCCACCTAATGATTACGGATCCGGACAAGTTCGCGCCTCTCTTTATTGAGGCTGGAGCCGACCAGATCAGCGTCCATGAGGAAGTCTGCCCGCACCTTGATCGAACGGTGCGGATGATTCAGGCGAACGGCGCCCTGGCTGGCGTGGTGCTCAATCCGGGGACTCCGGTGGCGACCCTGGATGAAGTTCTGGACATTGTGGATTATGTCCTTGTGATGAGCGTGAATCCCGGCTTTGGCGGGCAGAAGTTCATTCCGAATGCTCTTCATAAGGTTCGCGCCCTGGCCGCACGGCGAAAGGAACGCGGATTGCAGTTCTCTATTGAGATCGATGGCGGGATCAGCCTGGAAAACGTGGAAGATGCGGTCCGGGCTGGTGTCGATTGGGTGGTTGCGGGGTCGTCCATTTTTCACACTGTGAACCCCGGGGCCACGTTTCAGGCGATGAGGGCCGCCGCTGGGCGGGCCAACAGCGTTAAACTATAATGTTTGTGCGTCGAATTCGGCGTCACAAGGCGAAATCAAGCGATGACGAAATCAAGTGATGAGACGGTAGTAAGGATCCTCTGACATGGCAGTTAAGACAAAACTTCTAGGTCGTGCGTGCGCAATCGCGGTGGGCGTGGTGTTGCTCGCCGATCTGTCAAGCGCGGGCGTTCTGCGGCGCAAGAAATACGAGAACCCGATCGGCAAAGATACGCAGCAGCCCGATAAGGTTCTGTTCGACAAGGCGATCAAGGACATTGAGCGCAGCCGCTTCGAAGTCGCGCGCATCACGCTGAACACGCTGATCAACACCTACGACACCAGCGAGTACCTGGCGAAGGCGAAGCTGGCCATTGCCGATAGCTGGTTCCGGGAGGGCGGTGGGCATGGGCTGGCGCAGGCCGAGGCGGAGTACAAAGACTTCATCCTGTTTTACCCCACGCTCGAAGAAGCGGCGGAATCGCAAGAGAAGATCTGCATGATCCACTACAAGCAGATGGAGAAGCCGGATCGCGACCCGAATCAGGCGCTGCGCGCGGAGCAGGAATGCCGGACGCTGTTGACGCAGTTCCCGAATTCGAAGTTCGCGCCGATTGCCGAGCAGCGGCTGCGCGAAATCCAGGAAGTACTAGCGGAAGCCGAGTTCCGCGCGGGCGCGTACTACAACAAGAAGGGCTCGAACGTTTCGGCCACCAACCGCATGAAGGGTTTGGTGGAGCAGTATCCGCTGTATAGCGCCGCGGATCAGGCGCTGATGAAAGAGGCCGATTCGTACTCGAAGATGCCGAAGCAGTTCCGCAAAGATCAGGGCGAAGCGCTGCAGCAGATTGTGCGCGATTATCCGATGAGTCCGGCGGCGGATCAGGCGAAGAAAAGGCTGGCCGAGCTGGAAATGCCGATTCCGGAGCCGGATCAAGTGGCGCTGGCACGCATGAAGTACGAGCAGGAGAATCGCACCAAGCCGGGTATGGTTCGCAATTCGATGAGCTTTATCCGGCGCGGTCCGGATACCTTTATGGCGGCGAAATCCGGCACGCCGGCAATGAAGGCGATGAAGCCGCTGATGCCGGCGAGCATTCCGGCGGCGACGGCCACTCCGGGCTTCAGTGGTGATGTGACGGCGACGGCGGGCGGCGATACGAGTTCGCTCGAAAACAAGAAAGACGACCGCATGAATCCGCCCAAGCCGGAGAACGACGCAGCGGCCGCGGATGGCGCAAAGCCCGCGGACGCAACAGCCGCAACCGATGCGGCGAAGCCGGTCGAAGCAAAGCCGGCGGACGACAAAGCGACCACTGCCGACAAAAAGGGCAAGAAGAAGAGCACCAAGAAGACAAAGCAGTAGCTTTGTCTTCTGTCTTTTCTCTCTCGTCGAACCCAGCGCTTTGCGCGGGGGGCTACAATAAATGCACGCATGGGCCGAATTCTTCTAGCGGACGATAGTCCGCACGCGCAACGCATGGGCGAGCGGATTCTCCGCGAAGAAGGCTTCGAGGTGGTCAGCCTCACCGATGGCGATACGGTGATGTTGCGGTTGGCCGATGTTGATCCGGATCTGATTCTGGCCGACGTCTTCATGCCGAATAAAAACGGCTACGAGATCTGCCGCCATGTGAAGGGCTCCGCAGCCCATCGTCATTGCCGCGTTGTACTGACGGCGGGATTGCTGGAGCCATTCGACGAAGAAGAAGCCAAGCGCGCGGGCTGCGACGCGATTTTGAAGAAGCCGTTTGAGGCATCGGTCGTCATGGAAACGATCCGGCCTTTACTGCAGGAAGCCGAGCATGCGCGGGGGCTGTTCGCGGAAGCGATCGCCGAGGCGCTGACGCCGCCGGTGCCTCCGATGGCGGTTCCGGAAGTGCGCAACGGAGCTCCGCCGGAGATCGATCCGGAGCGCGTGAAGGCCGCCATAACGCTGGCGCTCGATGCCGCGCTGCCGGCAATGATTGAAGAGATTACAGAGAGGGTTCTGGTCGCGCTCGGACACTAATCGCGCGATCATAGGGTAATTCGCTATGCCTGAAAACAGTTTTGACGTCGTTTCGAAGATCGAGATGCCTGAGGTGATCAACGCCATTTCGCAGGCGATGAAGGAAGTGATCACGAGGTTCGATTTGAAGGACTCGAAGAGCGACATTCAGCTCAACGAGAAGGACAACAAGATCACGCTCGCCAGCGCGGATGAGTTCAAGCTGAAGGCCGTCACCGAGATTCTCCAGAACAAGCTGGTGAAGCGCAACGTGCCGCTGAAGGGCCTCAAGTATGGCACGGTGCAGCCGGCGTCCGGCAATTCCGTACGGCAGGAGATTACGCTGCAGCAGGGGATTCCGATCGAGAAGTCGCGCGAGATCGTCAAGCTGATCAAGGATTCGAAGAAGAAGGTGCAGGCGTCGATCAATGCGGATCTGATTCGCGTCACGGGTAAGGATCGCGACGCCCTGCAAGAGATCATGGCCCTGCTGCGCGGTCACGATTTCGGCATCGACATGCAGTTCACGAACTACCGGAGTAGCTAGAGAACGCCGCCGAGGCGCGACCGTAAGGTCGCGCGAATCCGCAATTCCCCCCCCCCGAAAAGCGATGCCGCGCAAGATTGAATCCCTCTTCGTCAACGGACCCGCCGGACGCCTGGAAGCGCTTCTCGAAGAGCCCGACGACAGTGCGGCCATCGAAGCCGCGCTCGTCTGCCATCCGCATCCGCAACACGGCGGTACGATGCACAACAAAGTGGTTTATCGCATCGCTCGCGGGCTCCGTCGCGCGGGCGCGGTGGTTCTGCGCTTCAACTATCGCGGCGTCAATTTGAGCGAAGGCTCCTACGATAACGGCGACGGCGAACTCGAAGATGCTCGCGCCTGCTTGTCGCTGCTGCTGGCGCGCTATCCGGATCTGCCCTTTTCGCTCGCTGGATTCTCGTTCGGCTCGCGCATCGCGCTGAAGCTGGCTTGCGACCTGCCGGGTGCGCAACGCGTGATCGCAGTCGGCTTTCCCACAGTCTACAAGGATCGCGGGTATCTCGATCGCTGCTCCGTGCCGCGCGTGTTCGTGCAGTCGACGAACGACGAGTTCGGCCCGGTCGCGGAAATCGAGCCCATGGTCGCGGCTCTAGCGGAGCCCAGGAAGCTCGTCCTGATTCCCGCAGCCGACCACTTTTTCGCCGATGGCTTGCCGCAACTTGAGGAAGCGATCCTCGCGGCAGCCGGCAAGCCCTAGTCGTGGCCGTGGTTCTTCAAATAACTTCCCAAACATACTTCCAAGCAGACACATGTTTCCCAAACGAGCGCGGGTTTTCGCGTTTGAGGGATGGATGCGGGCGGCGATCTTTCTAACCGGTAGCAAGCGTTTGCTGGGGAGCCTCGAGAGCGAGCAGATGCTGCTTCACCGGCAGCCCGCCGCCGTAGCCTGTCAACTTTCCACTGGCGCCGATTACGCGATGGCAGGGAATGATGATCGAGATCGGGTTGCTGCCGTTCGCGAGCCCGACCGCGCGCGACGCTGCTGGATTTCCAATGCGTTTCGCCAGCTCCCCATAGGAAATCGTTCCGCCATACGGAATGCCGAGCAGTTCGCGCCAGACGGTTTGCTGGAAGGGCGTGCCTTGGGGTCCAAGCGGAAGATCGAAGTCACGGAGCTTGCCGGCGAAGTAGGCGTCGAGTTGGCGCGCCGTTTCGGCGACGATGCCGCGGTTGGCCTCGTGCCATTCCGGCGCAGGCAACTGCCTCTGCGGAGTCCGGCTGGTCTTGTATAAAACGAAGCGCAGCGCGTCGGCATCGGCAGCGATCAGGAGTTCGCCGATCGGGCTTGGCTTATGAATGTAGTTCATAGACTCATCCAGAGGTGCATCGCGGCATAGGCGCGCCATGGCCTCCACGCAGTAGAGCGCTCGAGCAGGCGCTCCGGCACTGCCTTGCGCAAAGCGAGGTCGGTGTCGGGAAACGCGTCAGGCTCTCCGAGCGCGCGCATCGCGATGTACTCGACCGTCCAGGGTCCGATTCCGCGGACCGCCAGCAGCGCAGTCCGAAGAGCGTCGACGTCAGTGTCGAACCGGATCTCGCCCGAGGCAACGCGTTCGGCAAGCTCCCGAATCGTCGCCGCCCGCTGCCTGGTAAGGCCGATCGTGGTAAGGTCCACGCCGGCGAGCACGCTTGCTTCAGGAAAAAGGCGCGGCGGCTGTTCCCCCAACGGCTCGGCGACCGAGGAACAGAGGGGCTTGCCGAAAGTGTTCGCAATGCGGCCCGACATCGTCGTTGCGGCGGCGACGCTTACCTGCTGGCCGAGAATCGCACGCACGGCGAGTTCGAAGCCGTCCCAGGCTCCGGGTACGCGGAGGCCGGGAAGCCGGTTGAGACTGGCATTGAGGACCGGGTCCGCCGACAACTGCGCGGCGATCACAGCGGGATCGGCGCCCAGGTCGAAGATGCGCCGGGTGCGTTCGACAATACGAAAAAGCTGCGCTGGATCGGGATACGCGACGCGCAGTAGCAGCGCGTCGCCATCGCCGTGGGTTACGCGCAAGACACCGGGCTTGGCGTCCAGAACAAACGTGCGTGCGTACTCGCTGTCGGTCACGTGTTCCACGCCTGGAATCGCGCGCGCGACCAGGAACCGCAGCAGTGCGTCCCACGCGTAGGGAGGACGGTAACTGAGGCGGAAGGCGTACGCGCCCGGCGCCGTAACCACGGCTTTCTTGCGAAACTCGCGCGGTGGGCGGCCGTAGAGATTCCGGAAAACATCGTTGAATTGGCGAATGGAGCGAAATCCCGAAGCTAGCGCGATCTGCGTCAGCGGCAGCGTCGTCTCATCCATCAAGTGTTTGGCGAAATGGACGCGGCGGGTCTGTGCGACCGTTACCGGCGAGGCTCCCAAGTGCTGCTGAAAAAGCCGGCGGAGTTGTCGCGAACTGAGCCCGAGGCGCTCTGAGAGTTCTTCGACGCCGCCTTCGTCGAGTGCGCATTCGCCGATCAGCCGAAGTGCGCGGGAGACCGTCGTCGAGGTGCCCATCCAGGCTGGCGTTCCGGGAGACGTTTCCGGGCGACAGCGCAGGCATGGCCGAAGCCCGGCTTCGGCGGCAGCGGCAGCAGTGGGGAAGTAACGGATGTTGCGCTCCCGCGGCGCGTTCACCGGGCAGATCGGGCGGCAGTAGATCCGGGTAGTGACGACGCCGATGAAGAACTTGCCGTCGAACCGGGGGTCGCGCGCCATGCGGGCGCGCTGGCAGGTTTCAAGCGACAGGGCCCAGCCGGAGGCAGCGAAGTCCTGCTGTTCGTTGGTTCGTTTCGCGGCGGGCACGCTGCTACTGTAACGCGTTCCAGCGAGTCCGACTAGCGGTTTTCGGACGCGTACGTCAAATGCACGGCCCGGATAGAAGCCAGACCGGCGCGGGGCTCGCCGACGCGCGACCGTAAGGTCGCGCATACAAAATCAAATACAGCCGCGCCCGAAAGTAAGGAAAAGGACCCCAAAGCCCGATTAAGCGCGCGGGGTTCTTCGTTGCGGGGTGGGCGCTCGCTAACGTTCGCGGCTTTTCGAGAGGAGCAGTGGGCATGTTTTTTACAGTTCCGTAAGGGGCGGACATCCTCTTGCCGGGATTCGCGCCGCACCGCACTCACTGCAGATCAGCGAGGCGGTAGACTCTTCGATGTGAAGCCTATTTCCTTACTTTTCACTTTTGCCTTTCTTTCGTTCGGCCAGATCCAGCCGGATCTGCTTCTTCTGAATGGGAAGATTTGGACCGGGAACGCTGGACAACCCGAGATGGAGGCGGTGGCCGTTCGCGACGGCCGCATCGCCGCGATCGGGTCGACGGCGGAGATTCGAAAACTGGCGGCGCCGTCGACACGGACCATTGACTTGGGTGGTAAGCGTGTCGTGCCGGGCTTTAACGATTCGCACGTGCATTTCCTCGACGGCGGTCGAAACCTCGCGAGCGTGCAACTGCGCGATGCCAAATCGGAAGACGAGTTGCGGGAGCGCATTGCCGCGTTCGCGAAGAAGGCTCCAAGGGGCCGCTGGATTCTCGGCGGCGACTGGGATCACGAAAACTGGAGTCCGGCACGGCTGCCAACGCGCCAACTGATCGACGCCGTGACGCCCGATCATCCGGTGTTCGTCAATCGATTGGACGGCCACATGGCGCTGGCGAATTCCGCGGCGCTGAAGCTGGCGAAGATCACGCGCGATACGCCGAATCCGCCCGGTGGGATGATCGTCAAGGATGCGAAGGGCGAGCCGACCGGCGTATTGAAAGACGCCGCCATGGGCGCGGTGGAAAAAGTGATTCCGCCGATGTCGGATGACGAGATGGCCACCGCGCTGCGTGCGGCGATGAAGTACGCGGCCGAGAACGGCGTGACGTCCGTGCAGGATATGTCGGCATCGCCGGATGTACTGCGGGTGTATCAGAAGTTGAAATCAGCAGGCGCGCTGACAGTTCGCGTCTACGGATGCCAGCCCTTAGCCCAGTGGGAGCGCCTCTCCGCATTAGGCGTCCGGCAGGGGTTTGGCGATGAGTTCCTCAAGATCGGGTGCTTAAAAGGATTTGCCGATGGATCGTTGGGTTCGACGACGGCGCTATTCTTCAAGCCCTATGTCGACGAGCCGAATACCGCCGGACTGGCCAGTGAAGAGATGATTCCGGAGCGGAAGATCTTCGACCGCATCCTTGCAGCAGACGCCGCAGGCCTGCAGATCAACATCCATGCCATCGGCGACCGCGCGAACCGCCAGATCCTCAATATGTACGAGGAGGTTGAAAAGAAGAACGGCGCGCGCGACCGCCGGTTCCGCATTGAGCACGCGCAGCACTTGGATGCATTCGATATTCCGCGGTTCGGGCTGGCGAAGGGCAGTGGGATGACCGCGGGCAAGCTCGGCGTCGTAGCTTCCATGCAGCCCTATCACGCAATCGACGACGGGCGCTGGGCGGAAAAGCGCATCGGGCCGGAGCGGGTGAAAGGCACCTACGCCTTCCGCTCGCTGCTGGATGCGGGCGCGGTATTGGCGTTCGGGTCCGATTGGTTTGTCGCTCCCATGGAACCACTGATGGGCATTTACGCCGCAGTGACGCGCCGCACGCTCGATGAAAAGAACCCCACCGGCTGGGTGCCAACGCAGAAGATCACCGTGTCGGAGGCGGTCCGCGCCTACACCTACGGTTCAGCGTACGCGAGTTTCGACGAGAAGGCGAAGGGCACAATTGAACCCGGCAAATTAGCGGACCTCGCAGTGCTATCCACCGATATTCTTTCTGTCGAGCCAGTGCAAATTGCGAAAGCTCGCGTGGTGATGACCATTGTTGGCGGTCGTGTCGTGTTCGAGCGATAGACTGGTGTTTTCGATTCCATCGAGGCGCGCACGCAGCGACCCTGAAGGGGTCGCGAAGTGAGCGCCCAATGCCACTCGAACAATTGAACAGTTGTGAGGCTGCGGCGTCTTCACCAGTTCGCTGGCGGTCGAATTGCGACGGTCGAATCGCCGCATTATCTCGACTGTGGCCAGTCGCACTACGTTTTGCAAGCGATACCGCAAATCGGGTACGCTACCGAAATCGGTTGGGCATCTTTTCGGAGGAGATGACGATGTTTCGACACACTTTCTTGGCTTCTATTTTGGCGCTTGGCCTGTCCTCGATTGCAGCGGCAGTGCCCGTCACGGTGTTCACCAATTCCCAGGGCGGCAATTCGGGAGGAATCATTCCGTTGTCGGGTTTTGCGCTGGCGATGGCGTTTACGCCCACGCAGACGGCCTTCTTGAAGAACGCGCAGGTTTACATATTTGCAGGCTCAGAGGCCACTGCAACCTTCAACGTCTTCCTGATGTCGAATAACGGGTCAAATCCGGGCTCCATTTTAGAGACTCTCAGCCTTGTGTCGACAAGTTCTTTTGCCCCGGTGCTGATCCCGGCGAACGCGCTCGGGACTACCTCGCTGCAGTCCGGAACCCAGTACTGGATTGCGGTAACGCCGCAGACAGGCTCGCCCGGGTGGGGCATCGGCGGATCACCGGCCACGGCACAGCGGGTGACGCTCTCCGGTGGCGTGAATGGAACGTGGCAGTCGAGCGTAAACGTTTTGCAGTTCGTCGTCAATGGCGACACGGTTTCAAGTGGCGTTCCGGAGCCCGGCACCATCGGCTTGGCGGCGTTCGCACTGGCCGGATTGGCGTTCGCCCGCAAGCGCCTCAGCCGCTAGTGTGGTGCGGTGAGAATCCCGCGCAGTGCGCTCTCCACTCCCTGTTGGTCAGGGAGTGGAGAGGAACCCTAGGACAACTGCGACGGATGAAAATGGCACCGCGCCATATCCGAGCCGCGCACGAAGCCCGACGAAGTCGGGAGTAGTAAGCGGTTGCCGGTATCGGCTTCTCCACAGCTACAGAGAAGTGCACATAACGCTTCCCGCCACCGAATGTCGGATTAATCGCGCCAGCTTCGTTTCGAGGTGCGCAGAAACCGCCCTCGTCGATTCGATACCAAAAATCGGGCCGGACTCCACCGCCATCTACCGGGGAGTCAGCATGGCGCGACGCGCCTCTGAAACCCGATGAAAATGGTAGTGAGCGCACCCTCTCGTTTCGACGCGCGCTCACGGTCAGTGGAGGGGTCCCCTCCGTTTTCTGGACAAGAGAGCGAGGTGCATGGCGAAGCCTCCCCGGGTCTACACCCCGGGTTAGAGCGGGTGCTGGTGAGATTTGCTCACTCTAAAGGAACCACTTTGTAAGAGATTGACTTTTGGGTGTCTGGGCTCGAAGCCGACGCGCGGGAGACCGCTTACTCCGCCCGACTTCGTCGGGCTTCGTGCGCGGCTCGGATTTATCGCATTTCTGCGCCTTCTCGCAGCACTCTGGCATGCACTAAGTGCATGGCGGTCATGACGCGCGCGTCGGCTCGCTTACGGAACTGTAAAAACATTGCTCCTGTCGAAGAACCGCGAGCGTCAGCGAGCGGACCCCAACAAAGAAGTGCAAGCGTTACGCTCGCGGTTCTTCGAGAGTAGCCGGGGTGTCGATTTCCCGGGGCTTCTGATTAACTGGCGGGGTTGTGGTGGAGGCATCGAGTATCAGCCCTCAACCAATAGGCAGCTTGGGCAACGAGGTGGCTGCTATGCAATAGGCAGCTTGGGCAACGAGGTGGCTGCGAACCCGACCGCAGCGTCAAGCGCGCAGACTTCCCATAGACCCCGCCGCATATGATTTACTCGTAGACACGCCATGCGACGTCTTGTTCTCACGCTCCTGCTCTCCACAGCCTGCGCTTTCGCGCAGGTGACATTGTTCCAGAGTCCGAACGCCGTGTTCGTTGAGATCGACGGCAAGCCATTTACGGCACTCTATTACGGCGGCGATTTGCCGAAGCCCTATCTGCATCCGTTGAAGGCCGCCACTGGAACCACGGTCACGCGCGGGTTTCCGATGGAGAAGATCGCGGGCGAGACGACGGACCATCCGCATCATCGCGGCGTGTGGATGGGCTACGGCGTAATCAACGGCACGAATTTCTGGGAGAACGAGAACGCATACAAGGAGAAGAATAAGGGCACGGTTGTGCCGTCGCGGCCGCCGAAGCTGCAATCGAACGGCAAGGTCGGCGTGATTACGGGTTACTACGATTGGCTGAATCCGGAGGGTAAGGCGATTCTTGCGGAGACGCGGGAGATGAGTTTCTACTTGCACAAGACGCTGCGCATCGTTGATTTTGACATCACGTTTACCGCGCAGACAAAGGTGGAGTTCGGCGATACGAAGGAAGGTTTTTTTGCGGTACGCATTGCGACTCCACTGGAGGAGGCGAAGGGTTCCGGCCGGATGACGAGTTCCGAAGGCAAGCAGGGGGAGAAGGAGATCTGGGGAAAACCGGCGGCGTGGGTGGATTACGCGGGCAGCATCGGCGAGGAGAGGGTCGGTATTGCGATGTTCGACCATCCGTCGAACTTCAAGCATCCGACGCGTTGGCATGCGCGGGGCTATGGGCTGTTCGCAATTAATCCATTCGGGCTCGCGGAATTCGAAGGCGCTAAGGGTGGCGGACGGGGTCAGGCTGCGGCCCCGGTTCCGGCGCTGGTGATCGAAGAGGGCAAAGCGTTAAAGCTGCGGTATCGGATTGTAATTCATCCCGGCGACTCGAAGTCGGCCGGAATCGCCAATCTTTATGCGGACTGGACGAAGGGCAAGAAGCCGTAGGGCGAGACCGGAGCTTTTTCGAACGAGTCGGGCGTCGTTGATCCCCTTACTTGAAGTGGCTCACTTTGCGCCCTCGCTTTGATCCACTCACTTCGTTCGTGGTTCTTTGCTAGTGTAGTGCGGCGCATGTCCTGAGAGGACCTAATCGCATGACGAACGCACGGCTAGCACTGAACCGCGACCGTCAGTGAGCGGACATGTACTGTGCAGGATTTGAGCCGCACTACACTAGGTTGGTGTTCAATGTTTGCTGAGTCGGACCTGGCGGTCCGACCTACTGGTAGCCGCTGTCATTCGTTGTAGCGGGCCGAAGATTGGTTGGAAATCCCCGGGGTGACACCCGGGGTTGGGAGTGAGGGAAAGGAAGCTCAATGCACCTGCTTAAAATCGCGTTTCTCGCGTTCACCGCGCTGGCCGCCGCGTCTGCCGCCAAGTCGCCCATGAGTTCGGATCGCCTGTGGGACCTGCGCACGGTGGCCGAGCCGCAAATTACGAAGGACGGCGCGAAGGTCATTTACGTATTGACCTGGCCGGACAAAATGATTGACCAGAGCCATTCGAATCTCTGGATCGTCGGCGCGGATGGCAAGGATCCGCGGCCGCTGACGACGGGTGCGTTCCGCGATACGTCGCCGAGGCTTTCTCCCGATAACACGCGGGTTGCGTATCTCAGCAATCGCAGCGGTAAGTCGCAGATCCACGTCCGGTGGCTGGATTCGGGGCAGGAGGCGCAGGTGACGGATTTGCAGCAGGCCCCGTCGTCGATTGAGTGGTCGCCGGATGGCAAGTGGATTGGGTATGTGGCTCGCGTTCCGGCAAAGCCGGAGTGGGGGATCAAGCCGATCGAGCGACCCACGGGGGCGCGCTGGGCGGATCCGCCGATCGTCGTCACGAAGCTGCGCTGGCGGCAGGACGGGCAAGGCATTACGCCCCCCGGCTACACGCATGTGTCCGCTGTTCCGTCGACGGGCGGCACGCCGCGGCAGATTACGAGCGGCGATTACAACCATCAGGGCTTCTCGTGGTCGTCGGACGGCAAGTGGGTGTACGCCTCGACGAATCGCATTCCGGATGCCGACTATTCGCTCGATGGCGGCGACATCTATGGGTACTCGGTCGAGAACGAGACCGTCAAGCAGTTGACGACGCGCAAAGGGCCGGATACGAATCCGGTGTCTTCGCCGGATGGCAAGAAGATCCTCTACGTTGGCCACGACTGGAAGTTCCAGAGCTACACCGTGAATCACCTGTACGTGATGAACGCCGATGGCAGTAATCCGGTGAACCTGACGCCGAAACTGGATCGTGACGTGCGCGCGCCGAAGTGGCACTGGGATGGCAAGACGATTTACTTCATGACCGAAGACCGCGGCGGATCGCAGATGTACTCGATTCCGGCCGAGGGCGGCGAACCGGTGCAGTTGACGAGCGGACAGCAGCGGCTCGGCGGCGGACAGGCCGGCGGATTCACGATGGCGAATAACACGGTGGTCGCGACGGTTCGGACATCGCCGCAGGAGCCGGGCGAAGTGGTGACGTTCTACGCGGGACGCGGCAAGGACATGAATCGCGTGACGCAGGCGAACGACAGCCTGATGGCGAGCATCAAGCTGGGCGAGGTGGAGGAGGTCAACTACGATTCGTTCGACGGCAAAACCATCCAGGGTTGGATTGTGAAGCCGCCAGACTTCGACAAGTCGAAGAAGTATCCGTTCATCCTCGAGATCCACGGCGGACCACATTCGATGTACGGCGTCGATTTCCAGGCCGAGATGCAGATCCAGGCGGCGCGCGGCTTCGTGGTGCTGTACACGAATCCCCGCGGGTCCACGGGATATGGTGAGAGCTTTGGCAACATCATTCACACGAATTACCCCGGCGACGACTTCAAGGACCTGATGACCGGCGTCGACAAGATGATCGAACGCGGCTACATCGACCCGAAGAAGCTGTGCGTTACGGGCGGCAGCGGCGGCGGATTGCTGACGGCGTGGACTATCGGCCATACGGATCGCTTTGCAGCGGCGGTTTCGCAATATCCGGTGACGAATTGGATCACGCAGGCGGGTACGGCGGACGGCGGCTATACCCATTCGGCGTTGTGGCTGAAGTCGCTGCCGTGGGAAAACACGAAGCTGTTCATCGAGAAGTCGCCGATTTTCCACGCGAAGAACTTCAAGACTCCGACGATGGTGATCACGGGCGAAGCCGATCTGCGGACGCCGATCGCCGAGAGCGAAGAGCTGTACTTCGCGCTGAAGACGCAAAAAGTGCCGGCCGTTCTGGTACGGGTTCCGGAAGAGTCGCACGGGATTCGGAATCGGACCAGCCACTACATCGCGAAGGTGGAGCACATTATCGCGTGGATGGAGAAGTACGTGAAGAACTGAACGGCTACCAGTGGTAGTCGAGCGGGCCCGGGCCGCAAGCCCGGGCCTTTTCGTTTTTTGTTCGCCTGGGCTCGCTTATGCGATCGGGGTACTACGCTGGGAATCGGTATTCTGGTGACATCGGCGGGACTAAGGCTACCTAGGTTCATTTACTTCGATTAAGGTATGAAACTATCTTGGCGCGGACGGGTTCTTCAGACATACTGGAGGCACGGGGATACCGTCCTAAAGATTATGAAGGCCGCCAACAAAACTACTTTGAACCGCTTACGGCGCTCGGTTGCCGTCGCCGCGCTGCCCGCCGTGCTCGGCGGCTTCTGGATTGCCAAGGGGCAGGAGCGAGCGAAGACTCCCGACGACCAGTTGAACGTGGACCATTCGAACTGCAATTTCTTTGGTGGCGAGCGCGACCGCATCGCGACCCGGGAGCGCAACAAGTTCGCGTTGAGCAAGCTGACGGACCAAGTGGTTTCGCAATTGTCTCCGGCGAGTCTGTCGCTGGGCGGTAGCGTCACGGCTCCGGCCGATGTGCAGAGCACGAACCTGATCGATACCTATCTGTTCTCCGCGATGAAGGACGCTGGCGTGACGCCGGCGCCGAAAACTACCGACTGGGAGTTTATCCGCCGCGCGACGCTGGACCTGACGGGCCGCGTTCCGCAGTTGGCGCGATTGCAGTCGTTCACCGCCGATAGTTCAATCGCAAAGAGGACGAAGCTGGTGGACGAGTTGGTCGCGTCGCCGGAGTACGTGGACAAGTGGACGGTGTACTACGGGGATCTGTTCAAGAACGCGATCCAAACGCAGAACATCACGCGCTATGGTGGCGGCCGGAGCGCCTTCTATACGTGGATTCGCGATTCGCTGGCGGCGAACAAGCCGTACAACCAGATGGCGACGGAACTGATCGCGTCGGACGGCAGCAATAACTTTACGCAGGGCGAATTGAACTGGCTGATTGGTTCGCGGACGACGGGCGGTCCGATTCAGGACACGCAGGATATGATGGCCGCGAACACAGTCGAGACGTTTCTCGGAATTTCGCACCTGAATTGCTTGCTCTGCCACAACGGCCGGGGCCACTTGGATGCATTGAGCGTCTGGGGCTCGACGACCAGCCGAATGCAGGCCTGGGGTTTGGCTGCGTACTTCTCGCACACCAATCTCGTCACGGGTCTGGTAGATCCGTTGAAGCCGAATGGGGATCGCTACTGGTGGGCTACCGATAATCAGCGGACCGACTACCAACTGGGTTCGACCACGGGCAACCGTCCGGCGCGCACGATCGTGGGGACGGTTCGGGCTGTCACGCCTACGTATATTTTCGGCGGTAATACGGTGAAAGCGGGCATGGACTACCGCACCGCACTGGCGACGGAGGTGACGTCGGACTTCCAGTTTGCCCGCGCCAGCGTCAACTATATCTGGAAGGAATTCTTTGGCCGCGGCATTGTGGATCCAGTGAATCAGTTTGATCCGGCGCGGCTCGATCCGAAGAATCCTCCGCCCTCGCCCTGGACGCTACAGCCGTCGAACCCGGAATTACTGGACGCGCTGGCCCAGTCGTTCGTCGATAGCGGCTACGACATCAAGGCGCTCATGAAATTGATTGTCACGTCGGACGCGTATCAGCTTTCCTCCCGCTACAGCGGAACTTGGAACCCGCAGTGGGAGCCGCTGTTCGCCCGCAAGATGGCGCGCCGTCTGTGGGGTGAAGAACTTCTGGACACGATCACGCAGACCAGCGGCGTTCCGAATACGCTGCGTCAGGATGCGGTGGTTACCGGCTACTCGATGCAAATCCCGCAGCCTGGCGCCTTGGGCAGCAACTTCATCAACGCCTTCCTCCCTGGAAATCGCGACGAAGAACCGCGCCGAAGCGATGGCTCGACGCAGCAGGCGCTCGGCTTGATGAACGACGCATTCGTGATGTCTCGGGTGACTTCGACCGTCCCGGCCCAAATCCTGACCATCGCGTTGCAGCAGAACGACCAGGTCTTGGTCGACACCATCTATCAGACGGTGTTGTCTCGGATGCCTACGGACGCCGAGCGCGCTAACGCGTACGCGGCGCTGAAGACGGGTACGCGGCGGCAGAAGGCCGAGAATTTGTTGTGGACGCTCTACAACAAGGTCGATTTCATCTTCAACTACTAGTAGGGGCCAGCGAAACAGAACAAGGAATAGGCACAAGGAATAGGCACAAGGAATACACCATGAGCAACCGCGAACGTTTCGAAAAATTGATTGCGAAGTTCCCCCACGCTCACCGCAATTTCAATGAGCGCCCGTACCTTTCGCGCCGCAACTTCTTTGAACTGGCCGGCGCAGGCGTGGTTGGTTCCTACCTGGTCGGTAAGGCGAAGGCCGATGGCGAGGTAGCGTGGCAGCCCGGCGCGCAGACCATTAACAAAGCGAAGAATGTGATCTTCGTGCTCCTTACCGGCGCCCCGAGCCACACGGACACGTTCGACTTCAAGATGGTGGACGGCGTAACGCCGAAGGAGACGGCTCCGGAGAATTTCAATGGAGTCGTGATGCCAACGGGCATCTTCCCAAACCTCACCAAGAACAACATGGGCGATATCGCCATCATCCGCAGCGTTCGCAGTTGGGCACTGGTGCATCAGTTGGCACAGACGTGGACGCAGATCGGCCGCAATCCGGCGGCCGCGCTGGGCAACATTGCGCCGAACATTGGCAGCGTGGTTGCCATCGAGAAGGAAGGCGAGCGCAAGAAGGGGCAGGTGTTCCCGACGTTCCTCGCGCTGAATTCGGGCAACGCCGCGGGCGCGGGCTACTTCGAATCCGCCTACGCGCCGTTCAAGACGAACCCCGCCGCAACAGGCCTCGCGAATACGACGAACTCTGTCGGCCAAGTTCGCGCGAACGATATGTACTCCATGCTGCGGGCGCAAGACGATGCGCTGCGCATCAATTCGCCGTACGGGCGGAACGTCGAGAACATGGATGACTTCTACAACTCGGGGCGCGATCTGATGTACAACCCGGTGGTCACCAAGGCATTCAGCTTCACTACCGCCGACAGCGCCCGCTACGGAAACACCGGCTTCGGTAACGCCTGCCTGGTTGCGCGTCAGACGATGGCCGCCAATCAGGGTACGCGCTTCATCCAGATTACGACCGGTGGCTGGGACATGCACCAGAACATCTACGGCGTCAACGGCAACATCGCCGCTAACGGCAACATCTTCTCTTTGGGCCGCCAACTGGACGCCGGGCTCTCCGCGATGCTGACTGACATGAAGGCCGACGGCTCGCTCGCCGAGACTCTTGTGGTCGTAGTCGGCGAATTCGGCCGCACGGTTGGCAAGCTGAGTTCGCAATTGGGCCGCGACCATTATCCGCAGCAGTTCGCGGTTTTCGCGGGTGGCGGCGTCAAGGGCGGTCGCGCCATCGGCTCGACAACCGAGGATGGTTCGCGCACGGTGGAAGCCGGCTGGTCGCGCGAACGCGACGTGAGGCCAGAAGACATCGAGGCGACGATCTACTCCGCGCTCGGCATCAATTGGACCACGGTTCGCTACGACGATCCGTTCGGCCGCGGCTTTGAGTACGTCCCGAGTTCAAAGGACGATCTCTACGGGCCGATCAACGAACTCTGGAGCTAAGTCTCCCGCTCCAGCTCCCGCGTGAACACGGCGCAGCCCATTCGGGCTGCGCTTTTTTTCGTTTATCGTGCAAGCAGGGCGGCCGCAATGAACTTCCAGCCAACAAGCGTGCCAGTGTTTCTTTGAGTGCCGGGATGCCTTCTTCGACGACGGACCAAACAGCCTCCAGATCCACGCCCATGTAGTTGTGAATCAGCACGTCCCGAAGACCGCAAACGCGTCGCCAAGGCACCGCCGGATTCGCGCTCCGCAGTTCCTCAGAAAGGCGTTTGCTTGCTTCTCCGACGATCTCAAGCTGGCGAATGATGGCGTCCTGCCAGTGCGGTTTGGCGAAGAACTCGGCGCGGCCGACGCTCGAGTACTCTTCGATCCTGCGAATGGCATCCCGAATGTGCAGCAGGTACGCGCGGTCCGCCTTCTCGGACGGTTTCAAAGAGGGAGGGCTTCCTTGAGCACCGCATCGCGAATATAAGGACTCAAAGAGCGGGTCGTGGCTACGTCGACACGCCTGCCCAAGAGATCCTCAAGATCCTGTTTGATCGCGATGAGATCGAGGAGACTGCGTCCAGGTTCCAAATCCACGAGCAGATCCAAGTCGCTGTCGGGCCGCTGGATTCCGCGGACGAAGGATCCGAACACGCGGACATGCGTCGCGCCATGCCGCTCCGCAACTTCGCGGATCGCCGCAGAATTCAGCCCGGTGAGTAATCCCGCCATGGCCATGACTCAAGTATATCGCCCGAAGCCGTTCCTGCCGCCATCGCGGCGAGATCATCGCGCTGATGCGGCGCTGGGCTTAGGCGATCTGCGACACTTCAATCTTGCGCTCCTCGTCTCCGGCGCGATTCAGCCGGATCTCCCAGCGCGGCCTCGGCATCAACTGCGGAAAGCGCTCGCCCCATTCGATGAGCACGCAGCGCGCGTGTTGGAGGATCTCGTCGAGTCCGAGGCTCTCGACTTCGCGGACTTCATCCAACCGGTACAAGTCAATGTGATAGACGCGATCCACGTACTCATGAATCAGCGTAAACGTCGGGCTCGCAACGTCCTCGATCGAAGCCGCGCCGAGGCCGCTGATGATGCCTTTGGCAAGAGTGGTTTTGCCGGCTCCGAGATTGCCGATCAGCAGGACAACCGCGCCGTTGTCCGGAAGGTTCGCGGCCAAGGTTCGTCCGAGGGCGATGGTTTCTTCTGCTGACGAGGTCGCGTAGCGGGCGACATTAACTCCGGAGTTCACCGATTGCCTCCGCGAGCTTAATCAACAGATCGGTCGAGATCAGCGGCGCCGCACAAAGTTCGCCGCAACGGCCATGCAGCCATACGGCCGCAAGAACGGCGGCGTCGGGCTGATCGGGATGCTGAGCGAGCAGGCCCGCGATGATGCCTGTCAAGATGTCGCCCGTGCCAGCGGTTGCCATTGCGGGCGTGCCCGTGGGGTTGATCCAGGCGCGGCCGTCTGAGAACGCGACCACGGTGCGATTGCCTTTCAAAACAAGCGTGACGCCGTGATCCGCCGCGAACTTGCGCGCCATGCCGAGCCGATCCTGCTGCACAGCAGCGACGCTTTTGCCCGTGAGCCGTGCCATCTCGCCCGGATGCGGAGTCAGCACGCGCGGCGCGGCAGCCTTTGCCATTGAATTGGCGGCGGAGAGGGCGTTCAGCCCATCGGCGTCGACGACCATGGGGAGCATGCATTCCGCGAACCACGCGCGGACGCGTTGCTGGATTGCCGCGTCCGCGCCGATGCCTGGGCCGAGAGCGACCACGGTTTTTCGTTCGAAGGAGGGCTGAGCCTCGGTCATCAACTCCGGAGTGCGAGGCGGGGCGCTCGACGATACCGTTACCAGGCCAGCGCCGATCCGCAGGGCGGCAAGGCCGGTCATCTCTGAAGCACCGGTCTTGCCGGGTGCTCCGCCGATGACGAGAACGTGGCCGTAGCTGCCCTTGTTTGTTTCGAGGCGGCGAGGGCGGAACAAGTCGCGGAAGTCTGCGGGCTCGGACAGGTGCATGGCGATGTGCTGCGTCCATGCCGGCGGACATCCAATGTCGCCAACGGTTAAATGTCCGACGAACTCAGCGTTCGGCCACTGCGCCATTCCGATCTTCGGCGCGGTGAATGTCACCGTGTAGTCGGCGCGCACAATCTCGCCGGCGCTGGTCGGTACATCCGAGTTCATACCCGATGGAATGTCTACCGCGACCTTCTTCGCGAAAGGGAAATCGCGATTCACGCGCGCGATCCACGCGGCGGCTGCTCCGATTGGTGCGCCCTTCACTCCGGTGCCGAGAATTGCGTCGAGCACGATGGTCGCGGCGAACATCTCCGGTGCCAAGTCACGGACTACGGCGCGCCGCACATCCAGCGTGAGCATCTTGAGATTCGCAGCGGCGTCGGGCGAGAGGTCGGCCTCGTCGCAGGTGAGAAGAACCCAGAGACGCTGTGGCGCAGTACGCAAAGACAACTGCCGCGCAATCGCAAGACCATCGCCGCCATTGTTGCCCTTACCGCAAACAATCAGAATCCGGTGCTTCGAGAGAGGGGCGAATTCGCGCTCCAGGAACTCGACTACCCGGCACGCCGCGTTCTCCATCCATAGCAGCGAAGGGACGCCTTGCTGGACCAGCTTGCGATCCGTTTCGCGCATCTCCTCCGCGGTTAGGAGTTTCATGCTTTTGTTCCGGTCAGCAGCCCCTCCAGCATGCGCAGTTTGTCGGGCTCACCCATGGCGATTAGAAAATCGCCGCTGACGACTTCGGCGTCGGCGGGGGGATTAAAGATCATGGTGCCGTCAGATTTGCGAATCGCCAAAACAATCACGCCGAGATCCTTGCGGACGCGCATGGCGGCCAGGGACTGGCGGGTGAACTCGCTTTTCTCGGCGACGCAGAGCTGTTCGATGCCGACGTTGAGACCCATGCCCTGGGTCGTAAAGTCGAGAAACTCGTGCACGTGCGGCCGCACAAGCGCCTGCGCCATACGATGGCCGGTGATGGTGTAGGGGGCGAAAATGAAGTCCGCACCGGCGCGGCGCATTTTGCGTTCCGCTTCTTCTTCGGCGACGCGGGCAGTCAGCCGGGCGGTGGGGCTGAGGCTGCGCGCCGACAGGATGACGAAGAGGTTATCGGCGTCCGAAGCGAGCGTGGCGATGAGGCCCTTCGCGCGTTCGATGCCGACGGCGCGAAGAGTTTCGTCGCGGGTGGCGTCGGCGACCACGGCGAGCATGCCGACTTTCATGGCGCTCTCCACGCGATCCTCGTCGCTGTCGACAATCACAAAGGGAACGCCAGCCTGGAGGAGTTCGTCCGCCGCTCCGCGCCCCACGCGTCCAAAGCCACAGACGATGATGTGGTCTTTCAATTGTTCAATCATTTTTTGAGTGCGCCGTTTGCCGAAGAATTGGTTGAGTTCGAGCTCGATCACTGTCTGCGTCACCGCGCCGACGGCGAAGAACAGAATGGACACGCCGAAGAAGATGACGAAGCTGTTGAAGATGCGGCCAGCCCGGCTGAGCGGATGCACCTCAAAATATCCGACCGTGGTAATGGTCGAAAGCGTCATGTAGAACGAGTCAAACCACTCCCAGCCTTCAATGAGGACGAAGCCCGTGGTGCCCGCGGCGAGCGTCAGCAAAATGGCGGTCGCGATTAGGGCGAGCCTGCGAGGGATATGGTCGGGCATCGGATTCCAGAAGCGCCGTTCGGGCAGCCGTTCGCGAATCGGGCCGCCTTATCTATGCTACACGCGACGGGCGATCAGCAACGTCATGTCATCCTGTAGTTCGGGCGAGCCGGTCCACTTCAGCACCGCGTCCATCACCGTTGCGACGATATCGGCATCGGACTTGTTGGCGTTGCGCGTGACGATCTCGACGAGGCGCTCCTCACCAAACATTTCGCCATACTCGTTCTCTGGTTCCGAGATGCCGTCGGTGAAGGCGACAAGCAGATCACCCGGCAGCAGTTCGAGGCGGCTCTCGTCGTAATTCGAAAATGGGAACGCGCCGACAACGGTACCGTTCACGTCCAATCGCGTCGCATCGCCATTGCGTACCAGGATCGGCGGCAGGTGGCCGGCGTTCGTGTACGTAAGCATGCTGGTGGTCTCGTCGTAGACGGCAAAGAAAAACGTCGCATACTTCTCGGGAGCGGTGTGATTGTAGAGCTGAACATTCAAGCGGCCGACAAGGCGCGATGCGGATAGCGGGACCGTCCCACTCGTCGCGCCTGGAGCAGAGAGGGCCATGCCATCGATCACCGTTTGTAACTGCGCGTGCAGGGAACTCTGCAAGGTCGCCATCAGCAAAGCCGCCGAGATCCCCTTGCCGGCGACATCGCCCACGGCGAGCGCGATCCTGGTCTCGCGCACGGTCTGGTAGTCGTAGTAGTCGCCCGACACCATTCGCGCCGGATGGCAAACGGCGGTCACGCGCAGTGTCTTCGACGCCGGAACGGCACGAGGGTACAACTGGCCTTGCACTTCGCGCGCGATTTCGATCTCGGATTGCAGGCGCTCTTTCTCTTTCGCGACGACCAGCAACTTTTCGAGATTCTCAGTCATCCGGTTGAATGACCCGCTGAGTGCCGAAAGCTGGTCTGTACCGCGCACCGCGATCCGGTGGGCGAAGTCGCCCTCCATGATCTTCTGCGTGCCCTCGTAGAGATGGTGCACGGAACTGGTAATGGCGCGCGTCATCGAAACGCCGATGAGGAGGGCAATGAACTCCACAATAAGGAACGTAACAGCAAGTACCACCAACACCAGCGGCAGCGCACCTTGCAGTGCGTCAGTCTGCCCAGTGAAGAGCACGCCATAGATGGCCGAGAGGCGTGATTGCACTTCGAGGACAAACTTCGAGTCGCTATCCGGTGCCGCCCACCGTTGCACGGGGAGTTGCGCGATCCAACGAACGTCGACGTCGAAGCGGTGGGCGGGCGGCGGCAGGTGATCGATCCTGGGGCCCGTGCGACGACGGCGTGCCGGCGCCAGCTTTCCTTGGCCTTCGGTTACGGCGACACCGGGCGAAGGCAACTCGCTGAAATAGATGTTGCCGAGTCGCGGCACGAGTG
>JAYVTO010000053.1:0-4475 GCA_043788745.1 Acidobacteriaceae bacterium
CGCAACCTGGAAATCTATTATTATCAATCTGTTGTGATGAACGGGGGGGGGGCTTGACAGAACAAGGAATCTTCTTATACTCGCGAATAGGAGGCGATATGTATCGCTCAAAACGGATGATTTACATCATTGTGTTTTTTGCCGCCACCCTGCTTGGAGTCCGCTCTGCCACTGCCGACTGCAACAGCTCCGGCGTCGGGCTTAACAACGGATGCTACACTCTCGGGTCTTGTGGTGTTTTCTCCGGATCGTGCACGAAGGTCTCGTGTTGGCCCGGGGAGAACTGTCCGGTTTCTTCGGTACTGGAGTGCAACTACTGGGGGTGCATGTTTGCGAGTGATTGCGAGTTTTGTATCTAGAAAGGTGCGCCATGTCTGCTTTACCCAAATCGAATCGATGGACTTCGTGGACGGCCCGTCTCGCGCTGATTGCGATCTGCGCGGTAGGTTTGTTCTACGCGGCGAAGAACCTCAAGATCATTCAGATGGCGCACGCGCAAGTCATTGCGACGCCGTTCCTGTTGCAGTTGGACATCTACGACGGGAACGGAACCGTGTTCAAGAAATCGACAATCGCGCGCAACTCTGACGGAACTACGGCGATGATGGAATCCGTCGGACCACTCAGCGCGGGCCAGTTCGCCCGCAAGATCGTCTACTTGGATGGACGATCGCTGAGTATCGTGGATGCAATTCGTTCCAGAACTGTCTGGCCAAACGCGCCCGCGAAGCAGGTGGCTTTTCTCCGGAATCGACTGTCAAATCCGCCGAAAGATTGCGAGGTCGGCCGCGCTGGCACTGTACTGCGAGCGGACCAGATAATGGGCGAGAACGTATCTGTGGTCGAAGCAGTCTCCGGTGAGTACCGGCTGACGCATTGGTCTGCGCCTCGGTTGGGATGCGAGAGCATCTACTACCGCAGCGAGAAGCGGAATCCCGATGGCTCGTATTCGCTCTCGGCCGAGGCCAAGCCCGTCGTGTTTGTAGTTGGCGAGCCGGATGCCAAGTACTTCGATCCAGGCGCGTCTTACGAGGACATGAAGCCCTCCGCCGTCCAAACGAAGTTCTTCCAACAGATGGGCCTCGAGGAGAACAAGGGTCAGCAGGACAGACAGCGCAAGCTCGACGAGAAGTACGGCCAGCGCCGTTAAGCCATACTCTAATTCGAGTAAGGTTTCACAAGAAAGCCGCGGACGCTCGAAGCGTGCGCGGCTTTCTCTGTAAGCGCAGAGGCTGCTCTAGAAGATCTCTTCGATCTTCTCCTTCTTGATCACCACACCTGGGTTGCTCCGCATGATCCGTACCGAATTCTCCATCGTGTAGTCGGCGGGCACTTCAAACAGGCTCTTCATCGGCTCGCTGCGATTCACGTGCAGCAGTTTGTAGGTGGTCTCGCCGCTGCGCGGGTCGCTCCGTTTCGTCATCACAACCGCTTGCAGTTCGTCCGAATACCAACGCTCGGAAGTGATCTCAATCGGACGCTCGTTGCCGATCTCGCCCGCCGGAATCGTGTGCGTCGTGCGCGTGCCTTTTGTTTTCACGCCCTCGATCATCCTCTCGCCCAGGTCTTCCGTACGCAGACGCGAATCGCTCTTTGCCGCCGTCCCGTCCAATATGCGCGTCTCCGTATGACTCTCGAAAATCGTCACGCCACCGCTGGCTCCGCCCACGCGAGGCAGCGGCGTGCGCATCATGGAAACGTCCGGCCCGAAGCCCAAGCCGCCCGCCATACCAGTGATGCTGATGTGCGCGCCAGGCCCCGTTATGCCGAACACGCCCGCCGGCGACTTGCGTGCCGTCTTACGCCGCTCGTCGAGCGAGTAGCTCGCCTTCGCCACCGGATCCCAAATGGTCACCGTCTTCACCGGCGCATCGGCGGTCAGCGAGCCCAGGTTGCCGAGCTCCTGTTCCCGCCGCTCTCTCCCTTCGCTATCGCGATAGAGCGTCGCCGAACTGCGATTCACAATTCGATTGCCGTCCGCGAGCGACTGAATTGTTTCCGTAACGGCTTCGGCAGAGTACGGCGCGTTCTTCACCGTCTTGCCGCCGATGGCCTCGCCGGCGACGAAGTCAAAGGTCATCGTGCGGGCATTCTCCACCTCGGCCATCATTTTCTCGATGGACTGTTTGTCGAGAGACTGCTTCCGCTCCACAATCACCTGCCCGAACAGTGCGGGCGCGGCGGCCAGGGCGATGCCGGCGCCAGTAAGCACGCCAGATAACAACGAACTGCGAATTGTTTTGCACATACGACCTCTTATTGCTTTGGAATTGAAAACGTTACTGCGTAAACTTCACAAACCGGATGCCGCGCGCCGTGCCGTCTTCGCCGACCAGCACGTCGGCCAGCACCGGCTCACTCAGGCGGTCTTCGCGCACCGGGAAACCTGCGTTGCGCATGGCCATCCGTGGGACCTGCATGCGAACCAACTGCCCGCGATCCATCGGTTCGATAAACCCGCCCCGCTCGAGCGGAACGAACTCCGTCGCGACCATCTGCTGCTCTCGCGGCGCCGGTTGCGAAGCGCTTCGGCGCGCCGGCCGTCCAGCGGCCATCGTGCGCGGAGCGAACGGCGCTTCGTTGGTTACATCCCCTATCCCTTGCGAAGCAGCTTGCGGAGCAGCAAGCGGCGACTGCACTTGCGGCCGCTCAGCCACCGGGGGACGCACGCTCGCAATCGTTTCGTGCGTCGCATCCGTGCGCAGTAACGGCAGCACGGCGAACAAAACCAATCCGGCCGCGATCGATACCGCCCAATACCAGGGCGCACGGCTCCGGCTCTTTATCGTTACAACCTTCGCGGCCACAACCTTCGCGGCTACGACCTTCGCGGCCACGACCTTCGCGGCTACAGGCTGAGTTGCCAATCCAATATGATGATTGCGGAACGCCTCCAGCAATCGCGCCTCAACCGCATCACTCGCGCCAACCGTATCGCCGCCCGACAACGCGCGCAACGACGAGGTCAGTCGTTCTTCCGCCGCCAGGCGTGCTCCGCATTCGCTGCACTCCGCTGCATGCTCAACGCCTGCGCGGCGCACTGCCTGATCCAACTCGGAATCGGAAGTCGCCGCAGCTTTGGGGCTACGAACCAACTCCGCGACCACGCCATCAAATTCGCGGCAAGTCATATTTTCCCTACTCCGGATATCCCGATTCCGGCCATCGTTCTTCCGAGGCTCGGGATTCCACGTTCCGGTTCTCATAACAGGCACGCCTCCGGCTTTCCGAACTGCGCCCGCTCCGCCGCGGGGGAATGCCAAATTCTCAACTTGTCGAGCAGCATCGCGCGACCCCGATGCAGCCTCGACCGCACCGTGCCGATCGCGCAGCCCAAAACCTCTGCCGCCTCCGCGTAGCTGACCTCTTCGAGATCGCACAGCACCACCACTTCGCGGTAGGCCTCCGGCAAACTCAACACCGCCCGGCGGACCGCATCCACTGATTCCCGGCGCGTCAGGTCGTCGAGCGGACCCATGACATCCGTTTCGGCATGTTCCGCCGGCGATTCGTCGATCGGCACATAGCGGCTCGATTTCGACCGCTCCAGCGATCGCAAAACAAGGTTGCGAGCGACGCCGAACAGGAACGACAGCACGGTGCCCCGGCTCTCGTCATAACGGCAGCCGTCGTGGATCAGCGTCATAAAGACGTCCTGCGTGATCTCTTCCGCCACCACCACGCTGCCGCTCATCTGCAGCGCAAAGCGGTAGATCGCCCCCTGCCGCCGCCGGTAGAGAGTCGTGAACGAGCTCTCGTCGCCGGACAGCGTCTGGCGAAGCAGTTCGACGTCCTCGTCGTGGTCGGTTTTTCGGATCGTGCCTGTCATCCAGTTCTTCGCTCGCCGGTCATCAGCGCCTTGCCGCCACCCGGGCCGAATGCCGCTGTCATAAGGATATCGAGTCTCAGGATCCGAAAGTTCCCAAAAGAACGGACGAAATTGGCGACCCTTTCGGGTCCGGTTGCGCACCCCCTAAGAACCCTCAGGAGGGCGATCGCAGCCGTGTAGACGGCTCGGCGGAACGAAGCCAGAACGCTGTTTATGTTATTGCACATAAACAACTTGTTGGTGACTTGAGGGCGCGATTGGCTTCGTTTTGCGATTTCCCGCTGCTGCGTGCATTTTCAGGGTTTTCGTATGCCTTCAGGCATTGATTTGGTACGCGCGACCTTACGGTCGCGCCTTCCCCGCCCTTCAGGGCGGGGTTATGGCGGCGGTGAGTGGTGTGGGGCCGCTCGCTTACGCTCGCGGTTCTTCGAGAGGAGCATTTTCCACCGTTCCTTGCGGGCGGGGTTGTCGGAGGCGTTGGCATCCCCACCCTGAAGGGCGGGGTTCAATCGGGCGCTGTCGGCAGGGGAGAGATCCGTTCACTCTGCGGCGGCGACCCTGTAGGTTGTTCAATCCTGGTAGCAGCAGTGCGGGGTGCCGGCTCGTGAATCCGCTCCCGACGCGGCCCTTCGGGCCGCTTTGGTCG
>JAYVTO010000054.1:0-22420 GCA_043788745.1 Acidobacteriaceae bacterium
GCCGATGATCGGCCCGCCCGCCGCCCAGTGGGCGCGGCCGGAGATCTGCGCGAAGGTGACGGCGCGTTCCTCGACGCCCTTGATCGCGACGCGGCCGCCGGGCAGCAATTCGAGATCGTCGACCGAGCACTCGAGCATCTCGCCGGCGTGCTCCTTCAGCATCTTCTCGACCTCAGCTAATTGCCACGCCGCGTGAATGTCGTCATCCGTAAGGCCGGCTGCTGAGATCCAAGCATCGAGATCGACTCCGGCCAGCGCCAGCGGGTAGAGGCTGCCACGCGTCAGCGGACCCGTATGCCGTCCGGCGGTCGAATTCTGACCATCCAACTGCAACTCGACGCGCCGGAATCCACGTGGTTTGGCGAACTGATCCAGCAGGGAACCTGTCAGCGTCAGGTAGAGAAAGTTCGGTCGCGCATCAACCGCGTGGCGAGTATACAGCGCCGCAAGGCGCTCCAGGTTCACGACCGGCTCATACGATGTCATGCCCATCGCCATCCCAATAACCAGCGTCCGCTTCAGGACCTCGCGCTCCGTGAGGCCGCTTCTGTTGCGCATGTCGGCGAGAATGGCGGCGAGCTTTGCAGGGTCGGTTGAATCGAGCACATAGCACCGCGGTCCGCGTCTCAAAAGGCCGCAGGCGTTATACATGCTCTTGTCCTCCGCCGAACCGCCCATGCCGGCCCAGATCAGGAACTTGAGCGGCGACTTGTGAGTCTTCTGAATCCCTTCGCGGAGAGTTGCGGTTTCGAGCCGGATCGCTTCGGCCCACGCCGCCGTTTCCGTCGCGGCTTGCCAACTCAGATTCAACACGCCGTAGCTATTCTTCGTCACCTCGCTTCCGTTGTACTCCGTACCAATACGCACCAGCAGGCTGCGCGATGCGTCCAGAGCACCCAATCCCTTGCGGCGAGCCCGCGCATCCAGCGCTTTCAGTCCCGCAAGGACTCCTTTGCTTTCGAAAACCTCGGCGGTTGACTGGGAGGGCGGTGTGTCGTGAAACAAGGCAAGGCGCACGCTAAGGTTGTAGCATATGCCGATGCAAACGATTCAAGGGATTGTCACGCTAGCCCTCTGCGCGGCATTGGCGGGTTGTAGTAGTGCCCCAAAGTCCATCGTGCTTCCCGCGAAAGTGGCTGGCGGCTTCGCGCGGACGCAGAGCATAGGCCTTCGGGCCGTTTACTCGGGGCCGGGCACGGTGACCGTGACGCTCACGGAAATGCAATCCAGCGCCAATGCGTTTGAAGCGATCCAGCATTGGAAACCGCAGCCCGGACGCATGCCATTTCAAAAGGACAAGTATTTCGGGGTGGCTGAATCGCCAGACCTCGACGTAAAGGCCCTCGGCGCTTTTGTCGCCGCGATCGAGAAAGAGATCAGTAACTGACGCATAATCGCTGGAACAGATTGTCCGCAGGCCGCATTTATTGACAGAGGAGTTTTCATGCAACGTTCCGCAACCGCCGTATGGCAAGGCGATATCAAGGGTGGCAAGGGCACCATCACGACACAGAGCACGGCACTCAGCAGCGCGCAGTATTCGTTCTCTACGCGCTTCGAGAACGGGATCGGCACGAACCCCGAAGAGTTGCTTGCCGCGGCGCACGCGGGCTGCTACTCGATGGCGCTGAGTCTGCAACTGACAATGGCCGGCACGCCGCCCGAAAGCATCCAGACCACGTGCACCGTTACGCTCGACAAAGTCGAAGGCGGATTCTCGATTACGGAAAGCCACCTTGATGTGACGGCGAAGCTGCCCGGCGGAGATCGCGAGAAATTCGAAAAGGCGGCGGCGGAAGCGAAAGCCGGATGTCCATTGTCGAAGGTGATGAACGCCAAGATCACGATGGATACTCATTTCAAAGGCTAGCGTCGCAGCGCCCGCTGCGAACGGCGCAGCGGGCCTCGTCCGCAGGCCGGAGGTAGAATAAGGCATGGCGTTCGCCACTTCGGGCGCAGTTGCGAATCCTCGCGCGGTTCACGCGTTCTTCGAATACTCGCTGCTC
The DNA here is from genome assembly GCA_043788745.1 of Acidobacteriaceae bacterium. Classification (GTDB taxonomy): domain Bacteria; phylum Acidobacteriota; class Terriglobia; order Bryobacterales; family Bryobacteraceae; genus JBBQWZ01. Next base: position 2,007 of record JAYVTO010000054.1, read on the forward strand.
GGCATGTTGGTCAGCGGCTATCTCGCAGTTGTTGCGTCGGGCGGGCTTGACGTGCCGACAGCGATTCTCTCCGGCCTGGCCCTCCTGTTTCGCCTGGCGATGGTCGGTGAATGGATCCGATGGACTCCGCCCGCGCGCTTTGTCCAGTTGACGACGATTGCGTATATCGCGTTCTACCCTGTCGACTACTTCTTTCTCTCTCGCGATTTTCTTCAATCGACGATCCACCTTGTTTTCTTCCTGAGCATCATGAAGCTTTTGACTGCCAGGAGCCAGCGCGATTTCACCTATCTGAAGCTGATTGCATTTCTTGAATTGCTCACGGCCAGCATGATGTCGGTGTCGCTCGTGTTTTTGGCCTGCTTGGCCGCGTTTCTGTTGTTTTCGATCGCCGCCTTTTCAAGTGGCGAGATCCGGCAGGCGACCGAGACTTCGTCGAAGAACCCAAAGCCGGCACCCATCGTTGTTCGTGGCGGTATGAACGGTTTCCGCTGGCGACTGGGTTCGCTGAGTATCGCTTTGTTCGCGGGAATCGCCATGTTAACGGCCGGATTGTTCTTCTTGTTGCCGCGAACGGCTCGCGCGGCGTTCCGGCATCTGGTGTCGGATCGCTATCACTTGCCTGGCTTCTCAAACGAAGTCGTGCTGGGCCAACTTGGCGAGATCAAGCGCAGTTCGCAAACCGTGATGCACGTCAAGTTCGGCAATCTGGACGCGCAGGCAGCCAGGCATAAATGGCGCGGGATGACGCTGTCGCAGTTTGACGGCCGGCGCTGGTACAATCCGCCGTCGAGTGCGGAGCCGCTGCGCGTGGATGGCTGGCTGCAACTCGCGACAGACAAGCAGCGATGGCGTCCCGGCTCCCGCATCAGCTACGAAGTCCACTTGAAGGATTTCGCTTCCGATCTGCTGTTCCTGCCCGGCATTCCGGAGATGCTACACGTCAATGTGCCCTATGTGTACCGGACACGGCATGATTCGCTGCGTGCCCGTATGATGGCCGAAGGCGGTTTGTACTACGCGGGCATCAGTTTCCTCGACGCCGAATCCCCGCTGCCGGAGCAAAAACCGGAACTCGCCGATGCTCTGCGAAGCGAGTATCTGCGGCTGCCGCAAATCGATGCGCGCATCCCGCTGTTGGCGCGGCAACTCGCGGACGGTCACGTTTGGCCGAATCAACGGGCAAGGTCGCTTGAAGCGCACTTGCGGAAGGATTACGGCTATACGCTCGAGTTGCTATCGAGCGAAGTGCAGGATCCTCTCGCACATTTCTTGTTCGAGAGGAAGCGCGGCCACTGCGAATATTTCGCATCGTCGATGGCCGTGATGCTGCGCACGCTGGGAATCCCAGCGCGAGTCGCGACTGGCTTCGCAGGTGGAACCTACAACCCGGTGAGCGGCTGGCACGTCATTCGCGCATCCGACGCACATAGCTGGGTCGAGGCATGGTTGCCCGGCCGGGGATGGACTTTGTTCGATCCAACGCCTCCAGATCCGAACCCGGTTGGACAGACTCTGATGTCGACGCTCAGCCAATATTTGGACGCCGCCGATGTCTTTTGGCAGGACTGGGTCCTGAGCTATGATCTCGACCGCCAGATCGCCCTCGCCTCGCGCATGGAGGAATCCAGCCGCAAGGTGAGCGTCAATTGGGTCGATCAGTTTGGCAACTGGCTCGAGCGGTCCGGCCGGCCGGCCGCGGGTGCGGCGTGGCGTTGGGGTGGGGCGATTCTCGTTCTGCTTGCACTCGTCACGGGCATCGTGATCTATTGGCGGACTGTCTTCCATTGGCTAGCCGCGCGCCGGCGGCTTCATCGCGTCCAGCGCGGTCTCGCGGACGCGTCGGATGCGGCGCTGCTCTATCGCCGGATGCTCGAGCTGATCCGAAAGCGCGGCGTGGAGAAACCGGCGTGGTTCACGGCCGGAGAGTTCGCCTCGGTGATTGGGCCTTTGGAGTTATCCACGTTGGTCACGGAGTTCACGGCGGACTACGAGAGGCTGCGCTTCGGGGGCCAACGCGAAGCAGCCGTTCGCATGGTCGACGTGCTGGAGCGGCTGGAAAAATTGGCGTAGCTGTCTTTCGAAGGATGCAGAAGGCGTCAGCCTGATCGCCGTACGCGGCGGGCGTTCATGACGTCTTGACTCCCGCAATCCGCCGCACGAAGTCGCGGTCGCCTTCGAGAAAATCGTACGACGGCAATTTGCTCGGAGCACTCCAAGCGATCTGTTCAAACACTCGATTGACAGGCTCGCCGATCCACGAGTCGACCCAGAAAAAGGCCAACGTGATGGGTGTCCGGCCCGCATAGGAAAACGGGTAGCGTTCGATCTCAAGGCCAATTTCTGCCTCGATACCAAGTTCCTCGTGAAGTTCCCGGCGCAGAGCCTCCCCGGGCGTTTCGTCCTTCTCCACTTTGCCTCCCGGAAACTCCCACTTCAGCGGGTGACTGTCGTTGCGGCGGCGCTGGGCGATGAGGATCTGGCCGTCTTTACGCATTAGCGCGGCGACAACGAGTCTCATGCGCGGATGCAACCTCCCTGCGAAAAGCGGTACTCTGGCGGCATAACCTCATAGCGTCGCACATGCACAGCCCAACGCTTCTCGATCATTTTCAGAATCCTCGCAACGCCGGTGCTCTCGATCCGCCGGCGATCCGCGTGACGGTCGAAAACCCGGCGTGCGGCGATATTCTGCAACTGTCCGCCTTGGTCGAAGCCGGCGCGGTGCGCGAGGCCCGCTTTAAAGTGAGGGGTTGCACTGCTGCGATTGCAGCCGGTAGTGCGCTGACGGCGCTGATGATCGGCAAGAGCGCGCCCGAACTACGAGAGCTGACGCGGGATACGGTCGAGGCAGCCGTCGGTGGATTGATTCCAGAATCGAAGCACGCTGCGGTTCTGGCGATCGACGGCGTACGAGCGCTGCTAGCGGCGGGCGGATTTTAGCTGCGCGCGAAAGCATATCGCCAGATGATCGTCGACGAGTCCGGCGGCCTGCATGAACGCGTAGCAGATGGTCGGCCCGCAGAACGTGAAGCCCCGACGCTTCAGATCCTTGCTCATCGCCTCTGCATGGGGCGTCGAGACAGGAATGTCTTTCGGATGGGGCCATCGAGTGACGATTGGCTTGCCTTCGACGAAGGTCCAAAGATACGCGTCGAAGTCCTCGATCGCGAGGAACGCCGCGGCGTTCTTCACGACGCCTTCGATCTTCAGCCGATTCCGCACCAGGCCCGCGTTGCTCATTAGCTTCTCGATGCGCGCTGGCGTGTAGCGTACGATCTTCGCTGCGTCGAAATTGTCGAACGCCTTGCGGTACGCCTCGCGTTTCTTTAGAACAGTGATCCAACTGAGCCCCGCCTGTGCGCCTTCGAGACAAAGGAGTTCGAACAGCGCGCGCGAGTCATGCAACGGCACTCCCCAGTCTTCGTCGTGATACGCGATGTACAAAGGATCGGTGCTGACCCAATGGCAGCGTGTCTTCGCGTCGGGTGCGAGCATGAGATCCAGTTTAGCCGCCTGCTCACGACAAAATCGAGAACGGAGCTGGAATTGGGCCGATAGCGGCGACCACTCTCATTCCGGTCGGGAAGTATCTTGTCGACGACTACCTTAACTTTGGAGTGCCTTTCGTCTGGATCGTCAATCCACGCACTCGGCGCGGCTGGGTCTACACGATCGAGCATTTTCTCGAAGCACGCGATGGCGTCCTGCGCGCCGGCGAAATTGAAGTCCCCATCGCGGACTTGTTCGCTTAATAATCACCGCCGGACTATCGAAAGCGTGGCTGCACCGTATCATAGGATGATGCGTTTTGCCTCAGTTCTCCTCGCCGCCGCCGCCGCGTTCGCGCAGACATCCGTCAAGGAAGAACTCGTCAAGCGAGGCCACTCGCATCAGGGCGAAGCGTTTGACTCCGGACCCCGTCAGAAGCCCTGGGTCATCGAGAGAATCGGCAGCGCGCATTTTCCGATTACAACGAACAATCCAGAAGTGCAGAAGTGGTTTGACCAAGGCAACGCACTGCTTCATTCGTTCTGGTTCTACGAAGCCGAGCGCGCCTTTCGCTGGTGCCTGAAGCTTGAGCCCGAAAATGCCATGGCGTGGTGGGGAATGTACCGCGCCGCGGAGAATCCCAAGCGCGGGCAGCAGATGCTGAAAGAGGCGCTGAAGCGCAAAGACAAAGTGTCCGACCGCGAACGCATGTACATCGAAGCTTCCGCGATAGACGCGCTCGAGGATCCGCTGGACACGCGCACGCGCGATCAGCGGAATCAGCAATACATCCAAGCCATGGAGCGGATCGTTCTGAAGTATCCCGAAGACCTCGAAGCAAAAACCTATCTCGGCCTCGCCGTTCTCTTCCAGGGTCCGCGACTTACACCGGATTTGATTTTGAAAGATGTGATCGCAAAGGCGCCGATGCACCCGGGCGCGCATCACTACCGGATTCACAACTGGAATTATCTTGACGGCGAGCAGGCGCTTGATTCCTGCGCGTTGTTCGGCCAGATCGCAGCCAGTATCGGCCATGCACAGCACATGCCCGGCCACGTCTACTCGACCGTCGGCATGTGGCAGGAAGCGGCAATCTCAATGGACGCCGCGACGCGGGTTGAAAAACAATACATGCGGACGCGCCTGATTCTTCCGTGGGACGACTGGAACTATTCGCACAACGCAAACTACCTCAGCTACATTCATACGCAACTCGGCATGGCGGAGCGGGCCATCTCCGGCGCCCGGCAGTTGCTCGCCGTCGCGCACGATCCGCAGGGTAATGTCAACGATATCTATTCGAATTGGGGCGCGGGCGCAATCGCCATGATGCGCGCACTCATTCGTTTCGAGCGATGGGATGAACTGCTCGACGAGAAGACCTTCGAGTGGAAGGATTCGACCGAACACAAGGCTTTCAAGTCCTACACGCGTACGATTGCGTATCTGGCCAAAGGCGACCGCGAGAAGGCCGAGAAGGCATACGCCGATCACAAGGGGCTGAAGGCAGAAGCGGAAAAAGTGAAGGCCTTCGCGTTCGACCAGAACTATGCAATCCAGGCACTCGAACTGAAGGGCCGGCTGGAACTTGCATCGGGCCGCCCGATCGATGGCCTCGCGACATTAACCGAGGCGTCGTCGAAGGAAGATAAACTGCTCGATCAGCAAAACGATCCACCCTTTTATCCGATCTACATTGCGAATCTGCTTGGCCGCGCCTACCTGGATCAAAAGAGTCCCGCACTTGCTGTCCAGGCCTACGAACGTACGTTGCGCAAGGTGCGCGGCGATGGTTTCGCGCTGGCCGGGCTCGTCGAAGCGTATTCCATGTTGGGCGACAAAGAGAAGGCCGCGCACGCAATGGGCCGTCTACTCAGCGTGTGGGGCGACGCAGACGGAGGGCTAAAGCCGCTGGAGCGAGCTCGTTCGTTGGTTCGGAGCGCAACGCCGATCGACGATGCTCCGGCCAAGCAGCGCAACTACATTCGCACGTCGCTCGAGACGCTGGGACCGAATGTCTGGGAAGACTTTCCGGCTCCAACCCTCGACGTGACGGATGCCAAGGGCCAGCGCGTCACGCTCGAGCAATACAAAGGGAAGAATGTTCTGTTGATCTTCTACCTGGGGTCCGAGTGCGCGCACTGCATGGATCAATTGAACCTGGTTGGCAAGAAAAAGCTCGATCTGGTGGGACTCGATACAGAGGTGCTCGCGGTTTCGTCTGCGTCCGTTGACAAGAACGCGGACTCGCAGAAGGCAGGCAACCTTGCGATCGCGCTGCTCTCCGACAAGAAGTTTGAGAACGCCCGCCGCTTCAAGTCGTACGACGACTTCGAAGATCTGGAGTTGCACTCCACCATCCTGATCGACAAACAAGGGCGGATTCATTGGTCGAGAACCGGCGGCGATCCCTTCACGGATCTCGACTTCCTCCTAAAAGAACTAGGCCGAATGAATCGCCCGGGCGCTTAACACAATCGTTGGCACATCGGTCGCGTTGCGTTTCGCGAAGTGGGATATACTGACCCGAATACTTCGCTCTATGAACCCCTTACGCATTCGCGCGCTCTCTGTCCTCGTCCTTGTGTTGGGCTCTCTCACCGGGCTTGCCCAGGAGCGAGCCTCCATAATCGGCTCACCGGACCGCAAGTCCGGCGAAGGCGAAGGTCCATTTGACCGCTTGGTGATCCGCGGCGTCCACGTGATCGACGGCACCGGTGCGCCGCCGCGCGGGCCCATGGACATCGTGGTCGTCAACAACCGGATCCTGGAAATGAAGAGCGTCGGTGCTCCGCATCTGCCGATTGCCGATCGCGGCCGTCCCGCCAAAGGCACCAAGGAGATCGACGCCACCGGCATGTACTTGATGCCCGGCTTCGTCGATCTGCACGTCCACACAGGAGGCGCGCCGAAGGCGCCCGAAGCAGAATACGTGCATAAGTTGTGGCTCGCCCACGGCGTTACGACAGTTCGCGGCGTGCCCGCGGGCGAGATGGATTGGACGATCAATGAACGCGAGCGGAGCGCCAAGAACCTGATTACCGCGCCGCGCATCTTTGCCTATCATCGCCCGTTCACCGGCGAAGGTTGGGTCGATCCGCCCGTGAAGACTCCAGAAGTCGCGCGCGAGTGGGTTCGGTTCGCGGCGAAGAAGGGAATTGACGGCTTGAAGCTTGGCGCGCAAGACCCGGAGATCATGGCCGCGCTCCTCGACGAAGCGAAGAAGTTCGGCCTTGGTTCCACTGCGCACCTCGACCAAATGGGCGTCGTACGCATGAACGCCCGCGACGCAGTCCGGCTGGGATTGGGCACGGTGACGCACTTCTACGGCCTATTCGAATCGCTACTGAAAGATTCCACGATTCAGCCCTATCCCGTCGACCACAACTACAACGACGAGCAAAATCGCTTCGGCCAAGTGGCGCGCCTGTGGAACAAGATCCACCCTCGCGGCAGCAAAGAGTGGAACGATCTCGTCGACGAGTTCGTCGCTCGTAACGTGTTCCTCGATCCGACGATGAACATCTACTCCGCGGGCCGCGACCTCATGCGGGCGAAGTCAGCCGAGTGGCATGCGCAATACACTCTGCCGTCGCTCTGGCGCTTCTACGAACCCAGCCGCGCCAATCACGGCTCTTATTGGTATTACTGGACCACCGAAGACGAATACCACTGGAAGCACTTCTATCGCACGTGGATGGATTTCCTCGAAGACTTCAAGAACAAGGGCGGTCGCGTGACGACGGGTACGGACTCGGGCTTCATCTATCAGCTGTATGGTTTCTCGTACGTCCTCGAGATGGAGATGCTTCGCGAAGCAGGCCTTACGCCGCTCGAAGTCTTGCGCTCCGGGACGCTCTACGGCGCCCAGGCGCTGCACGAACCGAAAGGCAAGCCGATCGAATTCGGCCTCATCCGCCCGGGCCTGCTTGCCGACATGGTGATCGTTGACCAGAATCCCGTCGAGAATTTGAAGGTTCTCTACGGAATGGGCGCCGAGAAGCTGAGCGACAAGACCGGAAAGGCGGAACGAGTCGGCGGCGTGAAGTGGACCATCAAAGACGGCATCGTCTACGACTCGAAGAAGCTGCTCGCCGATGCGGCGGCAATGGTCGCAAAGGCGAAAGCCAAAGAGGGCGCAACGTCAGGTGGCGCGGGCGCGAAAGAGTAGCGCCGCTCAGCGCCAGGCCGGAACGAAGTCCCCCGTCCTCCGAAATGATTCGGTCGGCCATCAAACTGAATCCCGCTGCGACCACAGGCCGCCTAGTGCCGCATACCTTTTTCTTGCGACTCGCGAATCCGGCAACCCAGGCAGAGATCCTTGCCGCCTTCGTTGGACACAAGCTTCGCGGTCTTCGGTAGCTTCTGACCGCAGCCGTCGCAGTACCGCTGGCCGTCTTTTTCCATTTCTCCATCAGAGCACACGTGGGCGGCGAGGACAGACGGTGCCTACGCAAAAAACCAACGCGTCAGGTGAAAGAAAACCGGTGCGGACAGAGTCAGCGAATCGACACGATCGAGCATGCCGCCGTGCCCTTCAATCCACTGCCCCCAATCTTTCAAGCCGCGGCGACGCTTGACGGCCGACAGAACAAGGCCGCCACAGATTCCGAAGACCCCGATGACGAACGCCATCCCAGCCGCCTGCCAGGGCTTGAACGGCGTCACGCCGGCCAGCAGGCCACCCAACACCGAGGCGCTGAGGAGGCCGCCAATCAACCCTTCGACAGTCTTTGACGGCGAAAGCTTCGGAGCGAGCAGACGCTTGCCGCACAGCTTTCCAAATATGTACTGCATGATGTCACTGACTTGCGAGATCAAAACCACGAACACCATCAGGAGCGACGCGCGCTCCTCGTATCCGGAGATCCGCAGCGCGTGAAGCGCCGGGATGTGCGACAGCCCGTAAACGCAGATCAGGAGGCCTGCATACGGCTCAGCGGCCCGTGCGAGTACCCCGCGTGTTCCGCTCAACCATGCGCCCCCGACGAGCAAGGCGAACAACGCAACCAGCGGAAGCCCAATCACGAATGCGCGCTGCCAGCCAAAGCCGACGGCCAAATACTGCGCCGGCAGTGCGATGCAGAAGCAAAGGAATTGCAGGGAACGGTTCGTAGCCCGAGCGGGCGGCTGCGTAAGGAATTCTCGCAATGCGACGAGCGAGATCAACGCGAAAAGCGCGACGATGGCGAACGGCCCGGCCAGCAGCGCTGCGCCACCAACCAGGATGATGACCCACCAGGCCCGAATGCGTGCGTTCAGGTTTTCGATCACCGCGCTGTTTGGTTGACGCCGCTTCAACGCAAAGCCGACGACGGTGGCAGTACAGATCGCAGCAAGCAAGGCGGCAAGGATCCAGTACGCCTCCATCAAGGCCGCAGCGCCTCCATTGCCGCTCGGATCGCGGATAGAACCTCGTCCTGCGACTGCGCCTCTGGCCAGCGCATTGGCGCACCGAACGTGATCGAACAGCGTCTCGGCACCGGAACGGCGAAACCTTTCGGCAGGATGCGATGGGAATCTGCTATCCACACGGGAACGATGTTAACGTCCGGAAACCAGCGCGCAAGATGATAGATGCCGGGCTTCAGTGGCTGCAATGCACCGCCAGGACCGCGCGTTCCCTCAGGAAACACAATCAAGGAATTGCCCTGCCGGAGCGCGCAAGCCACAGGCTCCAACGGATTCAACCCGCCGCCCTCACGCTCAACCAGGACCCCGCGGAAAATTGAATGGATGAGATATCTTCGAATCGCGTTGCTCGTCCAATAGTCCGCCGCCGCGACCGGTCGCACACGGCACCGGCGCATGGCGGGCAGCATCGCCAGAATCAGCGCCGCGTCCAGATGGCTGGCGTGGTTCGCTACAAAAATGCATTGCTCCGCCCCCGCAATATGCGAGCCAGGACGCCGGCGCGCAAGCAGAAGCGCCGCGAGGATCATTATCCGTTCCATGAATCCAGCGATCATGCGAGCAGGCGAAACACGGGGAGCAATACGAGCGCGATCTCGACGACGACCGCGAACAACAGTCCGCACCCTAACTGTATCGCGCCGCGCCGGCGCTCGGAAATTCCCCGCGCGACGGGTGCCTTTCTCAGTCCGGATGCTTGCAGCCAAGCATCCAAATCCTCTGCCGAATACTCGGAGAGCAATTCGAACAAACGCGCATCGAGCTTCACGCGCACACTCAGGTAGACAACGGCACACCAAACCGCAAGCGATCCCGCCGCGATCCATGCCGCCGGTCCGCCCTTCGACAGCGGCAGCAGGTTGAGGATCGCAGCCACGTGCGCCGCAAGCGCGACGCTGTCGCCCGCGTGCAACAAAGCGGCGGTTGCACGACAGTCGAACACCCATGGAATCTCACTCTGCATGTTGATTACGTGATGCAGCCCATTCATCCAAACGCCGCTCGGAAGCCGCCGAAATGACAATCTGCGGACGCGCTTTCCGGACTTGTGCGATGGCATCCCGTCCGTTCTTCGCGTGTCCAGCAGCGAGCAGCCATGCTGCCGCGGTCAGAGCGCTGCGAGAGTAGCCGAGCGCGCAACTGACGAGCGTGGGCCGCTTTTCGGAAAGCCTTTCGATCGCTGCCACGCCTGCGTCTAACTGTTCGAGCGATGGAGGCGTAAGGTCGAGCATCGGGATGTGTGCGTCTCCCCGGACAGGCAACTCCGGAGCCAGGGTGACGACGGATCGCATCCCTGCGCGATCGGCGCGCGACGGCGCGCGCCCCACCCAAACACCGTGTCCCACGTCGTTCTTCGGAGCGTGCGCTCGTGTCCAAAGCCGAGAACTCATCCACACCATAGCTGCGTGCGGCCATAACAGTAACCCGGCTGGCCCGCGGCCCCGCTCGATCCACATCGGATCGCCCGTCCAGTATGCCGCCGCGACCATCGAGACTGCGAAGCCCGGCCAGAGCAACAGCCATCCGAACCCTTGCACCGTGAACGCAGCGGCGGTGAAAAGTACGGCTCCACCCAGATACGACGCGGCAAGACGGGGATTGGGTTCCGCGAGGCGCCGCTCTGGAAGCGCAGCGATCACAAGAAGTCCGGCCCACAGGCCCGTCGGCAGATCGATGAAATGATGCTGGTAGGTCGTCAGCGTGGACAGTGCCACAAGCACGAACCAGCCTGCGAGCGCGATCCGCAGAAAGCCGCGGGTGTACGAGCGGAAGCGACTCCACAAGATGACGGCCAGCCCCACGTGCAACGAAGGTGCTTGGTTGAAGGGAAGATCGAAACGCAAAAGAGCGTCAAAGAGATCGCCCTGCCACCCGTCCAGTATCGGCCTTTCGAACGAGCATCGCAGCGGAAAGGCCACAAAGAATGCAATCGACACAACCTGAATCGCGATCAGGCGCTTCGCATGCAAATCAAGTTCACGTCGCGTACGGCAGATCCACAACGAGATCGCGTACAGCAAGTCAGACGACCAATACGGAAGAATCGTCCACCCCGCGAACGGAATGTTGCGTTCCCAGCCGAACATCAATGTCGGAACATGTGCCCGGCGGCTCGCTACACCGTTTGCGAAGTTGTACGTCAAAAAGAAAAATGGTGCCAGGACCGCGAGCCACGCGAAGGCCCGCTGCCAGGGCCGATCGCTCACTGGACCCTCTCTGCAAGAGTCACAGTGAACAGCCCGTCCGGGTCGATCTTTTGTTCGACTTTGCGAAATCCTGCCAACCGGACAAGTTCGTCGAGCTCTTCCTGCGTCCGGCGTCGCATCACCCAGGCCGCTCCGCCGCGATGGCTCGAAAGCGTACGAGCGATGAACTCCAACTGTGGATGCCAGGGTTGCCCTGTGTAGATCAGATAGCCGCCTAGCTCGATCGCGTCGGATAATCCAGCAAGCGCCGCGCGCGGAGAAGCGTTATCAGGAAAGAGCTCAAACAAACCCGAAACAATCCCGAGCGTCGGCTTCGGCTGGATCGCGGCGAATGACGCGTGGTCGAAGGCGTCGCCCTGTTCAAACTGCGCCGCTACTCCCGACTCGGCAATCAAGCGCCGGCCGAGTTCGACATTGCGTGCGTCGAAATCACGGAGCAGGACAGACTCTGGAACGACGCCCGAGTTTGCGATCGCCTCAAGGACATAGCGCCCATGACCCGCCGCGACATCGAGAATTCGCACCGGCCTCTCGGCCCCGCGAAGCGTTCGTATGGTCTTGCCGATCAACTCCTGCAGCAGTAGTTTACGCGCGCGGATGCCCGTCCAGCCGGGCGAATTCAAATAGAACCAATCGATCAGTGTGCCGATCGGAGTCATTCCCGCCGCCTGATTGCGGTACACGTAGTCCAGCGAACTGCCGGAGTCGAATCCTGTCTCGCACCCGAGACGGATGCCATCGGAGAGCTTGCCGATCGTGCGCAAGAAAAGCTTCGTGAGTCCGAACGCAACACCAGCCGGCGACCACAACGACAGTGGCCGTTGCAGACGATCGAATTCGTCCTTCGTGAATCCTTTCGAATCCGCATCCGCCAAACTCGCGCGAACCGTCGTCCGAGCAAACTGGCGCAGCAGGAATTCTCGCGCCTTAGCGATCGGCAAATGCCGATCGCGCTCCCCGAGCGTATCGTGGAAAAACCCATCGAAGGTGTGGATCTCTTTGTCCGCCGCGGGCGTCGAAATACGTCCGAAGAAGTCTTGCGGCGGCGTATTGCGGATCACCCAATCCGATCCCGAAAGCAGGATCTGCGCCGGCACGCGAATCGCCTCAGCATCGGCCAAGAGACGCTCCGACATGCTGTAGAGATCGAGCAGCACCCGCGCGGAGATTTGCAATTTCACCAACGGATCGGTGTGATACGACGCCATACGCTCCGCGTCATGCGTGAGCGCGCGGCCTTTCACATACGACTGCACAAAGAAATCTCCCGCGATCTTGTGCCAGAAGCCTATCCCCAACCGCGCAAACGGAACGTACAACTTCACGCGGAATGCAGGCGCCGCAAGCACCAGCGCGCGTATGGGTGGCGCGTAGTCGTGAACCCATGCCGCCGCGATCACCGCCCCAACGCTCTGCGCTACAACGGCAATATCCTCGGGTTTGATTCCGTAGGCGCCGCAAATGTGACGCACGAAATCGTCCAGATCCTGGACGAACGTAGCCATCGTCGTTGCCGGCCCTTGTTCGCCCCCGGATCTTCCATGCGCCCGCGCGTCCCAGCCGAAGAACGAGCACTCCGGCAAATCCAACTCGTCCACCAAGTGCGCCATCCGACCGGAATGCTCGTGCCCCCGGTGGATCAGCACAACCGCTTGATGCCCGCTGCCGTTCCAGTGCCGATAAAAGATCGAGACGCCATCCTGCGCGGAGAAAGAACATGACTCGGGGATTCGCGTCACGGCGCGTTCGCCCGCCGACGCCACTGCCTGCTGCATTCTTCTATCCTAATGCCCGGCGCAGACGCTGCATAACGGTCGCACTGCAAAGCGCGATCCACAGCGCGCACGCGACTGCAGGCAACCATTCGCCGATCGGCCAGCCGATCGCCACCCACGCAGCCAGAAATCCAAGGACGAATGCGCGATCGCTCTTCCCAAACGGCCCGTCATAACGACGCGCACTCCCAATCGTCACCGCCGCAAGACCCGCGAACTCGGTGAGCGCTGCAAAGAACACGGCCGTGGCAATCGCTAGCGGGTTCCACCCCGGCAGCGCAGCAATCGGCAACGTCAAAGCCGCATCCGACACCACGTCGCCGACTTCGTTCAGCAACGCACCGAACTTCGTCGCCTGGCCATGCTCGCGCGCGAGCATCCCATCGATCACGTTCAATGCCATCCGTGCGGCTAGGAAGATCGGAAGTAACGCCCACCCTCGATGTGCGAAGAATATCGTTGTGCCAAGTGCCACGGCTGCAACCGACGTCGTGACCGTCACCTGATTCGCGGTGATGCCCGCCGCCGCAAGGCGCAAGACAAAAGGACGCAACAGGCTTTGGAAGCGCGGCTTCAACTCATACAGGCTAGGCAAACGCGACACACTCCGTTGTATTACCATCAGAGGCATTTATGCGCGTACTCAAGGGTTTGTGGTACATTTTCGCGTTGGCCGCAATATTGCGGCCGATACCAATGACAGCACAAGATGCCTTGCACGAGGAAGACCGCCAAGCCTTACTCAGGATTTTAAGTGAGGTTGAGAAGGCCATTAACGCCCAGGACGTCGAAGCCATCATGGCCCAGATGCGACCGGATTGCACCGTCACCTGGTGGAACGCCGAGATCTCCCGCGGCCACGATCAGATCCGCGCCTACTACCGGAAGATGATGAAGGATGATGGAAGGCTGATCACCAAGTACATGACGCGCGCTACACTCGGCGACCACGCGCGATTCGTTGGCTCTGGCGCGGACGTGGCCTTGGCGGACGGCAACATGGAAGACGAGTTCTTCCCTATCGTTCGCGGTCCCTTCAAACTGAACTCGCGCTGGAGTGCGACCGCCGCGAAGTCAAACGGCCAATGGAAAATCGTCAACCTGCATCTGTCTTCGAACGTGTTCACGAACACCTTGATTTCGGAACTGACGCAAGCTCTTTGGTACGCCGGCGCAGCGGGAGTGGTCGTTGGCGGACTTGCAGGGTGGTTTCTTGGCCGCCGGAAACCAAGCCAGGGCTAAAGACGATCTGGCGGATTTCTCGAAGCTTCGAAACTCGTCATGGTACACTGGGGTCTTCCATCGGGCTGTGGCGCAGCCTGGCTAGCGCGCTTGCTTGGGGTGCAAGAGGTCCCGGGTTCGAATCCCGGCAGCCCGACCAACCCTTTTCGTTGGCTTTACGCCCCTCTTCGTGGGCTTTAGGCTGAAGTCGAGGGGATCCCCCCGATCGGCAGAACCTCCCTTCTTTTTTTATCCTTTACCCACTGAAGTTTCTACGCCAATGGCGAAACCGCTCCATTCGTCAACTCTCGGTCAGTCCAGGTGCAACACAACCAGCAACTCGCCGATTGCGTTCAATTTCCGAGTGGGGTTGAACGGAAAAGTAAAGGAACTCGCCGTGCCGCTCAAGCTTCAGGTGGAGAACTTTGTTTACCGAGTCGCAGAATGTGAATCATAGAAAACAAAGCACTTGAAGAGACGCGCCTAAGGTCGCGCACAAGAGGCGGTGAGCCGTCGAAAGTTTGTGAAACAATCTTCGCCGTAGGAAGAGGGGGATACATGCTTAGCGTTAAGTATCTTACTGTGTCATCTTGACACAGTGAGCGAGTTTGGCTATCCTAACAATTCGTTCATGTTCGCAGTCACTGAACTGTAGTCCTGCGGTACTCTCCGGCCTACGCTCCCAGAAACCCGTGAAGTTTAGGGGCAGACGCGCCGAATCAAGAAGGAGATATCCGATAACGTGAAACAGCAATATTTTATTGTCGTTTTGGCGCACTCCCTGCATGGGAGACTCCGTCGCGTGCACATTCCGCACCAAGTGATGTATATGGTGCTGGCCCTGGCCCTGTTCGGCGGTGTTTCGTTGTTCGGCATGGTTTCCAGTTATCTTCGGATGACCTGGAAGATTTCGAACTACAACTCGCTTCGTGAGGAAGTGGATACGCTCCGCAACCGCTACGCCGCACTCCAGCGTGAAAGTAACGATAAGCAAAACCAGTTGGCGAGCCTGCAGATGATGGCAACCGAAGTTACCGTCTCGCTCGGTCTGACGAGAAAGCTCGAAGGCGCCGACGACATCTCCGACGAAGGCCCGCTGGTTCCCTCCTACAAAGAATCCCTCGAAGATTACAACTTCCTGCGCTCCGCCAATTTCTCTCGCCTGCATCATAGCTACGTGCGTCAGACGCAGAAGAACGTGATTCCGACGCTCTGGCCATTGGCCGGACGTCTGCTCAGCAATTTCGGTGAGCGGAGCGATCCGTTCTCGGGCGAAGGCGCATTCCATACGGGGGTCGATATCTCGGCCGTGTCCGGCACGATGGTGAAGGCCGCCGCGGACGGCGTCGTAGTGTTCGCGGAGTACGCGGGCCGCTACGGCAAGTTGATTGAAGTGGAGCATGGCAACGGCGTTCGTACGCGCTACGCGCATCTGTCTCACATCGGCGTTGTGACCGGTCAGGAAGTCCGCCGCGGAGACGCGATCGCGCTCTCGGGCGCGACGGGCCGCGTGACTTCGCCGCACTTGCACTTCGAGGTTCGCCTCGGCAGCATCGCCGTCAATCCGTATCCGTATCTGGCCAAGTCCGCCATCGGCGTGACCTCGGCCCGCGACCTGCCATTCTAAGTTTCGTTCGCTGTCTTCTTGGTCCTTCTTAGCGCGCAACGCCGCACCAGGCAATGCGCGCTTTTTTCGTGAGTAGGCAAGCCTCTTGCCTTGCGAAGCATCATCCCTGGTCCTTCGTCGAAGCCAGATGCGACTGCAACGCGGTCAGCAAACCAGCGAAACCCACAAGCGAAAGACTGCTCCAGGGGGCGAACGGGCATAGCGACTTGTAGCTCAGGTCATTCGTGACATTCGCCTGCGGCCACGGTATCAGCGTCAGGACGGCAGCAGCGAGCGAAGCGCCAACAAGAATCCGAAAGACGACATTGCGCGTAGTAGTAGACATGATCCCAGTTGTTGGCTTTCTCTCAAGGCTATCAGGCCGCGCTGCAGGGTATACCATAGGGACCATGCATCGCCGTAAATTTTTGATCTCCACTGGAGCCGCGTCGCTCGCAGCGACTGGCATCGCGTCCGCGGCCCCCACACCAAGCACCGGACCGGCCACCGTGCTCTACAACGATCGCGCCGTTGCGCTCGACAAGACGCGGACCCAGGGCGACGACCTTTGGGTGCGCTCGGCCGATCTGCCGCGTATCAATGAATTCGAATTGAAGCCGCAAGGCGCATGCCGCGCCGATATCTGCATTCCAGTTGCGAAGAATCTGAAGCAAGGCGAATGGTTCAACCTAACGGGCTTCGCGAAGAAGATCGGCGAAACCGTCGTCGCGGACTCTAGTGTCTGGAGCCTGGGCGAAGTCCCCGTGTTACGCAGCGCGTTCTACGAATCCCGTGTCGCCCCTGATTTCGCGGTGCCGGATCGCAAGGGGCGCGTTGTGCACCTATCCGATTTTAAAGGCAAGAAGGTGCTGATCGTCACCTGGGCCTCCTGGTGAGGATGCCGACTTGATCTGCCAGGCTGGCAGAAACTCTACACCGAATTGAAGGACCAGAATTTTGAGATCATCTCCGCCGCGCAGGATACGGGCGGGGAAGCGGCTGCCGGCAAGTGGTACGACGCGGCGAAGGCCACGTACACTACGCTGGTCGACGTCAACCATGGCGTTAGCTCCGCGTACCAGTTCATCAATGTGCCGATGGGCGTGTGGATCGATGAAGCGGGTCGTGTTGTGCGTCCTGCCGAACCGGCCTGGACGAACAATTCGACGCTCAAAGTCGGCGGCAAGACGATCGTGACCGAAGGCGAATCGTATACGGCCGGCCTCCGTGACTGGGTGAAGAACGGCAAGGCAAGTTCGTACTACCTGAGCGACGAAGAGTTCACACGGCGTGCCAAGCCAAGGTCCGCGCAAGAGATGGAAGCCGAAGCCAGCTTCAAACTCGGCGTCTATTTCCACGAGCACGCAAAGCCGGAACTGGCCGCGAAATACTGGAAGCGATCGCAAGCACTGAATCCCGACGATTGGAACTACCACCGCCAGGACTGGAGCTTCACGCCCAACGAAGCAGGCAAGAAGTGGCTCGATAAATTCCAGAAACTGGAGCAGCCCTACTATCCGAAGCTCGAGATTCCGGCGAAGAAGCCGTAGAGCTAGATCAGGACGTCGACGGAAACGTCGAAGCATGCCGCCAGCGCCTTCGCCTGCGCTTTCGTGATCTCGCACTTCCCGTTCACGACTGCCGACGCCACGTTGCGGCTGCCGAAGACGTCGAGAAGATCTGCTTGCCGCAGTGCGTTCTCCTCCATCAAATGCAACAACACGGCGAGGGGCGATGCTTCCAGGATCGGGTGCCGCCGATCCTCCCATGCCGACATGCGGGTAGGTACGCTGGACCTCGTCTAGATTTCGCCATCGAGCCCTCCTTGCGATTCGCTACCAGGCTAGCAATGGGTTCTTCGAGTCGGCGTGTACTTCCCAAAACGCACGAAGCGTACTTTGACTCACGACGTGCAAAGCGTAGGTTAGGAGATTGCGAACACATTCCGATTCTGAAACAAAGGTATACGAACGAGACAGCGCCCGCCCGCCTGGTCCGCGTATAATGCGCCAATGCCCTCTACGCTGATCTTCTTGACGCTCTTCGGCGGTCTCTCGCTCTCGGCGCAGCTTCTCCAGAACCCTACGATGCGTCCGCCGGAGCAGCCGAACCCGCGCACGC
This sequence comes from Acidobacteriaceae bacterium, assembly GCA_043788745.1. GTDB lineage: Bacteria > Acidobacteriota > Terriglobia > Bryobacterales > Bryobacteraceae > JBBQWZ01. The sequence continues at coordinate 19,844 of JAYVTO010000054.1, forward strand.
TCATCTCGCAGCAGATCATCGAAACTCTCGTCAACGAAGTCAGCGGATCGGTCGGGCTTTCGCATATCCTCGAACTCGCGGCCTACGAACGCGACCGCCTCTCCGAGGAATACAAAACCGTCTACCGCGAAGCGGCCTATATCGAAAAGATGGCCAAGCAGTACAACCTCGAAGACGTCCACATCGAACGCTTCCCGATGCCGCAAAAGCAGTGGGACGGCGAACTCGGCGAGCTTTGGCTAGAGAAGCCAAACAGGCGTTTGATTGTCAGTTACCGCGACATCGCCGCGTCGCTCGCCGTTGGTTCGAAGTCCGCCGACGTTACTTCGGAACTCGTCTATTGCGGCCGCGGCGACAACAAGGCCGACTACGCGGACAAGAATGTTTCCGGCAAGATCGTCCTCGTCAGCGGCCCTCCGGGAGCCGCGGCAAACATGGCTGTCCGCGAGTTCGGCGCCGCCGGCGTCGTCTCCTTCAACAATCCCACTGGTCGTCCGTTCGACCGCCCCGATCAGATTGCGTGGAACGGCCTTAACCGCGGCTTCGGCCCCGACACCGGCAAGCCGACCTTTGCCTTTAATCTCTCGCATCGCATGGGCATCGAACTCGTCGAAGCATTGGAGAAGGGCGAGAAGCTTACCGTCCACGCGAAAGTAAAGACCACCGAGTACGACGCGCCGATGCAGGTGCCGACCGCGATCATCAAGGGCGACGGTTCGTCGAATCAGATCATCACGCTCGCCGGACACCTCTTCGAAGGTGTCGCGAAGCAGGGAGCCATGGACGATGCCTCCGGCTGCGCGATGGTCCTCGAAATCGCGCGGGCGTGGAAGAAGTTGATCGACGAAGGCTTGCTGCCGCGCCCGAAACGCACCGTGCGGTTTATGTGGGTTCCCGAAATCTCCGGCTCCGGAGCCTACCTCCGCAAATACCCCGACGAGGCCAAGCGCATGATCGCCGCGATCTCGATTGATATGGCGGGCGGCGACGTCGCGAAAAGCAAGAATAGCTTCCGCCTGATGAGGACGCCCTATTCCGTGAACCACTTCGTCAACGAAATCTCGCAGCAGTTCTTCGAGTTCGTCGGCGAAACGAATCGCGAGAAAGTCAACAACCGCCGTATCGTCTACAACTACATGTTTCCGATTCTAGATCCGCAGGGCTCGCGCGATCAGTTCTACTACAACATCGAGAAGCACTACGGCGCGTCCGATCACGTCGTCTTTCTGGGCGCCGGCATTCCCGCCATCCTCTACAACAACTGGCCCGACATCGCATATCACACCAACGAAGACAGACCCCTGAACGCCGATCCGACGCAGATCAAGCGCACCGCATTCATCGGACTCGCAAGCGCGATTGTGATGGCTGACGCCGATGGCCTGGGCTCGGTACGCGTGGCGGAGATGATTACGGGTTACGCGAGCGAGCGCGCGGGCCGCGAACTGGGGATGACGCTGCAAGAACTCGGGTACGGCGGCACGCTTCGCGAAGCGCTTGCCCGCGTGAAGTGCACCTACGAGCGCGAGTTCGAAGCAATCCGCTCGGCTGCGATCCTCGCGGAAGAGGACAAGGTCACGGTAGCGAAGATCGAGATGATGGCGAAATCGTTCGCCGATACGGGCCTGCTTGCCGACAACGAACGCGTGCGGACCTACGCCAAGGTGCGCGACATCAAGAACAAGCCGCTGACGTCCGACGAAACAGACGCCGCCACGTGGGTCCCCATTCGCAAGAAGGCGGACGCACCGGGTTTTGGCGGCGGCGGCCGCGGTCAGGTGGATGGAACCAAGCTCAACGGCATGGGCGCATCCGAAGCCCGGGCCTTCGCCGACGGCAAACGCAGCATCCTCGATATCCGCGATCACGTAAGCGCGGAGTTCGGAGCGATGGATCCAAAGCTCTTTGTCGAGTACTTCCAAGGCCTGGCGAAGTCCGGCGACTTCGAGTTGAAGGCGAAGTAGGCCGGCATTTCTGCCACCCGATCGAAACGCGGCCGTAAGGCCGCGCGTGCCTCACTCGGTTGAGTAGTTGATCTCCAACCGCCGCGCCCGCCACGCCGCAACGACCAGCACGGCAACAGTCACCGCAAGCAGACCGCCGATTGCGAGCGGTGCGGCGGTCGGCTCGGTAATCGACACCAACAATCGCAAGGCTCCATTGACATCGCCGCTCGGCGACGCCGGAATCGGGCACAGCGATTGCAGATAGTGAATGATGCTGATCTTCTTAAGCGTCGCCGGCAAGAACACATTCGCGCTCTCCCAGACCAACAGCCACGCCGCCGGAATCATCGGATTGCGCCAGATTAGGCCTGCCGCGAGAAACACCGCTCCGTAGCCGAGACACGCCAGCGCCGTGACGCCCATATAGGCACCGAGCGTCGAAGCGCCGGAGCGAGCCCAAAACTCAGTCGACTGCGAGGACGTCAAACTTCCGTAGACAGCCCATAGCTGGATTGCCGTACTGACGCCGAAGATCACCACCGTAGCCACGAGGCCCGCGCAATACTTGCCCAGCAGCAGAACCTCGCGACGAATCGGCGCCAGCAGATAGAAGTGCAGGCTCTTGTCGATC
>JAYVTO010000055.1:0-22569 GCA_043788745.1 Acidobacteriaceae bacterium
CGGTGGGGTGGGGCCGCTCAATAACGTTCGGGGTTCTTCGGTGGGGGGGGGGCGCTCGCTTAACACTCGCGGTTCTTCGAGAGGAGAATGGCGAGTCGCGGCTGGTGGTCGATTGCATGATCGGCTTCATTGGGGCGGAAGGAAGCTTCTGACATTCGACGGCTTTGCGGAACGAACCACGACAGACTCGCTTCCAAAGTCCTCTGCCTCGGACAGCCAGGCGGGAGAAAAAGCGTTCTCAGCTTACCTGTGCCACGTTTCCGCCGTTTCCCATTCAGTGGCATTGCCGTTTGCGACGGTGAATCGCTGCTGCGTGAACGTCGTCGCTGTGCGAGGGAAATAAGAGGCGGCTCGCGGCGTTTTCGGGCGCATGCTGCGATACACTGGACGCGTAGATATGCTCACCAGCTCCCCTCTTTCCAGGGAACGCGCCGTTGTCCCTACCAGGCTCCAACGTGAGGACTTGATCCAGGCGTTCCGCATCATGTATCTTTCGCGCCGCATTGACGACCGCGAAATTCTTTTGAAGCGGCAGAACCGCATTTACTTCCAGATTTCGGGGGCGGGCCATGAAGCGATCGGTGCCGCCGCCGGAGCTGTGCTCCGCCGCGGGCACGACTGGATCTATGGCTACTATCGCGATCGCGCTCTCTGCCTGATGCTCGGCGTCAGCGCCGAGCAGATGCTGTATCAGGCCGTCGGCGCCGGAGCCGATATCGCGTCCGGCGGACGGCAGATGCCGTCGCATTGGGGCTCGCCCGATCACAACATCGTGAGCGTGTCGTCGCCGACTGGAACGCAGTTCCTGCAGGCTGTCGGCTGCGCGCAGGCGAATCAGTATCTCGATCCCGAGTCCGACGCCGTCACGCTGGTTACGACCGGCGACGGAGCGACGAGTGAAGGCGAATTCTTTGAAGCGTTGAACGCCGCGTGCCTGGAGCCGCTGCCCGTTCTGTTCCTGGTCGAGGACAACGGCTACGCGATTTCCGTGCCGGTCGAGAAGCAAACCGCCGGTGGAGATATCTCCGCGTTGGTCTCTGGATTCCCCGGGCTGAAGCTGTTCCGCTGCGACGGTACCGACTACGTTTCGTCCCTCAAAACGATGGTCGCAGCCGTCGAATACTGCCGCAAAGAGCGCAAGCCGGCGCTGGTTCATGCGACCACCACCCGGCCGTATTCGCATTCACTGTCGGACGACGAGAAGCTCTACAAGACTCCGGAAGAGCGCGCACAGGAAGCCGCGCGCGACCCGATCGTCCGCTTCCCGGAATGGATGATTGCGGAAGGCATTCTGGATCGCCACGCGCTGCAGGTTCTTGTGCAGGAAGTCGACGATGAAGTGCAGGCCGCGACCGACAAGGCCCTGAAAGCTGCGGGTCCGGCGAGCGGCAGCGCTCTGCAGTATCTCTATTCGCCCGACGTCGATCCGTCGTCGCCCGATTTTTCGAGCGCGCCTCAATTTACGGGCGAGCCGCGCACGATGGTGGATGAGATCAACCTGACGATGCATGAGGAGATGCGCCGCAACCCCGGAATCATTATGTTCGGCGAGGATGTCGCCGATTGCAGCCGCGAAGAAAACCTGGCAACGGTCAAAGGGAAGGGCGGCGTTTTCAAAGCCACCGCCGGACTGCAAACCGCTTTCGGCGCAAGACGCGTCTTCAACGCGCCCATCGCCGAAGCCGCGATCGTCGGTCGCGCCATCGGCATGGCGACGCGCGGGCTGAAGCCCGTGGTCGAAATCCAGTTCTTCGATTACATCTGGCCCGCGATGATGCAGATCCGCGACGAGCTCGCGACCCTGCGCTGGCGTTCGAATAATACGTTTTCGGCGCCGGTTGTGATTCGGGTCGCGACTGGCGGCTATTTGAACGGCGGCGCGATCTATCACAGCCAATCCGGCGAATCGATCTTCACGCACATCCCCGGCTTGCGTGTTGTGTTTCCGTCGAATTCCCAGGACGCGTGCGGACTGCTGCGGACCGCGATTCGCTGCGACGATCCGGTGCTGTTTCTGGAGCACAAGCGCCTCTACCGCGAGGCATACAACCGATCGATGCACCCTGGCCCCGACTATTGCATCCCGTTCGGCAAGGCGCGCGTCGTGAAACCGGGCAAGAATCTGACGATCGTTACCTACGGGATGCTGGTGCAAAAGTGCACCTTCGCCGCCGCGCAGATCGAGCAGAAGAACCCCAATGTGTCGATCGAGATCCTGGACCTGCGGACGCTGGCACCGTACGACTGGGATGGCATCGCGAAGTCGGTCCGCAAGACCAATCGCTTACTGGTGATCCACGAAGACGTGCTGAGCTTCGGCTTCGGCGCCGAGATCGCGGCCCGCGCCGCCGGAGAACTCTTCGAACACCTGGACGCACCAATCGGCCGCGTTGCCGCTCTCGATACATGGGTCGCGTACAACCCGCAAATCGAGAACGAGATCCTGCCGCAGACCGAAGATGTCATTCGGGAAGCGGAACGCCTGCTCGCCTACTAGCTGACCGATTTCCTGAGCCCCGGGCCGGGGCTGTGGGGCGGTCTTGTGGTGAGTCGGCTGATCCGCTCCCGCCACTGGCGAAACGAAGCCAGAGAACCCGTAAACCTTTGTATTTAAGTCGAATATTGCTAAGTTCGGCCGGTCGGCCGTATACGGCGATGGCCTCGTTGGCTTCGTTTTGTCGATTGTCCGATGGCCAGTAGGGGATGGATTACCATACTAGAAGTTAATCAAATAGTAATGGCCTGCTAATTCCGCTGGACTAATACTGAGAATATGTGTATTCTGAATTATGGCAGCATTTCCCGTCGCGCCTTCCGGCCCCGTCGGCCTGTATGACCCGTTGACCGAACACGACGCCTGCGGGCTTGGGTTTGTAGTCAACATCAACGGCCACCGCTCGCACGAGATCATTCAGAAGGGCCTCGAGATTCTGGTCAATCTGGCGCATCGCGGGGCGTGCGGTTGCGATCCGGAGACGGGCGACGGCGCGGGCATCCTGATTCAGATTCCGCACAAGTTTTTCGCGAAGCAGTGTGCAAAGCCGGGCGCGGGCGGAGCGGGGTCGGGGCGGCCCGGCGAGGCGTCTTCGGGATTCACGTTGCCCGAGCCGGGCGAGTACGGCGTCGGCATGGTTTTTCTGCCGGTTGAGATGCAGCAGCGCTTGCTGGTCGAAGGCATTCTCGAGCGCATTGTGCGCGAAGAGGGGCTCACCGTTCTTGGCTGGCGCGATACGCCGATCTCGTCGGACGCGATCGGGCGTCAGGCGCGCGCTTCGCAGCCTTACATCGAACAAATCTTCATTCGCGGCGCGGCCGGCATGACGCAGGACGCGCTGGAGCGCAAGCTTTTTGTCGTCCGCAAGCGGGCGGAGAACGAGATCGCGGCGTCGAGCATTCGCGATAAGAGTTTCTTCTACATTCCGTCCCTTTCCACGCGCACCATGATCTACAAGGGACTGCTGCTCGCAGAGCAGATTCCGGAGTTCTATGGCGAATTGAAGGATCCGGATGTTGAAAGCGCGCTCTGCCTGGTCCATCAGCGCTTTTCGACGAACACGTTTCCGACGTGGCAATTGGCGCATCCGTACCGGAACATCTGTCACAACGGGGAGATCAACACGGTGCGGGGCAACGCGGCTTGGATGCATGCGCGGCAGAGCGTTTTGCAGTCGGATCTGTTTGGCGACGATCTGAAGAAGCTGTATCCGGTGATCTCGCCGGGCAATTCGGACACAGCTTCGCTCGACAATGCGGTCGAGTTATTGACGATGGCGGGCCGCGAACTGCCGCACGTGATGGCGATGTTGATTCCCGAGGCGTGGGACGCCGACGAGGCGATGCCGAAGGATAAGAAGGCCTTCTACGAATATCACGCTTCCTTGATGGAGCCCTGGGACGGTCCGGCAGCGGTTGCGTTCACGGATGGAAGATTGATCGGCGCGACGCTCGACCGCAATGGCCTGCGGCCTGCGCGCTACGTCATTACGACGGGTGGGCAACTGATTCTGGCGTCGGAGATCGGGGTGCTGCCGATCAAGCCCGAAGAGATCCAGTACAAAGGCCGCTTGCAGCCCGGGCGCATGCTGCTTTGCGACACGGTCGAAGGCCGCATCGTTCCCGATGCGGAGTTGAAATCGCGGCTGGCTGCGCGACAGCCGTACGCGGAGTGGATCGCCGAGCAGCAGATCCATCTGGACGCGCTGCCGGATCCGCCGCGGGTCTATGCGAGCGACCAATCGACGATCACGTTGCGGCAACGGGCGTTCGGGTACACCGAAGAAGACTTGCGCATGATCCTCGGTCCGATGGCGGCGGGCGGGGAAGAGCCGATCGGATCGATGGGAACGGACACGCCGCTGGCGTGCCTCTCGGACAAGCCGCAGCCGCTGTTCCATTACTTCAAACAACTTTTTGCGCAGGTGACGAATCCGGCGATCGATCCGATTCGCGAAGAACTGGTGATGTCGCTGACCAGCTACATCGGCACCGAGCGCAACATTCTCGCCGAGACGCCGCAGCACTGTCACACGCTGAAGCTGACGCAACCGATTCTCACGAACCTCGACTTGGAGAAACTGCGCCGCGTCTCGTGGGGCGACTTTCTCGCGACGACATTGCCGATGTTGTTTCCGGTCGCGGCGGGCGGCCAAGGCCTGGAGTTCGCTCTCGACAATCTGTGTCGGCAGGCATCGCTCGCGATTCAGTCCGGTTATCGATTGCTGATTCTGTCGGACCGCGGCGTCGACAAGAACTACGCGCCGATTCCGTCGCTACTGGCTCTCGCCGCGGTCCACAATCACCTGGTTCGAGAAGAAACGCGGACTCAGGTCGCGCTGATCATCGAATCCGGCGAGCCGCGCGAGGTGATGCATTACGCCGTGTTGATTGGCTACGGCGCGAGCGCGGTGAATCCCTATCTCGCGATCGAAACACTGGAGCAGTTTGAGCAGCGCGGTTTACTGGCGGGCGGCGCCACGTTTGAGACGGCGCTGAAGAACTACAAGAAGGCGATCAACAAAGGCCTACTTAAAGTGTTTTCGAAGATGGGCATCTCGACGCTACAAAGCTATCGCGGCGCGCAAATTTTCGAGGCGATCGGATTGAACAAGCAATTGGTGGAGAAGTACTTCACGGGGACGCCATCGCGAATCGAAGGCGTGGGCCTGGATGTGCTGGCGCGCGAGGCCGCTAGGAAGCATGCCTTCGCGTTCGAGGCGGAAAACGAATATTCGACCGAGTTGGACACGGGCGGCAATTATCACTTCCGCGCGAACGGCGAATTGCACCTGTTCAATCCGCTCACGGTATCGAAGCTGCAGCACGCGGTACGGAGCGACGACGGGTTTGGGACGTTTCAGGAATATACGAAAGCCATCGACGAGCAGAACAAACAGTTTTCGACGCTGCGCGGATTGATGGAACTGCGCACGAACGCGCAGGCGATTCCACTGGCTGAAGTGGAACCGGCGGCGGAGATCGTGAAGCGTTTTGCGACGGGCGCCATGTCGTTCGGATCGATCTCGAAGGAAGCGCACGAGACGCTGGCGATCGCGATGAACCGCATCGGCGCGCGCTCGAACACGGGCGAGGGCGGAGAAGACGAAGCGCGCTATCAGCGTGAGGAGAACGGCGACTGGAAGCGCTCCGCGATCAAGCAGGTGGCCTCCGGACGCTTCGGCGTCACGGCGCACTATCTGGTGAACGCCGAAGAATTGCAGATCAAGGTCGCGCAAGGCGCCAAGCCCGGCGAGGGCGGACAGCTACCGGGACACAAGGTCGACGAAGTGATTGCGCGTGTGCGTCATTCGACGCCGGGTGTGCCGCTGATTTCGCCTCCGCCGCATCACGACATTTATTCGATCGAAGATCTCTCGCAGTTGATTTACGACTTGAAGAACGTGAATCCGACGGCGCGGATCTCGGTGAAGCTTGTGGCTGAGTTCGGCGTTGGAACGGTCGCTGCCGGCGTCGCGAAAGCGCACGCGGATGTCGTTCTCATCTCCGGGCACGACGGTGGTACGGGCGCGGCCCCGCTGACGTCGATCAAGCACGCGGGCATTCCCTGGGAGTTGGGCCTGGCCGAGACGCAGCAAGTACTGGTGATGAACGATCTTCGGAGCCGCATTCGCGTCCAGACGGATGGCAAATTGCAAACGGGCCGTGATGTTGTGATTGCCACTCTGCTTGGCGCCGAAGAGTTCGGATTCTCAACGGCACCGTTGGTCGCGATGGGCTGCATCATGATGCGGAAGTGCCACTTAAATACATGTCCAGTGGGCATCGCGACGCAGGATCCGGCGTTGCGAAAGAAGTTCACGGGCCAGCCGGAACATGTAATCCAGTTCTTCTTCTTCATCGCGGAAGAGGTCCGGTTGCTGATGGCGCAGATGGGCTTCCGGCGGATGGAAGAAATGATTGGACGCGTGGATCGTCTGGCGATGCGCAAAGCGGTGGACCATTGGAAAGCGAAGGGCCTCGACTTTTCGGCGATCCTATTCGATCCGCCGGTGCCTGGACGCGTAGCGCGGCGTTGTACGATGGCGCAGGATCATGGCCTGGACAAGGCGCTCGACTACAAGCTGATCGACCATGCGCGCGCTGCGATTGAGCGCGGAGAGCATGTCGACATTCGCCTGCCCATTCGTAATGTGCATCGTACGGTGGGCGCGATGCTGTCGGGCGAGATTGCGCGCAAGCACGGCAGCGAAGGCCTGGCGCCGGATACGATCAAGTTTCACTTCACAGGCTCGGCGGGGCAGAGCTTCGGCGCGTTTCTTGCGAAGGGCGTCACGCTCACGCTCGACGGCGATTCGAACGACTATGTCGGCAAAGGGCTGTCTGGCGGGCGCTTGATTGTGTATCCGCCGCGCGCGTCGACGTTCGCTCCGGAAGAGAACATTCTGATTGGCAACGTCGCGTTGTACGGTGCGACCTCGGGTGACGCCTACTTCAATGGAGTCGCGGGAGAGCGTTTCGCGGTGCGTAATTCCGGCGCGACGGCGGTGGTCGAAGGGCTCGGCGACCATGGCTGTGAGTACATGACAAAGGGCCTCGTAGTGGTGCTGGGTGCGACGGGCCGCAACTTCGCTGCCGGCATGACAGGCGGCGTGGCGTTTGTTCTCGATGAATCGGGCGCCTTCGCGAAGACGATGTGCAACCAGCAAACGGTCGACCTGGTCGCAATGTCGGACCCTCACGATGAGGCTGCTGTGCGTGCGCTGATTGCGCGGCACGTCGAACTGACGGAATCGCCACGCGGATCGTGGATTCTGGAGAATTGGGGCACGATGCGCGACAAGTTTTTGAAAGTGTTCCCGCACGAGTTCCAGCGCGTGTTGGGCCTGCGCAAGCCGGCCGCGATGCCGCTGCCCGTTGTACAAGCCGATGAGGCGGTGCTGCGTGGGTAAGCCGACTGGATTTCTCGAATACGCTCGCGAACTGCCGGCACGGCGGCCCGTTGCCGAGCGCGTCAACGACTGGTTCGAAATCTACCAGGAGTTCCCGGCGGAGAAGGTGCGCACGCAAGGCGCACGTTGCATGGATTGCGGCGTGCCGTTCTGCAATACGGGTTGCCCGCTGCACAATTCGATTCCGGACTGGAACGATCTCGTGTACCGCGATCGCTGGCGGGAGGCAATTCGCGCACTGCATGCGACGAATAACTTCCCGGAGTTCACGGGACGGCTTTGCCCAGCGCCGTGCGAAACCTCGTGCGTGTTGGGCATCAACGAACCGGCGGTTGCGATCAAGGCGATCGAACGCTCGATCATCGATCGCGCGTGGGCGGAGGGTTGGATTCGACCGGAAGGGCCGAAATCGCGGACTTCGAAGCGCGTTGCGGTTGTCGGATCGGGCCCAGCCGGTCTGGCCGCCGCGCAGCAGTTGAATCGCGCGGGCCATTGGGTGACGGTGTTCGAGAAGGCCGGCCGCATCGGCGGTTTGCTGCGATACGGCATTCCTGATTTCAAGATGGAGAAGCATCACATCGACCGGCGCGTCGAGCAGATGCAGGGCGAAGGCATCGAGTTCCGGACCCGCGTCAACGTGGGCGAGCAGGTGTCGCTCGAGGATTTGCGGAGTGAATTTCAAGCGGTTCTTCTGGCCGGCGGTGCGGAACAATCGCGCGATCTCGCCGTGCCAGGCCGCGAGTTGAAGGGCATTCACTTTGCGATGGAGTTTTTGCCGCAGCAGAATCTGCGTGTGGCGGGCGAGCAGATTGCGAATCAGATTCTCGCCACCGGCAAGCGCGTCGTGATCATCGGCGGAGGCGACACCGGCGCCGATTGCCTGGGCACTTCGCACCGCCAGAAAGCTGCGAGCGTCAGCCAGTTCGAGATTCTGCCGCAGCCTCCGGCAACGCGCTCCGATGAAACGCACTGGCCATCCTGGCCGGTGATGCTGCGCGAAGAGTCGTCGCACGAGGAAGGCGGCGAGCGTCAGTGGGCGGTGCAGACCACGCACTTCTCAGGCGATGCGGAGGGCCATGTCACCACCCTGCATGGCGTCAAAGTTGATCGCAAGTTTACGGCGATTTCTGGTACAGAGTTCGCGATGGATGTCGATCTGGTGTTGCTCGCCATGGGTTTCACGGGCCCCGTGCAGAAGGGACTGGTTGCGTCCGCGGGCGTGCGACTCGATCCACGGCAGAACGTTGCAACGGAGGACGGCCACTACATGACGTCGCTCGACGGCGTCTTCGCGGCGGGCGATATGCGGCGCGGCCAATCGTTGATTGTCTGGGCGATCGCCGAGGGGCGCAACGCAGCGTCCGATATCGATCAGTGGTTGCGCAAGGGTTAAGCTACGCGCCTAGTCGGCGTACGCTGTCACGACGATGCCTTGATCCGCGCACAGGTGCAGGAACCACAAGCATAGGGCAGGTTGAGAGCGCAGAGACCAGCAGGTCTTTGGGGCTATACCGAGTGGCATCGCCACGGAACGCGGGGTCGGACGAGCCCGGAATCGCGATCGCCTTTGCCGTCGCGTGTATCTCGTGATTCCGGCTATCGGCGCGGTATTCCGCGGTACCTTCGCCGAGGTTTTCGGTCCACGTGTTGGTGACTTCATAACGGTGTTCTTTCATGCGCCGCCTTCGTTTTCATTCTCTCGCCATCCGCAGTCGCATACACTAACTTCCATGACCGCTGAACGCCTCCGCCTGGAGGATTGCTATTCACGAAATTCCCATTGGCGCCGCTGGGGGCCCTATGTTTCGGAGCGCGCGTGGGGTACCGTGCGTGAGGATTATTCGAAAGACGGAAGCGCGTGGGAGCATTTTCCGTTTGCACACGCGCATCTGCGGGCGTATCGCTGGGGCGAAGATGGCCTTGCCGCAATTTGCGACAACCATCAGCGAGTGTGCTTCGGACTCGCGCTGTGGAACGGCCGCGACTCGATTTTGAAAGAGCGGCTGTTCGGCGTCACCGGTAGTCAAGGCAACCACGGCGAAGACGTGAAGGAGTTGTACTACTACCTCGACTCGACGCCGACGCACTCCTACATGAAGTGCCTCTACAAGTATCCGCAAGCCGCGTTTCCGTATGACCAACTGCGGGACGAGAATCGGCGGCGCGGCAAGTTGGACCCCGAGTATGAGTTGCTGGATACGGGCGCGTTTGATGACGATCGGTATTTCGATGTCTTCACGGAATACGCGAAGGCCGGCGTCGACGACATTCTGATCCGCGTGACGATTGTGAATCGCGGTCCCCAGCCGCGGTTGCTGCACGTGCTGCCACAGGTGTGGTTTCGTAATACGTGGTCGTGGAGCTACGACGTGAAAAAGCCGAAGCTTTGGCGAATCAGCGACACGAGCATCGGATTGAGTGAAGAAACGCTCGGCGAGTTTCAGTTCGATGCCGAGCCGTTCGAAGATTCGAAGCTGCTCTTCACCGAGAACGAAACCAATACGCAGGCGCTTTGGAACTACGGCAACGGCTACTTCAAGGACGCGTTTCACGAAGTGGTTGTGTGCGGGCAGGCGGGCGCCGTGAATCCCGAGCAAGTCGGCACGAAAGCGGCCGTATGGTATGCGTTGCCGTTTGCCGCCGGAGAGACGCGAACGATTCGGATGCGCCTGGCGCGTGCCGGCGGCGCAGCGATTCTGGATCACGACGAAGTGTTCGCGAAGCGCAAGGAGGAGGCCGATGAATTTTACGGCTTCGCGCCCGCGAGCCTGTCGGAAGACGGGCGCAACGTGCAGCGACAGGCGTTCGCGGGGCTGCTGTGGTCGAAGCAGTTCTATCATTTCGTCATTGAAGATTGGCTGAACGGTGATCCGGCGCAACCTTCACCCGCGGCGGAACGCAAGAAGGGCCGCGACAGCTCGTGGACGCATCTGTTCAACGAAGACGTCATCTCGATGCCCGACAAATGGGAGTATCCGTGGTACGCGGCGTGGGATCTGGCGTTCCACATGATTCCGATGGCGCAGGTGGATCCGGGTTTCGCGAAGAGCCAACTCTCGCTGTTGCTGCGCGAATGGTACATGCATCCGAACGGGCAGATTCCGGCGTATGAATGGGCGTTCGGCGATGTGAATCCGCCAGTGCATGCGTGGGCATGCTGGCGCGTGTATCAGATCGATCGCAAACTGACAGGCTTGGCGGATACGTCGTTCCTGGAAGCGGCCTTTCACAAGCTGCTGCTTAATTTCACGTGGTGGGTGAATCGCAAGGACGCATTCGGGAACAACATTTTCGAGGGTGGATTTCTCGGCCTCGACAACATCGGCGTGTTCGATCGGTCCGCGCCGCTGCCCACGGGCGGCATCCTCGAGCAATCCGACGGCACAAGTTGGATGGCGATGTATGCGCTGAACATGTTGAAGATCGCGCTGGAACTTTCGCGCACGAATCATGTGTATGAAGATGTTGCGTCGAAGTTTTTCGAACATTTTCTGCATATCGCGGACGCGATGAATCGGATGGGCTCCGACGGGCTTTGGGACGATGAGCAGGGCTTCTACTTCGATTGCCTACGGCTGCCCGGAGGCCAGAACGTGCCAGTGACGGTTTGGTCGCTGGTCGGACTGATTCCGCTGTTTGCGGTTGAGGTGCTCGACAAGGAACTGATCGACAGCCGGCCCGGATTCAAGCGGCGCATGGAATGGTTCCTGAAGAATCGCAAGGATCTGTGCGGCAACATTGCTTCGATGACGCGATCGGGAGAGGGCGAGCGGCGGATGCTGTCAGTCGTGACTCCGCTGAAGCTGGCGCGCATTCTGAAGAGGATGCTGGACGAGACGGAGTTCCTTTCGCCGCACGGGATCCGGTCGGTGTCGAAGCGGCATCAGCGCGATCCGTATGTGTTGGACGTGGACGGGATGCAGCATCGGGTCGACTACGAGCCGGCGGAATCGAGCACGGGGATGTTCGGCGGCAATTCGAATTGGCGGGGGCCGATTTGGTTTCCGACGAACTATCTGATCATCGAAGCCCTCCAGAAGTTCGACTATTACTTTGGCGATTCCCTGCTGGTCGAATTTCCAACGGGCAGCGGCAACAAGATGCGGCTGGCGGCGATCGCGGCCGAACTATCGCGCCGCATGTCGCGCATCTTTCTTCGCGACGAATCGGGCAGACGGCCGGTGTTCGGCGGCACGGAGCGATTCCAGACGGATCCGAATTTCAAGGACTACATTCCGTTTTGCGAATACTTTCACGGCGACAACGGCGCGGGGCTCGGCGCGAGCCACCAGACCGGCTGGACGGCTCTGGTCGCGAAGCTATTGCAGCAGAGCGGCTGTTAGCTCGCGCGAAACAGCAGCAAATCGAGGCTAAATGTGACGCGCGTTGCTTGCGCCGGACGCGGCTGCATGGGGCGGTAGATCGAATGCAAAATATCGGAGACGTCCGCGGCGTCGAGATCCGCTGTGGTGCTGACGCGCGTTTGTTCGAGGAACGTAAAGCCGGAGTGGAAGGTTTCGAGCGTGCGCGCGACGCGATCGTCGCGGCCCGCGCCGCGTAGTTCGATGAGGTCGTCCGGCGCAGGTAAAGCCACCAGCAGCCGGCCATCGTTGCCGAGCACGCGGCGGAATTCGGCTGTATTCATGCGCGCCGTGATCGACAGAACGAGTGAGAACGATGCGGTCGCGCAGGGAATTACGCGGTCGGCGTTGGCAACGATCCATTGGCAATCGGGGTAGCGGCGCGCGGCGGAATCGACGGCGGGTATCGAGATATCGACGCCGTGCGCGGTGCTATGGGTCTCGTGCGCGAGCGTCCCGGCGTAATAGCCTTCGCCGCAACCGGCGTCGAGGACCGTATCTTTCGCGGCGGCTTGGGAGAATGCAGCGATGCCTTCGAACAGCGGCCGCGTGACTCCGCGATCGTGCAATCGACGCCGCGCCGCGACCGCTTCCGGAGTATCTCCGGGGTGCTTCGAACGCTTATCCCGCGGCTGCAGCAGATTCACGTACCCGCTGCGAGCGATGTCGAAAGAATGGCTGTTCGCGCACACATAACGCCGGTCCTCGCGGGCCAAGTCGAGCCCGCAGTCCCGCACGGGGCAAACCAACATGCTTACGCCAAGCCGCTCTTGCGCAGCGCGTGGTCGTACAGATCCTGCTTCACCTCGAACTTCGAACTGGAGCCGTTGCCCAGGAAGCCGACTTCCTTGATTCCGGCGGCGCTGGTGTAGTAGCCGTCTACCGTCATGCGGCGCGCCCAGGTAAAGAAGCGGATGCCGGGAGCGAGTTCGGGGTTGGTTTGCGCGGTTTTGCGATACGCGATCAGGTCGAGCAGCTCGGTCTGCCGGGCTGGCATTGCATCGAGAAAGCGCGCGCCGGCGCGCTTCGTCATCGTGCTGTCGAGCCACAGCAGCCCGCCGGTATAGATCGCGGCGAGTTCCTTGTTGACTGCGCACAAGTGATCGATGAACTCTGCCGTGTTGCCTTTGGATGCGCCCGGCACGATCAGCTCCGCCAGCGCCTGCAGAGTCTTGAACTCATGCGGCGTCAGGAGCTTCGGCTTGTATGCGCCGCGGGGAGATTTCGCCGCGGCGGTGGCGGCGTGAACGTGGTCGGCCTGCGTCTGCGAGAGTGCAGGCTGGGCGAGGTTGGCGAGCGAGACGGCGCCCGCGATTTTGATGAGCGTCTCGCGGCGCGTTGCGAGTTTCGAAGGATCAGACATTGCGTTTCTTCAGCTCCTCTGCCAGGTATTCGGCCGTCCGCCATGCGAGGGCGCAGATGGTGAGCGTGGGGTTCTTGTCGGGATTGGTGACGAACGACGCACCATCGGCGACGAAGAGATTCTTCACTTCGTGCGCTTGGCCGTACTTATTCAGATACGACGTCTTCGGGTCTTCGCCCATGCGCGCGACGCCGACCTCGTGAATGATTTCGCCGCCCACCGAGATCTTCTTCTCGGTCGGAATCTGGCGCTTGGTGACGGTGCCGCCCATGGTTTCCAGGATTTCGGTAAAGGTCCGCTCCATATGTTCGACTTGCTTCAACTCGTAGTCGGTCCACTTGTAGTGGAAGCGCAACACGGGGATTCCGTACTTGTCGACAACGTTGGGATCGATCTCGCAATAGGTGCCCGCGTTCGGAACCATTTCGCCGCGGCCGGCGAGGTTCACATTTGTGCCGTAGTTTTCGTAAATGGATTTCTTCAGCGATTCGCCATAGCCTTCGACGCGCGATGCCGTGCCCGAGAAACTCCCGAGGCCGGGCATGCCGTAGCCACCGCCGACTTCGATGTGATACCCGCGTGGGAAATCCAGTTTCTTGTCCCATAGCCACCACGGCATGTAGACGTGTCCGCCGCCCATGCCATCGGAATCGTAGCGCGGCAGGCCTTCGAGCGCGGGGATGTGGGCGCCCATCGAGAATCCAGTGGAGTCGACAAGATTGCGTCCGAGTTGGCCGGACCCGTTGGCGATGCCGTTCGGATACCGCTCCGATTTCGAATTCAGCAACAGCCGCGCGGTTTCGCAGGCGCTCGCGGCAACTACGACGGTGCGGCATCTGATCTGATGCTCGGTGCGCGTGGTCTTGTCAATATACGACACGGCCTTCACTTTGCCGAGGTCGTCGACCAGCAGTTCGCGCGCCATTGCGTTCGTGATGAGCGTCACGCGGCCGGTCTTGAGAGCGGGGAAGATCTGGACCTGGCTCGATGAATAGTTCGAGGCCGTAACGCAGCCGCGTCCGCACTCACCGCAGTAGTGGCACGCGGCGCGGCCGTTGGTCTTTTGCGTGATCACCGCGAGTCGCGCCGGGATGCAGGGCACTCCGGCTTTCTTCGAGGCCTTCTGGATCAACAACTCGTGCACGCGCGGCGGCGGGCATTTTTGGAACACGCCATCGGGCGCGGAACGGATGCCTTCCTTCGATCCGGTGACGCCGATGAACGCTTCCGTCTTGTCGTAATAGGGCGCGATCTCGTCGTAGGTGATCGGCCAATCCGACCCGACCCCGTCGCGTGAATAGGACTTGAAGTCGTAGTCGGCGAAGCGCAGCGAGATCCGGCCGTAGTGATTGGTGCGTCCGCCCACCACGCGCGACCGGAACCAGCGGAACTCCGATCCCGGTGCCGAGGTGTAGGGCTCTCCCTCGAGTGCCCAGTCGCCTTGCGCCGCGGTGAACCATCCGAAGCCGCGCCCGCGTCCGAAATACGCCGCGCCGTCTTCCTCCGCGCCGCGATGCGCGTAATCGTAAGGCCACTTGTGTTCCTTGAAATCCTTCGCGGGATTCAGCATCGGCCCGGCTTCGAGCAAAGCGACGCTAACGCCCAAGTCGGCAAGGACTTTGGTCGCGGTACCTCCTCCGGCTCCGGAGCCAATGATGACCACGTCGTACACGGGCTGACTGCGCGCAACTTGGGACATGTCAGCAATTATATGCCCGGACGGGCGCGTCTGTCGCGGAAACATTTTTACGCAATTCTGTTTTCGCGATGATAAGCTAGGAAAGTAGTACCTGTACGTATTCCTCTCCGAACAGACTTGGTATTTCTATGCCCCGCAAGAAAAATGAGATCGCATCCGTGGCTGGTGCCGCGCCCGCTATGAGTGAATCGCCCGTTTCCGCGGCCCAGGCGGTGAAGACCGCCACCGCCAAGCCAACGAAGAAAGCCGCTGCCAAACCCCGCGCGAAGAAAGCCATCGCCGCACCGGCGGCGGAGCCCGCAGCGCCGAAAGCCGCTGCGCATCGCCACAAGAAGGCAGTAACGACCGTGAACGCCGTAGAACCTCGGGCGGCTCTCGTGGCACCGGTCAAGACCGCGCTTGCTGCCGCTGCGCCCGCGCAGCTTCTTGCGACGCACGCTGCCCGCGCGCCCGAACTCACGCCCGAGCAGATTTACCACGAGATTTCCGCGCTCGCGTACTCATACTACGAAGCGCGCGGTTACCAGCCGGGTTCACCCGACGAAGACTGGGCTCGTGCAGAACGCGAGTTTGGGGCCCGTTTCGCCCGCTAATTTTCGTACACCGTTTTCGAGACTTCTCCGTCCAACGGATACAGGCCTCCGCTCTTCCGAGTGCGGCTTGCTGCATTTCCCGTGGTTTAATGAGTGTCAGGGATGGACGATCGGATAAATCAACCCGTCGAAACCGGGCTGCCTGCCGTGGGCGGAATTCAACCACCAAGGGCCGCGGAGCCGTCGCTCTTCGGCACCACGCTGGGCTGGATGCGTGACCTGTTGCTGTCCGTCGTGCTGGCCGTCGTCATCATTCTCTTTGTCTACCAACCGGTCAAGGTGGAGGGCACCAGCATGATGCCCGCGCTCGAGGACAAGGAGCGCATTTTCATCAACAAGTTCGTCTACCGGTTCGGCATCGGCTCGATCGAACGCGGAGACATGATTGTGTTTTGGTTTCCGGGCGACATGACGAAATCCTATATCAAGCGCGTTGTCGGTCTTCCGGGCGACAACGTGGAAGTGGATCATGGCGTCGTGGTGGTGAACGGACAGCGTTTCAAAGAAGACTACGTTCCCGAAGAGTATCGCGACCAGGTGTCGGTGTCTGAGCGCAAGGTTCCGGAAGGCAATTATTTCGTGCTCGGCGACCACCGCAGTTCGTCGAACGACAGCCGCAGTTGGGGCTGGCTGCCGCGCTCATTTATTTACGGCAAAGCGGTTTTCGTCTACTGGCCGATGGAAAAGATGGGTGTCCTGAAGTAGAGGCTCGCGGGTCCCAAAGACGTGGCCATCCGAACCACTCCCGATGTCCTGGTAATCGGCGCCGGTATCGTCGGCGCGTCGGTCGCGTGGAGACTTGGGCAGCAAGGCCTGTCCGTCACCATGGTCGATGCCGGTGAATTCAGCGGGGAATCGAGCCGGGCGGGCGCGGGGATGTTGGCGCCGGGCGGGGAATTCGGCGAGAACAGCCGCTGGTCGTATTTCGCCGTCGAGAGCCGCCGTCTCTATCCGGCATTCGTCGAAGAGCTGCGGTCGGATTCCGGCCGCGGTGTTGACCTGCGGCTCTGCGGTGCGCTCGAACTTGCGCGCGGTGAGCAGGAGTGGCAGGCACTCAACGATCGCGCGTCGCGGCAAGCGGCGATTCCCGTTCGCTCGGAGAAGCTGTCGCACGGTCTCGCTTTGGCGCTCGCACCAGCGCTCGCGCCGGAATCCTTCGATCAGGCGATGCTGTATCCCGACGATGGCATGATCGATCCTACCGGCGTCACCGCCGCGCTCCGCATTGTGCTGCCGCGCCTTGGCGTCGAGATCGCCGAACACACCGCGGTGACGGCGATCGACGCCGCCACCGGAGTCGTGTTAACCGACGCTGGCTGCATTCATCCCGGAGCAACCGTCGTCGCCGCCGGAGCCTGGAGTTCCGCCATGCTGCCGCGGGAAGCTCCGCGCGCCGTGCCTGTCAAGGGGCATCTGATTGGGTACGCCGTCGAGCCCGGCATGCTCGGTCCGGTGGTGCGCCATGGGCACACCTACATGCTGCAACGTTCGAACGGCTTCCTGATCGCCGGCGCAACTACCGAACACGCCGGCTTCGACCGTACGGTGGATCCTGCCGCGGCGCAAGCGCTGCACTCCGCCGCGGGCGAGTACGTGCCAGGGCTCCGGAACCGCGTGCCGGATCGCTCCTGGATCGGCTTTCGGCCTGGTGCAATCGACGCCTCGGGAGCGATCTCGAATACGCCCGTGGTCGAGCGACTGCGGCTCGCGGATGGCTCTCCGACGAACGTCTGGCTATCGTATGGCCATTACCGCAACGGCATTCTGCTTGCGCCGCTCACGGCTAAGTTGCTCACCGCCGAGATTGCTTGCGGCGTAAACGCCGAGCCGGTCAGCGCCAATTCGGAAACGGATTGATCCTGCCCCGCCGGCAATCGTCGATCAGGTCTGCCACGCGATTGCGCCGGCGCAGCAGTTGCGCCAGCAGCTTCTCAATGTCGTCCATCTTCGGGTCGAGCCACGAGGCGGGAATCTGCTTGATGGCGTCATCCAAAACTTCTTCCGGAAAATGCCGGATGCGCTCGATCCACGGTTCAAAGTCGGCGATGGAGCGCACCGGCGCGTAGACCGTTTGCCGGAAATAGAGGCCTTGCAGCGGAGAGTCCACGAAGTCCCAGTGCGGACCGTTGAAGACAAATCCGTGGTCCATCATCGAGGCCACCAAGCCGACGCGCAAGGGTTGCGCGACCGAGGGGAGATACTCCTTGAGGCGCGCGCGAAAGAAGATCGACTGGCGGGAGTCGGCGTTGCCCATCCATTTGTCGAATGCCAGGATGCCCAGGAAATCACTTTGATTCTCGATTTTGTTCAGCAGCGCATCGGGCAGGAAATCGTAAACCATCTGGCGATCGGGATCTCCCGGAAATCTCGATCCGAAGTGCCAGCCCGCATCCACAGCCACGCGTTTGCTGCCGAACGTGAAATAGATCTGCGGATTCGCGGTCAGAAATTCCTGCGTCAGGCGGACAATCGCGATGGCGGGCGCGGCAATCTGCAGGTACTTGAGAAATATCGACGCGATCAGTTCGTTGACCAGGATCCTGCGGTGCTGCGGATTGTTCACGAATTTGACGACGTAGCAATGGCCATCGTCCGCCTCAATGAGGTGGGCTTGTGCGCCGCCGCGCATCTTGCGGATAAATTTGTGTGCCTCGACGGGCATCCGAATGGGATAATCGACATGCGCGATCGCGTTCACGGAGCCAATCGCGCGCAAACTGGAATTATTGCAGATTGGGGATCACAAGGATGTCGGAAGAGAATAACAAGAACACGGCCGAGCCGCGCGGCAGCGGAAGTCCAAACGAGGTTGCGCTCGAGATGATGAAGTTTATCGCCGTTACCACGGGATACGGCAAAGGGGCGGCCGCGGCCGCCGGCTTCGGCGGCAAGAGTTCCGCGCGCACGCCGGAGGAGCACGCGGCATCGCTACTCGAACTGTTTGAGAAGTGCCGCGTGGTTGTGAACAAGTAGCGTCGTTTGGCGGAAGGCGTTCCGCAAACGCACAAAGGGCGGCCGGGCGGCCGCCCTTTGTGCAATTCAGACAGGTTCGGAGCGCCTGGCACGATGGCCAGCAAAAAAAACATCTCCGGGCTAAAGCAGGGGGATATAGCCCCGCCAGTTGCAGCGGGGCTCGTTTCGGTCCGAATCACGCGGTCGGAGAACTAGCGCTTCTTGCCCTTCTTGCCCTTCTTGCCCTTCTTGCCCGCCATTTTGTCTTTCTTTTTGTCCTTCTTCGGCGCGGGCTTGGGCGCGGATTTCTTTACCTTCTTGCTCACCTTTGCGGGCGCGGCTGTCTTTGTTGCCTTCTTGGGCGCTGGCTTCTTAGCGGCTGCCTTCTTTGCTGCCGGCTTGGGCGCGGTCTTTTTCTTTGCCTTGACCGGAGCTGCCTTTTTCTTTGCCTTGACCGGAGCTGCCTTCTTCTTTGCCTTGACCGGAGTTGCCTTCTTCTTTGCCTTGACCGGAGCTGCCTTCTTGGCAGGTTTCTTCGCGGCCTTTGCCGGCGCATTTTTCGCGGCCTTCGCCGGAGCGGCCTTCTTCGCGGCAACCTTCTTGGCCGCGGGTTTCTTCGGAGCGACGGCTTTCGTCGCCGGCTTCTTCGCGGCCGGTTCGGGCGACGGGGCCGCGACGGGCGCCATTTCGACGATCACCGCCGCGGCTACCGGTTCGGGCTTCGGCGATGGAATTACGGACGCGGAGTGAACCGGCTTCACTTCGTGGCGAGTGACCGTGACGGTGCGGACTTCGGTGACCTCGATGATGTCGTCTTCTTCCTCGACATCGTCATAGTCGCCCAATTCCGTGTCCATATCGATGTGCGCGGTGTCTTCAAAATCGTCCTGTTCGTCTTCTTCTTTCGAGAAAATGTACCGATCTGACATGGGATAGTTGGCTCCTCGTGGCCGGCCCTTTCGAGGCCGAATCACCCATAGCATACATCGTTTTGGGTGCCCCGCATGCAACAAAGAGTGAGCGGCGTGCTTTTGGGGCCGCGAAGCGCTAACCAACTTGCGCCGGCGACCGCGGAATCGCCATCCGCGTCCGGATGCGTGCGGCGAGGCTTTCCGATTGCGCGGACACGGTGCGGGGCGCGCTAGCCATCTCTGCGACCGGTTCCGGCGCGCTCTCCTCGGGTATCTCCGAGGGGGCTACTGCCTCTGAGGGCTCTCCGGGCACCGGCTGTTCGGTAAGAAGGGGCAGAATCCTTGCTGGATCCGGATTGGCCTTCTCGACGTAATCCATCCCGTCGACAGTGATCAGCAAGTTGCTCTTGTCGTCGCTCATCGCCAGTCCGCGTTGCTTGAGATAGACGAGCGAAAAGCGCATGTCGTCGCCGGTCATGTTGAGAATCGCTTCGGTTTGGCGCACAGACAGCCCAGGACGCGTCGGTTGCTGGCGGGCGCGGTCGTAGAGTAGACAGAGGATCGCGATACGGCGCAGGGGCTCCTGCGCGACCGTTTCGAAGAAGGCAATTCCGCTAAACCGATGCGGCCCTTCCTGCTGAGGGTTGCCGCGAAGGCTATCAAAGGCGACACGCGACGAGGGGTCCGACAGAACTTCGCGGGCGAGCGAAATCGCTTCGTATTTCGCGGCGTCGGGCGAGGATCCCCGCTCCGGGTGATACTTCGCTGCCTGCAGGCTGTGGGCGGCCAGCACGTCTTCCTGGCTGGCCTTCGCATCGACCTCAAGAATCGCGTAGTGATCCTGGAACTTGCCGCCACGAGAGGAACTCATCTTCTCGGCTTATCGGCAGGGTTGGGGATGCACTTTAGTACGAAGCGCCAACTCCGGCTATCTCGTCAGCCCACGTGCTCGACGGCCGATATCAGATTCTCCATCGATTCCGTCTGTTGGCCCGTCAGGCGCAGCAAGCTCAGCCGGAATCGCAGTTCCTCCGGCAACGAATCTTCTAGATCCTGGCGGGAGAGAGTGGAAATGCCGTTCATGCCCTGCTCTATCGGCGAGATCCTGGCAGCGGATTAGGCAATTCCCGGAAAAAGCCGGATTTTGAACCCTAGGTTCCCAGTAGTACCGGGTTCTCTTTCGTCGTCGTACTAGGTGTCGTTCGCCCGACGGGTAAGTCGATCTCGACCTCGAGCCCGGGGTATGCGTTCCGCGCCCGCAGCGATCCGCGGTGCAACTCGATGGCGCGGCGGGCAATCGACAGCCCAAGCCCGACGCCTCCGCTGGTCCGGTTGCGGTCCGCGTCGACGCGGTAGAACGGATCGAACAGATGCGGCAGCGATTCCTCGGGAACGCCGGGGCCGTAATCCCGGATCGCAATGCGCACGCCGTATCCCAGCCGCAAGACGCTCATCTCGACTTGGGTACTGGCCGGCGCATAGCGAACCGCGTTCCGAACCACGTTCTCCACCGCGCGGCGCAGCAACTCCGGATCTCCATCCACCGTCACGGCGTCGAGCGCGCCGACGGCTACTTCGCAGCTGCGATGGTGCGCCTCGACGTTACAATCTTCGGCCACGCCGGTGATGATGTCGGCCAGCCGCACCGGCTCGGATCTGCGGTGCGCGGCATCCGTTTCGGCGCGCGTCACTTCGAGCATTTCCGTGATCATCGCGTTCAGGCGGTCGGCTTCTTTTTGAACGCGGTCGAGCGTCGTCGATCCGCTGCTGCCGGCCCGCGCCAGCTCAATCGCGACGCTCATCCGCGTCAGCGGAGAGCGCAATTCATGCGAAAGATCGAGCAGCAGGCGGCGCTCGGATTGCCGCAGCGCCACCATGCGGTCCGCCATCTGGTTAAACGTTTTCGCCAGTTGTCCGATTTCGTCGCGCCGCGTCGCGTCCGCGCGCGCGTCCGTGTCGCCGCGGCCGAACCGGTCGACGGCGCGCTGCAACCGGCGCAGGGGCGACGTGAAATGCACCGCCAGGCCGTAGCAGAGCAGCACCACCAGGCCCCAGACCCAAATGGTCTCGGGCTGCAGGTACCACAGCAGCGTCGAACTTCGTCCGCCGGCCAGAAAGAACCAATACTTTCCGTCCGCCGATTGCCGCGCGTACATGCTCGAATTCAGTTTCGCGAGCGGATTTTTCTGCCGCCGGACGCCTTCGCGCACCAAGTCCGGCCGCATGCGCCCGGTTGCCAGATCACGGCCGTCGGCGTCGGTCAACACCGCTTCTGTTTCGGTCGAAGACTGGATGCGTTCAAGCAACCCTGCAAGCTCCGCCGCGCCCCCGGTTTCAAAGGCGTGGCGCGCCTCTTCGAGCTCGTAATTCAACAGAATCGTGACGGGCATCTTGCGCTGGCCCGGCAGGTTGTAGTTGAACGCCGTCGTCAACACGC
The DNA here is from genome assembly GCA_043788745.1 of Acidobacteriaceae bacterium. Taxonomy (GTDB): domain Bacteria; phylum Acidobacteriota; class Terriglobia; order Bryobacterales; family Bryobacteraceae; genus JBBQWZ01. The sequence goes on from JAYVTO010000055.1 coordinate 21,723, forward strand.
TGCCTAGCAACAGCACGAACGTCGTCGCGATGAACCACAGCAGGATTTTTGCAAAGAGGCTTCTCATCGTTCGACCGGCTCCTCTTCGCCCGTCAGACAGAATTGATAACCGATGCCGCGCACCGTTTTGATCAGCGTGCGGCCATGCTCCAGCTTCTTCCGCAGATGGCTGACGTGCATGTCAATCGACCGGTCGAACGGAGTCGCCTTGCGGTTGTACATGCTCTCCATCAAGGCGTCGCGCGACAGCACGCGCCCGGCGGAACGCATCAGCATGTCGAGAATGTCGAATTCGAGCGTCGTCAGATCGATATCGCGGCCGTCGCACCAGACTTCGCGCGTGCCTGGATCCACCGTCACTCCGTTGACTTCGAAGCGCGCCGGCGCTTGCGGACGGTGCTCCACGCGCCGGAGGATAGCGCGAATCCGCGCCGCTAACTCGCGCGGGTTGAACGGCTTCGGCAGGTAATCATCGGCGCCCAAATCGAGTCCCACGATCCGATCCTCATCCTGCCCGCGCGCGGTGAGAATAATCACCGGAGTCTTATGCTGTTGGCGTAGTTTTCGCAGAATGCCGAAACCGTCAATGCCGGGCAGCATCAAATCCAGCACAATCAGATCCGGCAGCGCTTCGGACAGGGCGTCCAGCGCGGCAAAGCCGTCGCCGGCCTCGCGCACTTTGAACCCGTCGCGTTCTAGGTAGCGGCGGATGACGTCACGAATGGTCGCTTCGTCGTCGACCACCAACACGGTGCGGGCTGTGCCTGCTAGGGGGAGTGCCATGGCGTCAACTATAGCTAGAAGTCATTACAGCGCAATTAAGTGGCTGAACAGGCCGGCCACAGCC
>JAYVTO010000056.1:0-32570 GCA_043788745.1 Acidobacteriaceae bacterium
AAAAAACGAAACCAAAAAACACAGAAAGGACCCCAGCAGCGTCCCAACCTGACTCTTCCCCCTTCAGGCTCATTCTCGGATTAGAAAATGCTTGTCCCAGCTTCTTATTCGGGCGTGTTAGTTACCAGACCACTGGTACCGGGTATTGCGAGAACACGGGGTCCGCCGTCAGCACCGGCGCGTTTTCGCAGATACTTTGCGCGATCAGAAGGCGGTCAAACGGGTCGCCATGGAGCGTCGGAAGCTGCGCGAGTGCGCATAAGTGTTCGACCGCAACCGGCAGAATCTCGGCATGGAGCGCCTCCAGAATCTCGGGGAAGGCCTGCTCTGGAGGAGATCCAAGCGAGAGCTTGCCGAGAGAAGTCTTGATCACGATCTCCCAAAGCGAGGCAATGCTGATTAGCAAGTCATTCTCGCCTTCGATCAGGCCGACGGCAGTGCGCGAGAGCTTTTCCGGCGACTGCACCGCCCAAAGCACCGCGTGCGTGTCGAGAAGTAACTTCACGACTGCGGGGGCTTCAAAGCGGAAGGCGGCTCCAGATCGCCACCCGAGAACAACCCAGCGACTTGCGCGTCAGTTGCCGGATCGAACGCATCGTCCGCAACCCAAACCTTGTTTCGCATCGTCCCGAGTTTCCGGGGCTGCAACGGAGGCGGAACATAGCCGCTCAGCTTCGCGATCGGCCGACCAGCCCGCGCAATGACGATCTCCTCGCCATTCTCCACACGCTCAAGAAGTTCCGACAAATGAGTCTTCGCCTCATGAACATTTAGATAAGGCTTCTTTGCCCGGGCTGTTGCAGCGACTGCCATAACAACACAGTATCACACCCTGCATGCAAACACAAGATCCAACCAATTCGGATCAGATCACAATTAATCAAGGTGGACTAAGTTTAGTCTAGCTAGTATTTTAAAACAACGAGCATCCCTTCTTCGCTCGGCACATTCAAAATCTACTCCGCCGACTTCCGCGCCCGCTCAAACAGGAAGGCCAACGTCTTTTCGGTTCGTATTGAATTCGCGATCCGCCCGAGCGTTCCGTCCTTCTGTAACTTAGCTCGTGTGACAGCAACCGCCTCGCGCTGTTGCTTTGCAAAGCGTTGCACTTCGCGATCCACCTCGTCCTGCGTCGCATCCAGGCTTTCGGCTGTAGCGATCTTGTCAAGCAGCAGCGATGCCTTAACGTCCTTCAGCGCCTGATCCTTCTGCGCTTCGCGGACCTTCTCCCAGTCGAGCTTGATCGACTTCGGATCGATCCCTTCGGCAGCAAACGCCCGCAGGCGCCGATCGACGTTCATCTCGATCTGGCGATCGACATAGGCCTCCGGAACCGCAAAGACATGCGATTCCACCAATTGATCGATCAGTTTCGTCTTCGCCTCCTTCTGCGCCTCAAACTCGCGCTCGCGGAGAACGCTGGTGCGGATCGCATTCTTCAACTCGTCGAGCGTCTGATAGTCGCCGAGATCCTTCGCGAATTCGTCATTCGCGTCCGGCAACTCTTTCACGCGAACCGCTTTCACGGTCGCGCGGAACTTCACCGTCTTGCCAGCGAGCGCCGGCCGGTCGTAGTCCTCCGGGTAGGCAATGTCAAACTCGCGCTCGTCTTCGGGAGACAGACCGCGCAAATGTTCGCTGAAGCCGGCGAGTGTGTTCAGATCGCCGATCTGTAGCATTAGCTCGTCTTGATGAATCGGCGGCTCAGCCCCCGCCAGGCTGTCGAGCGAAACTACGGCAAAATCGCCGTCCGCCAGTGGTCGCGGATCGACATTCACGAAGTCCGCCTTCTGGTCGCGGACCTTCTCAAGCCGCTCATCGACATCGGAGTCGGCGACGGCAGGCTCTTTGTACACAACAGGCAGATCGCGATATATGCCCAGCTCAAACTCCGGCTCGACTTCGAATTCCGCTTTGAACTTCAGCGGCTCACCATCGTGGAAGTGGACATCCGTGTAGTGCGGCTGGCTCACCGGCTTCAGGCCTTCGGCCTCCACTTCCTTCCGGAACGCCTTCGGAATCAGCGCCTCCACCACATCCTGACGGATCTCCGCCTCGAACCGCGTCCGCACGAGCGAGACCGGCGCTTTGCCAGGCCGGAATCCGGGAAGACGAACTTTCCCCGCAATCTTAACTACCGCGCGCTCCGTTTCAGCCTGCACGTCGGCGAGCGGAACGGTGATTTCAATACTGTGGCGACAACCTTCAATCAATGCCATTGTGTGTCCGATTCGAGAAGGAAAATTCCATGGTTCCCAATGAGAACCTGCAATGCAAACACTTGAGCCGTGATACGGCTCGCGCCAGCCAAGCCACCCCAATTCTATTTGGGGCGAACCGGCTGGCGCGTTCCGATCGCAAACGATTCGCTGACGTGCCGGCTGGCAGCGGCGACCTGCTTACTGCGCCGCCTGCTTGAGAGCGGCGGCCTTATCGGTCGCTTCCCAGGTAAACGTATCTTCGCTGCGGCCAAAGTGGCCGAACGCCGCCGTCTTGCGATAAATGGGCCGCCGCAGCTTCAAGCTGTCGATGATACCCTTCGGCGTCAACGAGAAGTTCGCCCGCACGATTTCCATCAACTTCGAATCGGCCGCGGTTCCCGTGCCGAACGTGTTCACCATCACCGACACCGGTTCCGCGACACCAATCGCGTAAGCCAACTGCACTTCGCAGCGCTTCGCCAAGCCGGCCGCGACCAGGTTCTTCGCTATGTAGCGCGCCATGTAGCACGCCGAACGGTCTACCTTTGTCGGATCCTTGCCCGAGAATGCGCCACCACCGTGACGGCCCATGCCGCCATAGGTGTCGACAATGATCTTGCGGCCGGTGAGGCCGGTGTCGCCGTGCGGTCCGCCAATCACAAATCGACCCGTGGGGTTGATGTGATACTTCGTGTCAGCGTCGACCATCGCTGCCGGGATCACCGGATCGATGATGAACTTGCGGACATCGGCGCGCAACTGCTCCGTCGAAACGTCGTCAGAGTGCTGCGTCGAAATAACCACCGCGTCGATGCGAACCGGCTTATTGTCCACGTATTCCACAGAAACCTGGCTCTTGCCGTCCGGACGGAGATACTTCAACTCGCCCGCGCGACGCGAATCGCTGAGACGCTTGCAAAGCTTGTGCGCAAGCACGATCGGCAGCGGCATCAATTCCGGGGTTTCGTCCGACGCATAGCCGAACATCAGGCCCTGGTCGCCCGCGCCGCCCGTGTCCACGCCCATCGCAATATCCGGCGATTGACTCTGGATCGTATTCAAAACACCGCAAGTCGTGGCGTCGAAGCCCATCGCCGCGTCGGTGTAACCGATGTCGGCGATTACTTCGCGGACCAGCTTCGGGACATCGACATAGGTCTTGGTCGTAATCTCGCCGGACACAACGCAGATGCCGGTTGTTACCAGGACCTCGCAGGCCACGCGGCCCGTCGGATCCTCGGCAAGGACGGCGTCGAGCACGGCGTCCGAGATCTGGTCTGCCATCTTGTCCGGGTGACCTTCGGTCACCGATTCGGACGTGAAAATATGACGCATGGAATCAGCCACGTCTTTTACAACTCCTCCCAGAAGTTAGGGGTTTGCCAGCTTTGCGGAATACAAAGCCAGCTTTGGTTCTCGCGGAGGGGAAACCAAAACTGTTAGTGTATCGCAAGCGGCTGCCTCTTTGCTAGCAGCATTGGCCACCCGGCTGTGGCACATCTTCGAACCGTCGGGAAACTGGAGAATCTTATGCTACGCATCCTGATTTGTAGTCTTTCTTTCCTGCTGCCTCTCTTCGCCGCGAACGTCGGCGACGATCCGGAGGTGAAGGGCGCCCAGCGCCTGTTCTCGAGTTGGATTTCCGGGCAGATCGCCTATCGCGGCCTCCCCGGCATCGCAGTCGGGGTTGTACATGATCAGGAACTGATCTGGGCGCAGGGTTTCGGCTTCGCGGATGTTGTCACGAAGATCCCCGCCGCACCCGGCACCAAGTTCCGCATGGCTTCGCACAGTAAACTCTTTACCGCCACTGCCATCATGCAACTGCGCGACGTTGGCAAGCTGCGGCTCGACGACCCTGTTTCAAAGTATTTGCCCTGGTTCCAGATCAAGCCCGCCGAGCCTGACGATCCACCGATCACCATCGAAGAGTTGCTGACGCACAGCTCCGGTTTGCCTCGGGAAGCCGGGTCGCATTGGTCCGATTTGGATTTTCCAAACGCGGAAGGCATTCGTAAGTTTCTCGCCGCAAACACGTCCGCCTATCCTCCCGAGGTGCGCTGGAAGTACTCGAATCTCGCCTTCTCCGTTGCCGGATTGGTCGTCGAGGCGATTTCCGGTGAGTCCTTTGCGAACTACATCCAGAATCACATCTTCACGCCCCTCAGCATGAAGGATTCAAGCGTGGACCGGGACGTACCTGGTTTGGCGACTGGCTATGGACGCAGGCTCCCTGACGGCACGCACCAGAAAATGCCGTTTGTCGACGCCCACGCGATGGCCGCAGCGACGGGTATCACGTCGACGGTGGAGGACATGGCGAAGTTCGTCTCTCTGCAGTTTCGCAAAGGCAAGCCGGGCGGCCAGCAGATTTTGAGTACGGGGGCTCTCCGCGAGATGCATCGCGTCCGCGTCCTTGAAAATAATTGGCAGCGCGGCAACGCAATCGGATTTGCGGTGCAGCGGGACAAAGATCGCGTCTACGTGGGCCACGGCGGATCGTATCCCGGCTTTAAGACGCAAACGTTGATTCAACTCGACGACCGAGTTGGCGTAATTGTCCTGACCAACGGCGACGATTCCGACCCCGGCGATCTCGCCTTGCACCTGATGCAGACCGTCGGCACCGCTGTCGCGAAAGCATCTGCAACCACACCCAAACAGGTTTCGTGGAGCCCCGCCTGGAGCCGCTTTGCCGGACTCTACCGCAGCCGCATGGGCGGCGAAAGCCAAGTCGTGGAACTCCATCAGCGCCTGGTCATCATTGATCCCACGGGCGCAAATCCTGAAACACAGACCAAATTGATCCCGATTGGCAACGATCAGTTTCGATTTGAGGCCGCATCCGGTGGCTCACCCGTGGGCGAAATCGTTCGATTTACAGAGGAAAACGACCGCGTAGTCCGTATGTATACGGGCGGCAGTTATTCGGATCGCGTCCGACGCTAGGCAGTTGAGGTGAAACCCGGGAGTACCCGGGCAGAAAAGTACAGTTTTTGTATTACTTGAGCAGGCAGCCTAAGGGTTCTGGCGGCACACGCCGATGGAACCTGGGAAGGCTGATAAGCGCTGTCATGAAAGTCGTTACGGACGTCGAACGAATCCGCCGGGCTGTGTTGTTTGGCGGCCTGGATTGCCTGGACCGGTTGCCGGTGCGCGCCCAACTGCCGTCCGAGCCAGGTCCGGAGAGGCGGTCCGAGCCTCGATTCCCGGTGGTCCGCGATGTCACGCTGCGCGTCTGGATGCCTCCCGATTTCGAAATCGTCGCGGCGCAAGTGCGAGACATCTCGCGATCGGGCGTCGGCGTCGTCACGCAAACCCATATCCCCCCGGGGTCGTCCATCGAGTTTCGTGTCGGCGATTTCCAGGTGTTCGCCGAAGTCCGGCACTGCCGCGCGGGCCTTAACGGCGGCTTCGTGGCCGGTGCAAAAATCATTGATGTCATCCTGCCCGACGGGCAGCACGCCCAACAGCTCGGCGAATAACCGGCGCTAGGCGTCGCGATGCACTGTGCCCGGCGCGAACGCCGGCAGGCAGATGGCGATGTACTCCGCGCCTTCGGGCGTGCTGTAACGGACCCACTCCCCTTTTTCAGTCAGGATCGCCTGGCCAGCGCGAACGTCGATTGCGCCGCCGCGATGTTCGACATGCATGCAGCCGGAAAGCACGACAGTGTATTCGTCGAATTCCGGAGTCTGGCCCGGCTCACTCCAGCCTGCGGGACTCTTCATGTGCGCAACGCTGACTGCGCTGTCACCGCTGTTCACGCGACCGACGTACTCGCGGATCTCCTTTTTGCCGGGAACGGGAATGACGGTGTGGTTATCGATAAGTTTGGGCATATTGGTCTCCTCAGGCCTAGATTCAGAGTGACAAAGAGCGCGCCAAAAGAAGGGCGTCGAACAGCATTTGTTTCTTTTCAACCACGGGCCCATCCGAGAATGCCGGTCGACGCGCCCATCAGCCAAGGCCGGTACTGATCGAGGAACGCTCCGGCGCCGGCGGCTCCCGCGGCGAGCCACATCGTCCCGAGCGGCAGGCAGCAACTCGAAGCCGCGAGCACGCTCCCAATAGCAGTCAGCGACGATACGATCGTTCGTTCGCGATTCATTTTCATCGTGGCGGCGGACCTCAGCCGGCCGAGCACGTTACGCATTCGCCGTGCATCAGAATCTCATGGCGCGTGACGCGGAATCCCTTCGGAACCAGCTTATCGAGATCGGGCGGGCAGCCGTCAACTTCAAACATCTTGCCGCAGGCACAGCAATGGAAGTGATGGTGGTGTGCTTTTCCGGCACGCTCATAGCGTGCCGGTTCGCCGGGTACTTCGACGGTCGTTAGCCACCCCTCTTCGGTCAGGTCTTTGAGACTCCGGTAGATCGTGGCAAGGCCGATGCCAGCAACTTCTTTCGAAGCTTCAGCGAAAATCTCGTCGGCGGAGAGAGGGCGTCCCGCTCGTTCCACCGCGTCGCGAATGGCAGCTCGCTGCCGTGTATTCCGGACTTGCATGGGAGAGTCTGCTATTTCATCCCAGCGGATCGCTCGCGGCTGCGACGGCGTCTGTCGCATCGCCGAGCAGCATGCGATCCACCGTAAGGCGCACGATCTGGCCCGCTACTTCTTTGCGCGAAAGTGAGCCGGACGGCCTGTACCACTGCGCCATGAAAAGAATGACGCCGAAGAAACTCCTGGTCGCGATACCGGCACTGATTCCAGGCAGCGCGCCAAGCGCCTTCGCTTCGTGGACACTAGCGCGCACGAAATCATAGAACGCGTTGCGGCGCTCCTCAATCTTCCGCGCGCGGGTGCGCTGCAGCTTATTGCTTTCCTCGATCACGTGGGTTAAATCGCCGCCCGTCTCCATGATCAAATTCACGTAATTCAAGGTCATAGTGCGCAGGCGGAGTTTGGGGTCCGCGATGTCACGGACGGGGTCGATCACAGACTCCTGCACCCGATCCATCGCGAAGTTCACCATGCTGAAGAGCAGTTCTTCTTTGCTTTGGAAGTAGTGATAGAGCCCCGCTTTGGTGAGATCGACGGCCGCCGCGATCTCACCGAGCGTGGTGGCGTCGTACCCTTTGCGGCACATAATTTCAGCCGCGGCGTAATAAATATTCGCCAACCGGATATGTCGTTTTTTCATGTATTCTGCGGCGGGACCGCAGCGGACCGCGTACCTGCGTTTTATCAGAAGCGTGCGGCTACTGTCAACGTTTTGACGATTCGTGTCGCGGCAAAGTGAGAATGTCCTATTCGAGCAAAGTAGAAATGTCCCATTGACGGGGTTGACCCTGGAGGTTGCCAACCGACGAAGGACAATTACTGATGACACCAACTGATCGGGATCGATTGGTGGCTCTGAAAAGCCAAAGACAAGAAAATGACCCCGCGGCAGAATGCGACGCAAAATTCCCTCTGCCTCCATCGCTTGGAAATCCGAATCGCTTTTTTCACCGCCACACATGAATCGCCGCGACTCGTTGCTTGCGGGCCGCCACAGTCCCGCTTGGCGCATCCACTGCCGCGCCGTTTCCTTGCTCACGACCAACTGGTGTTTCTTGGCCAGGTATTCGGAGGCCAGCGTTGGTCCGAAACCCTTATAAACATCCCCGCTCAGAATCTGGACCGCCTTCTGTCTTACCTCGTCCTTGATCCTTCGATTCAAGCGCCCACGCAGTCCATGCGCGGCGGCCTTATCTTCCACTTGCTCCAATTTGACCAGTAGCCGCCGTACTTGGCGTTCGCTGACCTTGAGCTCCTCTGGAGCAGTGGGGATCATGCCGATTCTTCGGAGCCAGCCCCGTCCCATCGGCCTTAGCCATCCGCTCGGGAGCGACCCCTCGCAGACGCATTCACCCTAACATCCAACCTCCGGCTACTCCGTCGAAACAGGACATTTCTACTTTGCCAGCAATAGGACATTTCTATTTTGCCTTGACAACCTCGCGCTAGCGTCTTTCTTGAAGCCGGTTGTGGTTCTGCTAATATGCTCTTCCATGGCCCGCCTTGTGCTTTTCGCTTGCTTGTTGACCGTGTCGCTTCGCGGCCAGCACAATCAACTCACCGGACAGGAGAAGGCGCAGGGCTGGACCCTTTTGTTCGATGGCAAGGATACCAGCGCCTGGCGCGGTACCGTGAGCCCAGAGTTCCCCGCCGATTCGTGGGCGGTCGAGGACGGCTGCCTGCGCACCCTGGATCCCAGGAAGTTCTCCCGCAAGGAATGGCAGGATCTGGTCACGAAACGTAGCTTCCGGAACTTTGAGTTAACCTTCGAGTGCAGGCTGACGCGGGGTGCCAATTCAGGCGTGAAATACCTTGTCCAGCGGTCGATGCAGTTTGCCGGGCACCACGCGGCGATCGGCTTCGAATTTCAATTGATCGATGATGACGTCCATCCCGACGCAATCGGCAACCCAAAACGCCGCACGGGTGCGATGTACGCGCACATTGCGCCATCAGAGCCCGCTGCTCTCCCGATCGGGGAGTTCAACCGAGGCCGAATTGTGTGGAAGAACAACTTGGCGGAGCATTGGCTGAACGGCGTCAAGGTAGTCAGCTATCGACCCGATGACGAGGCTCTTCGTCGAGAAATGAAAACTAGAACCCGTGGTACGACCCAGTTCTTGGCGGATTGGTCGAATTGGGATTGCCCCATATCCCTGCAACATCACGACGCTGAGGTCTGGTTTCGCAACCTAAAGATTCGGTCGCTCGACTGAACCGGCGACAAGTCGGATACGCCGTCCGCGCACCCGATTCAGGGGCGCGTCAAGCGGCGCGCGTATCCGTCCGATTGGAAGCCGCCGGCTGCTTCGTGCTGAGCACGAGCGTCTCCGCAAGCATGTCGTGCAGCGTCTGCTTCCTTTGCGTGAACGCCACCATGATGTAGCCGATCAGCATCGATTGACTGGTGATGAGCGTCGCGCAGATCCACCGGACCGACGCGCGCCCGAACGAGATCCGCATTCCCTCGATGTTGGTGACTACCAGACCCATGATCCGCTTGCCAACGGTACCCTGGCGCTCCGAACTCTCGAGCAGCGCGTGATACAGCCAATTCGCCGCCACCGACACCAGAATCCATAGGGCCGCGGCGGCAATCATCGGCATCAGCGTCGCGAAGAATGCCATCACTTCTCGTTCGCTAGGATTGGATCCCTTTGGAAAATTTGGAATCTGGGTAGCGGCCCATCCGAAAATTCCGCCCCAGCCCAACAGCAACGGCGACAGCACTATCGAATCAATCAAGCGCGCGAGAAATCGCGGAGAGAACTCCGCATACGGCAGCACCGGAACGCTCGGACCACGAAAGAGCACCTGACCGCAGGTAATGCAGAATCGTCCTTGCTCGGGATTTGACGTGCCGCAGCGCGCGCAGTACATGACGGGTTATTTCTTCACAACCAGGCAACCCGCGATCATGTCGTGGAGGCATTGCCGCCGCTCCGTGAAGCCTGCCATTGCGTAGCCTACTCCGAAGGTCATGCCGGTAATCAGTTTGCTGAAATGGCGCCCGGAAGCGCGGCCGAACGAGATGCGATTCCCGTTCAAGTCGGTTACACAAAGCCCAAGAGCCAACTTGCCGAGCGTCGCCTGATGCCGAGAGCTCTCCATGTACGCGTGATAGAGCCACGTCCCAACAAAAAAAATGATCCCCACCAGGGCATACGCGCCGATGAAGCTCGCGATCACGGCCGGATCGGGGTCTCCCTGCAACCTATCGAGATTCGCAAAAATGGCGCCGCCGAAGATCGCGACCGCGACCATCCCGAGCGGAATCATCACCAGCGAGTCAACGAACGAAGCAACCACCCGCAGCCAGAATCCGGCGTATTGGGTAACGGGCTGAATCGGCGGATAGTAGGCCGGCGGCGCGTAGGCGGGCGGAGAACCGCCGTAAAGCGGCGGGGGCGCAAATGGCCCCGCCGGAGAAAAGTGCCCCGGCGCTGGGGGCGTTGCCGGCGTCGCCGCGGACGGAATGGCAGGCGCGACGCCGCGCGGCAGTTCGGCCCCGCAACCAGAGCAAAACATCGCGCCTTCGGGACTGCTTGTGCCGCATCGCGTGCAAAACATGCTGAGGGAACGTTACTCCACTTTCCCCTCTCGCCGCAACTGATCCCACGTTCGCAACAAGAATCCGTCGGTCATGCCTGCTACGTAATCGCAGACCGCGCGGTGCTTCGGCTCCGCGGCGGTTAGTTGGCGGTAGTCGACCGGAAGCAACTCCGGCTGCTTCATGAGAGCGGCGAAGACCTGGGTCAATTTCGCGATCGACGCTTGGCGATCTCGCTCGACTAGTTCGCTGCGGTAAACGTGCCGGCGAAGAAAATCCTTGAGTGCCTGATTCACTGGGGCGACTTCGGCGGAGAATTTCGCAAGTCGGCTATTCGCGTTCCGGACATCGCCGGCGCGGGCGGCACCGGATGCGTTGGCCGCGGCAACGGTGCCTTCAATCAATCCGCCGACCAGCCAATTGAGCAGCGCGCGTACGATCTCCTGCATCTTCATATGCTCATTCGCGCCGGGATACTTCGCCTCGACATCGTCGCGGAGAGCCGCGACCGCGGGCAGCGCATCGCTGACAGCGTCGAGCGAAATCAGGCCTGCTGCGTAGCCGTCATCGAGATCCGCGGTGTTATACGCGACCTCGTCGCAGAGATCGATGAGCTGCGCTTCAAGCGGAGGCCGAAGGCCCGGCAGATACGCGTCGAGTTCGGGAACCTCGCCGGGCGCAAAATCGCGGGAATGCTTGACGATGCCCTCGCGGACCTCGAAGGTGAGATTCAAGCCGGGAAACCGGGCATAGCGTTGCTCAAACCATTCGACGATCCGCAGGGCATGCAAATTGTGCTCGAAGCCGCCGCCATGTTCCTGCATCAGGCGATTCAGCTCAGCCTCGCCGGAATGACCAAATGGCGGATGGCCAATGTCGTGGCCTAGCGCCAAGGTTTCGGTGAGATCGAGGTCGAGAGCGAGGACGCCGGCAACGGTTCGCGCGATCTGCGCGACTTCGATGGTATGCGTCAGGCGATTGCGAAAGTGATCGGAAAGGCCCGGCGCAAAGACTTGGGTCTTATCTTCCATGCGGCGGAACGCCCGCGCGTGCACGACCCGGTCGCGATCGCGTTGAAAGTCGTTGCGATAGGGATGAGGCTGTTCGGGGTAACGCCGCCCTCGCGCGTGGCGGACATCGAACCGCAGCGCCGCGAGCATGGTAGCTTTCCCCTATTTCAGCGTGATCTGCGCCAGCGTTTGGACCGCCACCTGACTAATCGCGGTCCGTTCGGTCCGGAGCGGTTCAAGCATCTTGCGCGCGGCCACCGGATCCCGCTTGCCGACGATCTTTGCGATCTCGACCTGCGCCTGTTCTTTCGAAACCAGGACAGTCGGATGGTCCACCACATACTGCAACGTCTTTTCCGCGTCCGCGTCCTTGCCGGCGTTTAGTTGGATCTGCGCCAAGGCCAGGCGCGCGAGCGAGCCGTAGTCTTTCTGGCTGGAATTCGCAACCTTGTCAAAATACTTGGCCGCCTCGTCGTACTTGCCCTTGTCGACCGCGGCGACGCCCAGGAAAAAGCGACCAATCTCGCCTTCCATCGAACCCGAGTAGTTGTTGGCCAGGTTCGAGAACACTTTCTGAATCGCCTTGTCCTTCTCGTCCTGCGTCGGATATGCTTTCAGTCCCTCCGGCACGTTGGGGGCGATGTTCGAATCGAAAGTCAGCATCGCTTCTCGAAGCAGATCCTGCCTCACCGTGTGCTGATAGCGCATATAGAAGTACGCACCGAACGCGAGCATGATCACAGCCAAGCCAATGCCGCCATAGCGGATCGCTTGCTGACGATGATGCGCGATGTAATCGACGGAGTGAATTACCTCTTCGGCAAACTTGTCTGTCTTGAGGTCTTTGCGAGTTAACTTATCCACAGTAATACCTTTGCGGCGTGAATTTTTACTTTATCATGCTGCGCGTTCGGGGCGCGCGGGCTTACAGGCGCGGCGCGTAGTAACCGTGCCGGGCGCGCACGACTAGATCCTTACGGTTCTTCACCTTGATGTCTACCTGATGGTAAAGCCCATCGGTCTTCAGCGGCTCCGGCCGGTAGAAGACGTTGTACTGATGCCGCAGTTCGTTCGCAATGTTTTCAAACGATTGCGCCATATCTTGGGCCTTGAACGGGAAAAACGCCAAGCCGCCGGTTTGCGAGGCGTAATACTTCAGAATCTTGTCGCCGTCTGATTCAATCCGCGTGATGTTCGTCGAAATCGAGTAGACGACCACATCCGCCTTATGCGCCATCTCCAGCGCTTGCTCGCGCGTGTGGCGGCTTTGCGTGTCGTCGCCGTCGCTGATAATCACGATCGCGCGGCGGAATTTGTGACGCGGCTGATCCTGCATCAGCTTGTCGCGGCAGGCAAAGAAAATCGCGTCGTAGAGGGCGGTGCCCCCGCCGGGACGCAGGCCCCGGATCGCCGTCTTCAGCTTGTTGACGTCGTCCGTAAGATCCGCCACCAGTTCCGCAGCCGTGTCAAAGCTCACGATCACTGATTTGTCGGCGGGCCGCATCACTTGCGAAAGAAAGTCGGTGGCCGCTTCCTGCTGGAACTTGAATCGCTCGCGGATGCTGTTGCTGGTATCGACCAGGATGCCCAATCGCAAAGGCAGATCGGTTTCGGCGGTGAACTCCAAAATGTTTTGCGGCTTCTTGCTTTCGACGATCTCGAAATCGTCTTTCCCGAGGTCGGTGACGAATCGGCCCTTCTTGTCGGAAACGGTGAACAGCATATTGACGCGCGTGACGTCGAGAACGATGCGCGACTGGTCTTCCTCGGTCGGCCTCTGCGCGATCGCAGGAAGCAAACAGAGCGTCGCCGCGCAAATAACGAAGGGGCGGATCATGTTCGTGAAAAAATCCTTCAGGTTGCCCCTAATTATAGCGCCGTCGGATCTTGCGGCGTCACGCCCGAGGACACGAGATAGGCTTCGAGCTCAGCAGGCAGCGGCGCGATTACCGTCACGCGGTCGGCGGAGGCAGGCGAATCGAAGACGATCCGGTAGGCATGCAGGAAGTTTCGGTTCAAATCGGCGTTCGCAGGCGCACCGTACAATCGATCGCCAACCACGGGGTGTCCGAGGCTCGCGAGGTGCACGCGAATCTGATGGGTTCTGCCCGTCCCGATCTTGACTTCGAGATAGCTATGCTGCCCCGTCCGGCACAGTACGCGATAGTCGGTGAGCGCCGTTCGGCCGGACGCGATCTTCGTCGTCATCCGCGTGCGCCGGACCGGGTCGCGCGCGATCGGCGAAGTGATTCTCCCGCTGTCCTTCTTCATTGCGCCGTGCACGAGCGCCAGGTATGTCTTCTCGACGGTGCGCGACGAGAATTGTTCGGCCAGCGCGCGGTGCCCAGCGTCGGTGCGGGCAACGAGCAAAACGCCGCTCGTGTCTTTGTCCAGCCGATGGACGATGCCCGGGCGTTCGTCGCCGCCGACCTTCGATAATGCCTGGAAGCGAGCCACCAGGCGATTGACCAGGGTTCCAGAATGGGCTCCGGCGCCGGCGTGGACTGTCAATCCAGCGGGCTTGTTGACTGCGATCAATGCCGCGTCTTCATAGATGACGTCGACGGGCAGATCTTCGGGCTCCGCGTGCAGAGGCGGCGGTGCGTCGGGCAGCAGCGCAATCGTCTCTCCGCCGCGTAGCGTCACGGACGTCTTCACCACCGCAGCACCGTCGACCGTCACCCGCCCAGACTTCGTCCACAACTGCATACGCGCCCGGCTGAACTGCGGAAACGCCTGCTGCAATACGTGGTCCAGCCGCGAACCGGACTGCCCTTGGGTCACCGCGTACGTGAGCGCCTTAAACTCACTCAATGTCTTTGCACTCCACTCGCATCCTACGATAGCGGGTCGCCTGACGTTGGTGGTCCGCACGCCGCGATGGCAGCGAGATCTTGGACCTGCAAACACGAGCGAAGTTGCCCTAGCCCAGCAACGGCCGCACCGTCGCATAGACAGACTCGGCCACCGCCGCCGGAGACTGGCTTCCGTCCACCAGCTTCACGCGATCCGGCTCTTCGACCAATAATTGCAGGTACGCCGCCCGCGCTCGCTTGTGGAAGTCGAGCGCCTGCTCGTCGAGCCGCGTCTCGATCGCGTCCGTCCGTTGGTTGCGTGCCAGCGCACGTCCGAGGCCGGTCTCTTCATCGATATCGACGTAGACCGTCCGATCGGGAACCAAGCCGCGGCATGCGATGCGATCGACTTCCAATACGAGTTCCGAACCCAGCCCGCGGCCCGCGCCCTGATAGGCGAGCGTCGAATCGGTCCATCGGTCGGACAGAACGACCTTGCCTTCGCGCAGCGCCGGAAGCACCCACTGGTCTGTGTTCTGCGCGCGCGCCGCGAACATCAGCAGCAGTTCCGTAACTGCGGAAAGCTCCTGATTCTTGCCGTCGAGCAGCACGCGGCGGATCTGCTGCCCAATGGCGGTTCCGCCCGGCTCGGCCGTCTCAAGAACATCGTAGCCTTCGCGTCGCAGCCGCTCGGCGAGCATCTGGACCTGCGTTGATTTCCCGCTGCCGTCCGGACCTTCGAACGTAATAAATCGGCCGCGATGCTTAGTCGTAGACAAAATGCAGAACCTTCTTTAAGTCTTCCCAGGCCTCGCGCTTCGCGTCCTGGTTGTACGGCCGCAGCAAGTAGGACGGATGGTACGTCACAATCACCGGAATTTCATGCCAATTATGCCATTTGCCGCGCAGCTTCATGACGCCGTCTTTGGTTCCCAGCAAGGCCTTCGCCGCGGTGGAACCCAACGCGCAGATGGCCTTCGGCTGGATGTTCATCAACTGCCGGAACAGGAACTGGCCGCAGATCTGCATTTCGTCCGGGTGCGGCGTGCGATTCTCCGGCGGACGGCACTTCACGACGTTGCAAATGTAAACGTCCGGCCGCTTGATCGGGATGCCTTCTTTGCTGGCCGTGCCTTCGATCATCGTCGTCAACAACTGACCGGCTCGGCCGATAAATGGGAAGCCTTGCGCGTCCTCATCCGCGCCCGGACCTTCTCCCACGAACACAAGGCGCGCCTTCTCGTCTCCCGATCCGAAAACGATCTTGTTGCGTTGTTCGCACAGGCGGCATCGCTTGCAGTCGCCGATATCTTCGATGATCTTGAGCATCGAGTCGCCGGCGCGGTCGAAGGTAAGCGGGTCAAAGGTAGAAGGCATGGATACCGTGGCGGCGGAAACAGGCGGAGGCGAAAGGCGGGCGGCCGGTGGCGCGGCCAAAGGCGCCCGCGAGATTGGCGCCACGGTCGCGGGCGGCCGGGATATTGGCGAAGCCGACGGGCGCGCCATCCGCGGGCCGGGCGGAGCCAGGCGAACCACAGGCGCAACTGCCGGAGCAATCGCGCTGGCCGTGTTGGCCGTCATCGAATCAAGATCCGCGTAGATGGTCTTGATACCGAGGTCGCGAAAAAATTCGAGCCGCTTGCGGAGTTCGTCTGCGTGCATTCTTTTACGCGTTCCGCGCGGAGTGCGCTGACAGGCGCAGGCTGACCACCTGATCGAGGATCCGGTCTGCCACGTCGCGCTTGCGCGCCTTCGGAATGGCAATCTGCTCGCCGCTACGCAGGAACAGTGTCACTTCGTTTTCGTCCGATTCGAATCCGATGCTCTCTTGCGAAACCAGATTCGCCACCAGCATGTCGCAATTCTTGCTCTTCAATTTACGCTTGGCTTCCTCCGCGAGATTTTCGGTTTCCGCCGCGAATCCGATGAGCAGACGGTCGCCTTTCTTCTGGCCGACCTCCTGTAAAATGTCCGGCGTTGGATCGAGTTCGAGCGATAATCGCGCCGCCGTTTTTTTCTGCTTCTGCGTGGGCGCGTCCAAGCGCTGATAATCGGCGACCGCCGCCGCCTTCACGATGATTGTGGCTTCGCTCAAGTGATTCATCACCGCCTGCCGCATTTCGACGGCGGTCCGCACGCGCTCCAGGACGACGCCAGCGGGCGCCGGCAGGTTCACCGGACCGGAAACGAGAATGGCCTTTCCGCCGCGTGCCGCGACAGCTTCGGCAAGAGCGTAACCCATTTTCCCGGACGATCGATTTGAAATGTAGCGCACGGGATCCAGCGGTTCCTGCGTCGGACCTGCCGTAATCAGAACCGTTTCACCGTCGAGGTCACGCTTCGCGCACCAGATTCCGCTGACCAGATCGGCGATCGCGGCCGGCTCCGCCATGCGCCCCGGACCCGTCATTCCACACGCCAAGTGGCCTTCCCCCGGTTCGGCAATGAAGCAACCGCGTTCGCGCAGAATCCGCAGATTCGCCTGCGTCGCCGGATGCAGCCACATGTTCACATTCATGGCGGGCGCGAGCACGGTCTTGCCGGTGAACGCCAGATAGGTCGTGGTCAGAAAATCGTTCGCGTGGCCGTGTGCGAGTTTTGCCAGCAGGTCCGCTGTCGCGGGCGCGATGACCAGAATCCCGTTCTCTTGCGCGACGCGGATGTGCTCGACGGAACTCGCGAGGGTCTCTTCCGGACTGCCCGAGTGGAAGAGATCGGTGATGACCTTCTTGCCGGTCAACGCAGCAAATGTGAGCGGTTGGATAAACTCGCGCGCCGCGTTGGTCATGACGACCTGAACGGAAAATCCGCGGTCGCCAAGCGCTCTGGCGAGTTCCGCGGATTTGTATGCGGCGATTCCACCGCCGACTCCCAATATGCAATTCATGCGTTGCTGTTCCAGCGTGGAAACGGGAATCCGTACTTCGAAAGCGGGCTATTGCCCCGGCTGGACGTCTTGAATCACGCGCTTCGAATCTTCGTACTTAACAAGACCGCGGCGCACTTCTTCCATCGCCGCTACGGTTGGCTTCTTTGAAGTCGAGGGCAAAAACGAACGCTGACCACCCTGCAATTGCCGCGCGCGCTTGGCGGCGACGATGATGAACCGGTATGCGCTCTGTTCCGGGTCGTCGGGAATTGCCGCGACCGGCGTGCTGCGGATGCTCTTGTCTGCCATAGTTCTCTAGTCCTGCTCTTTCCCAAACGTCTTCAGAATCGGTTGAATCTCGTCTTCCATTCGGATCCGCCGGACTCGTTCGGCGCGTACGATCGCCGCCAGCGTCTCCACCGATTCTTCTACAACTTTATTGACCAGCACGTAATCGTACTGCCGGTATCTGCCAATTTCCTCAGCGGCCTCGCGCAACCGCCTTGCGATCACCTCTTCGGAATCAGAAGAACGGGACCGCAACCTTCGCTCGAGGTCTTCGCGGGAAGGCGCAAGAACGAAAATCGACACCGCATCCGGAATACGATCCCTTAATTGTCGCTCACCCTGAACGTCAATGTCGAGCACCAGATCCTTGCCTTCGGCCTTGGCGCGATCAATCTCGGAGATATTCGTCCCGTAGCAGTTGCCGAAAACCTCAGCGTACTCAAGGAATTCGCCACGTGCCAGACGAGCCTCAAATTGTTGGCGGGAAACGAAATAATACGCCTCGCCTTCACGCTCACCCGCGCGTGGCTGACGCGTCGTGTACGACACGGAGAAGCGAAGCTTCGGATCCCGATTGAGCAATTCGCCGACAATCGTCGACTTCCCCGATCCGGACGGCGCGGACACTATAAAAACCGTTGTCATTCGTGCCGCTACTCCAGATTCAGCGATTGCTCACGGATCTTCTCGATGTTTGCCTTCGCGCCCAGCGCCAACTCCGTAATCTGCAATCCCGCCTCGCCGATTCCGCTTGTCTTCGACAAAACCGTATTCGTCTCCCGGTTCATCTCTTGTAACAGAAAATCGAGTTTCTTTCCGACCTCGCCGCCGCTCTCGAGCAATCCTCCCAACTGCGCGGAATGGATTTTGAGCCGGGCGATCTCTTCGCCGATGTCGCTGCGATCGGCAAGCAGGGCAGCCTCTTGCGCGAGCCGCTGCGGCTCGATCGCGCCCCGGCTGCCGGAGCCGTTGAGCAAGTCGTTGAGTCGTTCCTGCAGTCGCGCGTGGAATGCCGGCAGTGCGCGTCCGCGAATCTCTTCCATCTTCACTGCTGCTTCGGCCACCTGCGCGTTGTGCGTCCGCAGCAACGCCACCAGCTCTGCGCCTTCCCGCTGACGGAACGCGTTCAGGGCATCGAGCGCCTCGTCGAGCGCACCGAGCAGCGCCGCCTCCATGTCGGCCGGCGCGTCTTCGCTTCGGTCCGAGCCATCGACGAACATCCCGGGAAGCCGGAACGCTGCGTTCAGATCGGGCCGTGCATCCTTTAGCCCATGTGCCGCCGCCGCCTCGTCGAACGCGGCGATAAACCCGGACAGCATTTCGCGGTTCAGCGACATTCCATGCGAACTCGCCGCCCGGGGCGTCGACACGCGAACTTCGACGTGGCCGCGGATCAGCTTCCGCTTCGCCGCCGTGCGAATCGCGTTCTCGTACGGATCGATCGACGGCGGCGCGTGCACCTGCACGTCCAGGCCGCGGTGGTTCAAGCTCTTGACGCCGACGATGAGTTCGCCATCGCCGAGGGCCCGCCGGGCCCGCGCGAATCCCGTCATGCTGCGTATCGGTACTGACATCGTGTAATTTCGCTGCTTCCTTAGAAATTCGGCGTTGCCAGCGGGTCGCCTTCGAGAAACTGCAACTCGTGCAGCCGTTGATAGACTCCGCCGCGCGCCACCAGTTCGTCGTGCGTGCCGGTTTCGGCAATTCGCCCCCGCTCAAGCACCACAATTGTATCCGCCCGCCGCACCGTGGAGAGGCGATGCGCAATCACGATCACCGTGCGGTCCGCCATCAGATTCGCCAGCGCCTTCTGCACCAGCATCTCCGACTCGGTATCGAGATGCGACGTTGCCTCGTCCAGAATCAGGATCGGCGCGTTCTTCAGCAACGCTCGCGCAATTGCGATCCGCTGCCGCTGGCCGCCCGAGAGCTTTGTCCCGCGTTCGCCAATGATCGTGTCGTAGCCATCCGGCAACTCTTCAATAAACTCATCCGCCAACGCATTGCGCGCCGCCGCCCGAATCTCGTTGAGCTTCGTCTGCGAGCCGTAGCCGATGTTGTTCGCAACCGTATCGTTGAACAGGAAGGTGTCTTGCGCCACCATCCCGATCTTCTCGCGCAGGGACGCCAACTCCAGATCGCGCACGTCGATGCCGTCCACCTTGACGGCGCCGCCGGTCACATCGTAGAGCCGGGGCACAAGGTTCGCGAGCGTCGTTTTCCCCGCACCGCTCGGCCCCACCAGCGCCACTACCTGCCCCTTCTTAACAGCAAGGTTGATGCCGGCGAGGACGAAGCCATCGGGTACCGAGGGATAGCGAAACGTCACACCCTCGAACCGGATCTCCTGCTCCAACTGCCGCAGCGGAATCGCGTTCGGCTTGTCGACAATCCGCTGTTCGCGATCCAGATACTCGAATACTTTCTGCGATGCGCCCAGCGCCTGCTGAAAGATGTTGTGGATGCCGGTCAGCCGCTTCACCGGTTCATAAATCATCAGCAGCGCGAAGACGAACCCCGTAAACTCGCCCGTGCTCATGCCGCCGGATTGGATCTGCACGCGCGCGTAGGTCAATAATCCGACGATCGTGATCGCGCCGAAGAACTCAATTAACGGCGACGCCAACGCCTGCTGCGCCACGTACCGAAGATTGCCTTTCTTTAGCCGCAGCGCCGCCTGCCGGAAGCGGTTCGCTTCGAACGCCTCCGCACCGAAGGCTTTCACTACTTGCTGGCCGCTCAGGGTCTCCTGCAGAATCTGATTCACGTCGCCGGCCGCGTCCTGCGCCTTGCGCGTACTTCCGCGAATCTTGCGGCCGATCCGCAGCGTCGGCACCAGCACGAACGGCAGCACGGTCAAGCTGAAGAACGCAAGCCGGGCATCGGTATGGACGATGATGTACAGCAACCCCAGCGCCGTGAACGTCTGGCGCAGAAAGTCGGCCAGAATGTGCGAAAGCGCCACCTGGATCTTCTCCAGGTCGTTCATGATCGAAGACATCAGGTGCGCCGTCGAGTTCGTCTCGTAGAAGTGCGCATCCTGATGCAGCACGCGTTCGAATACCCGCTGCCGCAAATCGGTCACCGCGGAATAGCCCGTGTAATTAATGAGATAGTTGCCGAGATAGTCGCACGCGCCCTTCACCAGGAAGACGGCTAGCAATCCGATCGCGACCATCGTCCAGACGTTCTCGATGCCTTTCGGCATCAGGTCGTTGAGATAGAGCGTGTATTTCCAACCGGGAATTGGGAACAACGGAATCGGCGCGGCCGCCGCCGAAGGATTGAGAACACGGTCGAAGATCGGCGGAATCAGGCGCAACATCAACGCCTGCGCTCCGCCCACCAGGGCCATCAACACGACCGAGACGACCAACGGCCAAGCGTACGGCCGGACGTAATGCAGCAGCCGCCGAATCTCGCCCGTTCGTTTGACGCTGTCCGCCATCAAACCTTCACTCGATCACGCAGCGCGGCGGCCGCCGCCATAACCTCGTCAACCGAAACGTTGGCCAGGTTCGTAAACACCTTCGACTCCGTGCGCCATGGTGCCCACACGGCCGAATCAGACGGTCCGAACAACACAACAACCGGAACCCCAAAGGCCGCCGCCATGTGCGCCGGGCCGGAATCATTGCCAACGAACAACTCGGCATCGCGCAACAGTGCCTTCGCCGATCGCAATTGTCCACGGCTGTTCTCGAATTCCACAAACGCCGTCGCGTTGTCGCCCGGCCCGCATAGGAATACCGGCTCCAAGCCCAGCGCGCGCAACCGGAGCGCGACAGCTGCGAATCGCTCCGCCGGCCATGCCTTCTCCGCGGACGACGCGAATGCATGGATCACTGCATAGGGCGCACGCGGCGCGGCCGCGTCGACAAACAACCGCGCCCGAGGAATCTCCTGCTGTGGCACGCCGAGGAAAAACATCGCAGACGCCACATGCTCCGCCGTATGGACAACGCGCTCCAGGCCGAGAATCTCCTGCGCTCGAGGGACGCGGACATTGTACGCCGAGGACCACGTGTGGTTCGCCCAGCCCGCGCGAAGTCCCGCCCGCGACGCCAGCGTCAACATCATGCTGCGGCTGCCGCCATGGATGTTCAACGTGAGTTGCGGACGCCACGCCGTAATCTCGCTTGTCGATGGAGACAGGAGGGTCTCTACATCGGGATTGCCTTCGTACACGGCAGCAAAGCGGTCTTCCACCACTACGGCGATCGAGAGATCGGGTCGATGCGCTTTGAGAAGAGAAATCGCCGGCGTGGTCAGCACGCAATCGCCCAGTGAGCGCAGACGGATCAACGCGACGCGTGCGCCGCGCGGCAGACGCTCGAGAGGCAGATTCATACGCAGTTCCGCGGGCCTATTCGTCGATCCGCGCTTCTTCCGGCAGCATCACTGGAATATCGTCCCGAATCGGATAGACGCGCCGACACTGCGAACATTTCAGCCCGTTCTCGTCCTGCTTCAACTCGACGGGAGCTTTGCAAAGCGGACAGACAAGAATATCTAGCAAATCCTGACTAATGGCCATCGCCCCTGAGTGTAACAGGCGCGATCCTCCGAACGCTCTATCCGTGCCAACCGCAAGCGAGTGGCCCAAATCAAACTGGCAACACCAATCGCGCCTCGCAACCCGCACCCTCGGCAGCGTTTCGCAAATCGAGCGTACCGCCATGCGCCTCCGCAATCTGCCGGCTCAGCACCAGCCCGATTCCCGAACCTCCGGGCTTCGTCGTGAAGAATGGCACAAACAGGTTGTTCGTATTCGCCAGACCCGGACCCTCGTCGCGCACTACCACCTCCAACTGGAAGCTGCTCTTCCTCCACGAGAGCGTCACTCCGCCGCTCGTCTCCTTCGACGCGTCCACAGCATTGCGGACAAGGTTAATCAGTAACTGATCTAACTGGTCGCGGTCCGCGACGATGCCCGTTGCCGGGCCCTCGGCAACGTGGATAGCCATGCGCGTTTCGAGGCCTGCCACGCTGCGGATCCACTCTGCGACATCCATCGGCACTTTCTGCGGCCGGGGTAGTTTCGCCAGCCGCGCGTACGACGCCATGAATCGGCTAAGACCCTCAGATCGCGTCGCGATGATTCGCAACCCGCTGCGCATGTCGTCCTGCCAGTCGTCCGGCCGCGGCTCGCGTGCCACCAGCGTCTCAAGGCTACCCGCAATCGATTTGATCGGCGCGAGCGAGTTATTCAGCTCATGACCGAGCACCCGTACGATGCGCTGCCATGCCTGCAATTCCTCTTCGCGGAGCGCACGCGTCAAATCCGTGATCACCAGCATGGAGTGCGGCAAACCGCCCTCCCGAAACGAACTCCGATGAATGCCCCACCGTCCAGGGCCGGAGGGGAATGTCTTCTGCACCGTACGCGTGTCGTCGCCGGTCAGGTATTCGTCGAGATCGAGCGACGGCGCCTCGGCATTCATGGCGCGCTCCGACGGCAAATTAATCAAACGCTCGCCCGCCCGATTGATCAGCTTCAGCTTGTGCTCACCGTCGAATGCAAATACCGCGACGTCGATCTCCTCCATCACCTTTCGCAGCAGGGTTGTCGCTTCGAGTGCGCCCAACCGCTGCGCGCGCAATGTCGTCGCCATCGCGTTCACTTGCAGCATCACTTCGCCCAGCGCATCACCCTTTGATCCACGCGCGCGGATGGAGTAGTCGCCTTCCCGCATCGCTTCGAGCAGATTCGCGAGCGTCCGCAAAGGCTGCGCCACGCGCTCCCGCACCGCCCACGTCAGCGTCAACCAACTTCCGAGCAGCAGAATCGAAAGCGTCCATTGCACCTTCGTCGAATAGCCGCCTGTCCACAGAATAAACAGAGAAATGGCGCTCGCCGGCAATCCGGCGGCCAGCGCGAGCAGGAACGCGCGGTCCTCGTGCGCAATCCGAAACCGGGACTCGTCGGCCATGCTCTTGACTTTACAACCCGTACCGCTGCAGGCGGCGATAGAGCGCGCTGCGGCTCAGTCCCAGTGCCGACGCCGCATGGCTCACGTTGCCGCCATACCGCGCGAGCGCCTTCTTGATGAGAAACGCCTCGACGTCCTCAAGGCTCATTTCTTCCAGGCGCATCGAACCCTGCGCCGCCGAGCGCAACGCCATGTCGCCCGGGTGCACCAGGTTGTCGCCGGCCATCAATACCGCCCGCTCCACGACGTGATTCAGCTCCCGCACGTTGCCCTGCCACGGATTCTCGAGCAGCGCCTGCATGGCCGCCGGATCGAAACCGTGCAGGTTCTTTCGATACCGTCTTGCATGGATACTCAGGAAATGCGACGCAAGCACCGGAATGTCCTCACGCCGCTCGCGCAATGGCGGAATGTGGATCTCAATCGTGTTTAGCCGGAACAAGAGGTCCTGCCGGAAGCGATGATTCGCCACTTCGTCCGCAAGCAGCGCGTTGGTTGCCGAGATTACCCGAACGTCGACCTTGCGCGTCTTCGAAGAACCCACGCGTTCCATCTCGCCGATTTCGAGGACCCGAAGCAACTTCGCCTGCAGGTTCATCGGCACATTCGCGATCTCGTCGAGGAATAGCGTACCGCCGTCTGCCAGTTCAAACCGCCCCACGCGATCCATCTTCGCGTCGGTGAAAGCGCCCTTCACGTGCCCAAATAATTCGCTTTCAAAAATGCCTTCGGCAAGACCGCCCGCATTCACGGTGACCATGGGCCGTGTGTTGCGCCCGGAAACCGCGTGCAGCAGGCGCGCGACCACCTCCTTGCCCGCGCCCGGTTCGCCCGTGATTAGCACGTTCGCATCCGACGGCCCGACGCGTGAAATCAATTGCAGTACCGGCTGCATCGCCGGAGCCTCGGCGATCAGCGTCGGAAGCCCATCGGTGCGCAGCAGGCGATTCTCCGCCTCCAGCCGTTGACCCCGACGCAACGCACTCGACAACTCTGCTTGTGTCGAAAGAATCGCGAGCAGCCGCGGGTTATCCCACGGCTTCTGAATAAAATCGCGCGCGCCGCGCCGCATGGCCTCGACCGCGAGATCGACCGAGCCAAACCCCGTCATCACAACTACCGGAAGCGTCGCGTCGGTCGCCTGGATCCGCGTCAGCACGTCCAAACCTTCCTGTCCCGATGTCGTGTCGCGCGTATAGTTCAAGTCCATCAGCAGGACATCGAACTCCTTGGTCTCCAGCGCCGCCAGAATCGCATTCGGCGATGTCGCCGTCTCGATCTCATAGCCCTCCGCCTTCAACAGCAACCGCAATGCCTCAATGACGTCCGCTTGGTCGTCCGCGATAAGAATACGAGCGCTCTTTACCATGTTGGGTGTTTAGGCCTTCTCCAAGTTGCGGATTCGCAGGGCAAAAGTTTCATCCTAATTGGGACTCGCCGCCGCTGCTCATCGCGTCGATGCCCGCCTTCGCCGCCTCGAACGTCGAGTTTGACAGATGCTGGCGCGTCATCACAATGCGTTCTCGACTGGCACGTCTGGTGCCAAGCTCAAACCTCCACGAATCAACGCTTCCCGGTCGCACTCATCCCTAAAGTGTCCGTTCGTGGGAATCGCTTGTCCGCAACCATTAAGCGGTAGCTTACACTCGGACATGTTCTCCCACACCCTACAACCCCGTGCAGAACTTCGCCTCGTCGAACCGCGCCACGCCGCCGCCATCTGGGATCGCATCGAACAAGACCGCACTCACCTGCGAGAGTGGCTTTCCTGGGTCGACAAATCGAGATCGCAGCTCGACATCGAAGCCTGGATCGACTCGCAGCTCAAGATGTATGCCGACAACAATGGCTACGCCGCCGGCATCTGGGTCGACAACCAGTACGCCGGAACGATCAGCACGCACCCCATCCACTGGATGTACCGCAATGTCGAAATAGGCTATTGGCTGGGAGCGGAATTCACTGGCCGTGGAATTGTCACCGCCGCCGCAAGCGCGCTCATCACGCACGCCTTCGACGAATGGGAACTCAACCGCGTCACCATCTGCTGCGCCGTCGGCAACCACAAGAGCGCAGCCATTCCGATCCGTCTGGACTTCGTCGACGAAGGCATCCTGCGCGAAGAGCAGTTGCTCAATGGCCGTTACGTCGACGTTCGTCTGTTCAGCATGCTCAAGAGACACTGGCACACCAGCGAGTCGCGATAGCAACGTCACAGCCCGTGCTTCCATTGCCGCACTTCTGCAACGCAGGCTTGTCTATTGGTATGTTACCGATGTCCCGTGGTAGCTTTCCCACACGATGGAGCCATGATCAAGGCCAGGGGCCGTGAACCGAGCCGGGAAAGTGAAGTGTTCGACGAGGAGACTGCCGGTGGGCCGGCCTCCTAAAACACTGCTGGGGACCATCGAGGCGAGCACATCCGCCGGAACAGTGTAACGGCCCACTTCCGATCTTTCGGTACATCCGAAGGAGGTGTAGCCCTCGCCATTGGCGCCGGCGAACGCTCCGCCCTGAATGATCACGAAGCCCCCCGGTGAGCCGCCTTTCCACGTCACCGTGAGAGGTTGCGAGCGGCTAACGGTCGTAATGGTTGTGTGCTCGTTCCAGACCATGGGATTGCTGGCATCGATCGTTGCTTCCGCGGGTCCCACATCGGGACCGCCGGGGGCTTTGAACTTGAATGTGCCGCCAGCCTGCGGGATGAACAACTGTGCATTCGGCGTCGAATCGACCACGGAAAAGGAGAAATTCGAGACTGACTGTTTTTGGAGCGTTCTCGTGGTCCCGTCCGGCAGGGTGAGCGTTACAGACGGCCCGGCGTCAAGACGCTTGAGAAACGGCGCGACGAACGGGCTTTGCGTCCTCGTAACGGTGACGATGCAGCCCGGATTTGAGAAGCCGCCAACAGAGCCCCAATTGCTCGACTCAAAGGGCGTAGAGCGAATGAATTGGGCCGTTGCGGAGTCCTGCGTCGACAGCTGCGAGGGTTGCCCCGCAAAGGCCGGCGTATAGGAGCGGAAGCGCACAAGGTAGAACCAGCCCATATTGACTTCGGTTTTTCCAGTTCCAAATAGCTTTTGTACATCCGCGGCCGAAGTGAACCAGTCGTCGCACACCCGGCCGCTGGCGGCTACGGGAATCGAGACAAAGTTGCTAATGAGATTGCCGAACCCCGCCCCGCGGATCGAGACATCGGTCTGCACTCCGTTCGGCGCGCGGGCACGGACAGCAAGGGACGGATCCAGCCGCAGCAGGTCAAAAAACTATTGATCAGTACGCGCTGGCGGTTGTCCAGTGTCCACGAGGAGACGGACCGGTCCGTCTCCTCGAGCGGAATCGGTTCGAAAGTTCCGGTCACCAGCAGCGACTCCCGCTTTGGCTCGGCAACCTTCGCTTCCTGCGCCACCGGCCTCTCCTGGCCTGCCCTTCGCGCCATAAAGCCGCCGCCAGCAGGCACGCAGCGAACACCCCACGAGATCTAACCATTGATTTCAGTTTGCCACAGGGTTAATTCTCATCCGACGGCATAGGAGCTACACTACTCCCGTGGACTACCGCGCCTATGAACCAAGCCCAGCGCTGCGGTCCTGGGTTCGCCACTTCTGGATCCTCGAAGGCGCCGGGCCCTCCACGCCGGAACATATCTATCCGGACGGCTGCATGGAGATCGCTATCCATCTCGGCGACTGCTTTTCCGATGCCGCCGGGCCTCAGCACCATAGTCTCCTGATAGGCTGCACGCACGCGCCGCTCACCCTACGCGCCGGACGCCGAACGCTTTGCCTGGGAGTAAAGTTCGAGCCCGGTGGCGCAGTCCCATTCACTGCATTGCCCAGCCAGGAATCCTCCGGGCGCATTCTGCCGCTCGACGCTGCATGGAGCAATCAGGCGGGCATGTTGCGGGAGTGCCTCGCCGCAGCGCCTTCCGATACGCGCCGCGTCGCGCTACTCGAGGCTGCGCTCGAGCAACACCGCGCACCCATCGACCGCCGCTCCGGCGACCGGGATGTGCTCGCCATCATCCGCCGGCTCACCGCCGGCGGCGTTCGCATCGATACCGTAGCGCAAGAGGCCGGACTGTCCACGCGCCAACTGGAACGCCGCGTTCGCCAAGCTGCCGGTGCATCCCCTAAAATGCTCGCCCGCATGGCGCGATTTCAACGCGCGCTCGCCCAGTCGCAAACCGAACGGCCGAAGTGGGCCGCAATTGCAATCGCGAACGGCTATTTCGATCAGGCCCACCTAATCCGCGATTTCCGCCAGTTCACCGGCACTTCGCCAACCAACTGCGATCCGGCCTCCCCGTTGGGAGCGCCGGCCCGTCGCGTCTGAGTGTCGCTTTTTTCCAAGACCACTTGTCCGCCGCCATCGTACCCTGTCCTCATGCGCACCTTTCTCAGCCTCCTTACCCTGCTCGCCGCCGCTGCCCCGGCCCAGGAGAAGCCCGCCATCGCAGCCTTCTCCTTCCTCTCCGGCTGCTGGGCTGGAGAAGCCAGCGGCGAGCACTTCGAAGAAACCTGGATGAAGCCTGCCGGCGGAACTCTCCTCGGCGTCAGCAGAACCATCGCCCAAGGAAAGACGGTCTTCACGGAGTACATGCAAATCGCCACCAACAAGGACGGCGTGCCCGTTTACATCGTCCAACTCCGTCTCGCCGCGAAGACCACCACCTTCACTCTCAGCAAGCACACCCCCGGCGAAGTCACCTTCTCGCACCCCGAACACGATTTCCCCCAGCGCATCATTTACAAGAAGACCGCCGACGGCCTCTTCGCCCGCATTGAAGGCACCGAGAATGGCGTCGCCAAGGCGCAGAATTTCCCGATGCGTGCCGTTGCCTGTAAGTAGCGCCGCCTTAGCCACAACACGACGCCGCTGCAGCGGCGTCGAACCAGCACCCGGCATCTCTGCCGTTCGTCCTCCCCGCACCAGCTTGACTTTCACTCCAAGACTCTTTTAACTTGAATGCTTCGCAGGGGTTTGCACGAGTCACCATTGTCTATGGCGGAACAGCAAGGAAAACAGGAACAGATCGAGACTGTGCTGGACTCGACGCTCGAAAGCGTCGACCTCGCCGAAGAGGCCGTTCTCAAGGCCGCCACCGAAGTTGGCTTCGACGAAGATGACCTGCATAAGATCGGGATGTCCGTTCGGGAGTGCATGGTGAACGCCGTCGTACACGGCAATCGCTACAACGCCCGCAAGAAAGTTCACTTTACTCTGGCCCAGCAGCCAGGGCAGATCGCCGTGACCATCGGGGATGAAGGCGACGGATTTGATCGAAGCAAATTGCCGGATCCGCTGGCCGAAGAGAATCTTCTGCGCCACTCCGGCCGTGGTCTGCTGCTGATGCAGGCCTTTATGGATGAGTTTTCCGTGCACAGCCGGGAACCGAAGGGCACCGAAGTGCGCATCGTCAAAAAGTTGGCGACCGCGAGTTGAGCCGAATCCGCCGTGTGCGGTGTCTATCGATTCGGAGGCGAGCCAGGAACTTTCCGAAGTCCGCTCCGGCCGCGATCCGCCGGGTGGGCCTTTAGCGATTCAGCAGGTGTTGAGCGCTAAAAACGGTATCGAATTTGAACAGTAACGAAGGTCGAGGAGGATAGTAACGTGAGCGTAAAAATGACCACCCGCCAAGTAGGCGATGTCACCGTGATCGATGCGATGGGCCGCATCACCCTCGGCGAAGGCGCAAGCGCTTTCCGGGATACGGTGAGAGATTTGGCGACCGCCGGACACAAAAAGGTCCTGCTGAGCCTGGGCGAGGTTTCCTATATCGATAGCTCCGGCATCGGCGAAATGGTCTCCGGTTTCACCACCGTGACCAACGGCGGCGGCCAACTCAAGCTCGTCGGTTTGAACAAGCGGGTCAAGGACCTGCTGCAGATCACCAAGCTCTACACCGTCTTCGAAGTGTTTGACGACGAAGCGGAAGCCGTTCGCAGCTTTAGTTAGTAGTTCGAAGACCGGGTCCGCGTCACAAGTTCGGCCGGGCCTGGTACTTCTCTGTTTTTCGTCGGAGAATTCCGGCCACCAAAACTCACTTCTTTGTAGACCCGGTTGTTATCCGGGCTTCTAATCCGCCATGCGCACGGCGGCGAGATCCGAAGAAAAGTGAACGCTGTTTCGTGGCCGGCGGAGGACCGTCATGAAACGGCGAATCGAGGTCCAAATGCCGGAACCGAGATCCGTTTCCATCCTCCTGGCCGACGAGTTGGCCCTGGTCCGCGAAGGCATTGCCGCCTTCTGCGAAAGCCGTCCTCAGTATCGCGTCGTCGCTCACTGTGGCGCGGGCGAACAAGCCCAAAAGCTTGTCGAATCGCTCCGGCCCGATATCGCCATCATCGACGCCAACCTCCCCGACGTCGTTCCGCTCGAACTGGTCCGCCGGATCCGCATCTCCGGATCGCACACCAAAACCATCGTTCTTTCTCTCCGCCACGATCGAAAGACCGTCATTGAAACTCTGCGCGCCGGGGCGAGCGGCTTCGTCTTGAAGTCTTCGCCCGGTTCGCAGTTGCTGGATGCACTCGACCAGATTCTGAACGGCGGAGTCTACGTCTCGCCGCAGCTCGACCTGAACAAGATCGTATTATCGACATCGGCTGGACGCCGGACTGCCGACGATCCGATTGACGCCCTCAGTTCGCGTGAGTACCAGGTCTTCACGCTATTGATCGATGGCATACGAGCAAAAGAGATCGCGGCCCGCCTCGCGCTCAGCCCCAAGACCGTCGACACCTATCGCGCCAGCCTCATGCGCAAGCTCGATATCCACGACGTAGCAGGCCTGGTCAAGTTCGCCATCACGCGCGACCTAACAACCTTAGTCCGGCGAGCGTAACGCGGTCAGGGCGTTGACCTGCGCCTCCGGCCCACGATGACGGACGAAAGTAGCCCCCAGCCGGTCGGACCGCCAGGCGCGGTGCCCCCCACGCGCGACCGTAAGGTAGCGCGTACTAACTCCGCACAACGGACGATTCTCGCCTCCATTTACGGCTCCATATTCAAGCTGAAGTGCGTCAAAAACTGGAGGAAGTCTGACACCTCTACGATGTCCGCGCCCGTCCAGCGAATCGTGTGCGAGTCCACTCGCGTCACACCCTTCAGATACCCAAGGATCTCAGTCGGAGTGTAATGCTTCAGCCCAAGCTCCAACACAATAGGCCCCTTAATTACGTACGGCTTGAACTTCTTGACGTTCGCGACCGCCATCCGCGCCGTCTTCTCGATCAAGTCGCACGAAGCTTGCGGCGTTAGCGTATTCGCGGCATGAAACCCCAGCGACTTCTTTGTCTC
This sequence comes from Acidobacteriaceae bacterium, assembly GCA_043788745.1. Classification (GTDB taxonomy): domain Bacteria; phylum Acidobacteriota; class Terriglobia; order Bryobacterales; family Bryobacteraceae; genus JBBQWZ01. The sequence goes on from JAYVTO010000056.1 coordinate 30,455, forward strand.
TGCTGCCTCCATCGGACCCACCAACGACCGTACTTCAGCCACCGCCGCATCGTCGCCCGCAATCATAATCACCGGAACGCCAAAGTGCCCCGCGACAGCCGCGTTGTTCGCGCCCTCCGTCACCACAATTCCGTTGAGCGAAACCCGCGTCAGCCGCGCGCTAGAGAATGTATGGGCGCGGACTCCCGAGAGATTATTGGTCGACGCGTGATACCCAATGAAAATCGCCGCGTCGAAGCTGCTATCGATGCCGCCCATCATCCCCAGCCTTCGCGGCCACGCACGCACTACGCGCACATCGGGAGGAAATTGCTCGATCAACAGGTTCTCGCCGTTGCCATGCGCATCCGCAACCACGATCTCCGTGGCACCTGCCGCCTTCGCCCCGTTCACGGCAGCCACTGCTTCCTTTGTCATGAAGTTTCGGAATCGTTCGTACTCAAACGAGCCGGGCCCCAACTGATCGTTGGTCACCACGCCCGCGATGCCTTCCATATCCACCGAGATGTGGATCTTCATTTTCCCAGGCTGCGCAAAAGCATTCAATGAGAACAGCGCGGCAAGGCAACTCAACAACAGACAGAATCGCATGCGCTCGATTGTATACTGTGGACGCGTCTCGAAAGCGACCCTCTATCCCATGACACGCCGCGACCTCTTTCTCTCCACTCTCGCCCTCCCTGCCGCCGCGCTCGCCGCGCCGAAGCCCTACTTCCCCTCGGCATCCGCCTGGGACAAGCTCACACACAAGGAAGCCGGTGCCGACGCCGCGGCGATTGACGAGGCGTTGCAGTACGCGGGCGACCGAATGTCGACTGGCGTTGTCATCCTGCGGCACGGGCGCATTCTCGCCGAGAAGTACTGGCGCGACTGGACCGCGGAAACCGCGCAGCCTATTTTTTCCTCCGCCAAGAGCGTTACTGCCACCCTCATAGGGATGGCCATCGACGACAAGAAACTGAAAGGCATCGACCAGCCCGTCGCAGACTTCATCCCCGCCTGGAAAGGCACGCCCAAAGAAGCCATTCTGTTCCGCCATCTCCTAACCATGACCTCGGGACTCGCCGGAGCCATGCGCGGCCAGCCCGGACCCGGCGTCGACCAGTACATCCAGATGATCGAAGCCGGGCAGGAAGCCAAGCCCGGCGAGAAGTGGATCTATCACACGCCGGCCTATCGCATGCTCATCAAGCTCCTGGAAGCGGCAACAGGCGAACAGATCAGCGCCTACACCGCGCGCAAACTCTGGACGCCGCTCGGAATGGCGAACTCCAAGTGGGACAGCGCCCCGGTCGGCAACGGCAAGCCCGGAGTTAATTACTTCTGGATGCGAGCCTCCCTCCGCGACATGGCCCGCTTCGGCCTCTTCGCCCTCCACCAAGGCGAGTGGAACGGCAAGCAACTCGTAAGCGCGAAATACATGAAAGAAGCCACCACCCAGTCGCAGTCGCTCAACGAGGGCTACGGCTATCTCTGGTGGGTCAATAGTGGTAACAGCTACATCGCGCCGGTCCAGAAGCCGAATCCCCGTCGCTTCATGCCCGATTGCCCCCGCGACACCTTCGCCGCCCTGGGAGCCATGGATAAGAAGATCTACGTCGTCCCCAGCCTCGACCTTGTTGTAACCCGACACGGAGACACTGCAGGCAAAGAAAGCAACGGAGCCATGAGTTCGTTCGACAACGAATTCCTCGGCCGGATCTGCCGCGCCTTGAAGGCTTAGTGCGGTGCGGCGCTTGTCCTGAGACTTGGCAATCCGCCTCCCTGTGGTCGCGATTCGGCGTAAAGCACCGATAGCACCGAACCGCGACCGTAACGTCGCCCGTACCCCAAGGCGCGATCCTAACGTCGCCCGTGCCCGAGGCGCGACCGTAACGTCGCGCGTACCCCGAGGCGCGACCGTAAGGTCGCGCGTACTAAACAATAAAAACCCCGACCGTAAGCGAGCGCCCATCACTTGCTTGTCTTCAGACCGCGACCAGTCTGCCGCCGCGGGAGAATAGCAACTGCGGCGCGTGTCAGGGGAGCGAAGCTTTCAGAACAACACCGGAACCGGGGGGCTTCGTTCTGTCACTCGAAAACGCTCGACTCGTCCGCGAGGCGCATCACCCTCCCA
>JAYVTO010000057.1:0-22529 GCA_043788745.1 Acidobacteriaceae bacterium
TTCCCCCACCTTTTCAAAACAGCCGCCCATTCCAATATCTGATCGCCCCGCTTCCCTCACTACCGGTCATCCCAAGGCCCTTACCGGCGGATTAGGGGCCGCGCGAACTACGCAGTTGCTGGCGCCCCAACTGGCGGAACTGCAGGAGAGAACCAGTAAGACGCAACAGACACTCGAAAGTTATGCGCGTTCGGCGGGTCCGGCGGCGACGCTGCGCGCCCCGGCAGGCGATGCCAAGAGGTCGTTGGAGTTGCGCGAAGAGCTGGCGATCGCCCGATCGCAGCGGGAAGTTCTGCAGAACACCTACGTCGCGTCGTTACAGAAGGTCGACGCCGATCACCCCGAAGCGCGGCGGGCGAAAGAGGCCTACCAGGCGGCAACGGCGCGCGAACACGTTTTGGTCGACGCCGTCGAGCAGGCGGAGAAATCGGCGGGTGTGCAGTCGGTGGCCGGCGTCCGCTTCAGCGCGCTGCGGGAAGACGCCGAGGCGGCGCGAAAGATCTATCAGGCGACGTTTGAACGGTTGCAACAAGCGCGCACGGCAAGCACCATCCGTGCCGGCGAGATTGGCCTGATTCAGACGGCCGGCATCCCACTCGAACGCTCGCAGCCGCGCGGCTGGCCGAGAAATTTAAGCTTGGGCTTGTTGATGGGCATGCTGGGTGCGATCGGCTTCGTTCTCTGGCTCGAACAGGCGACGCCGACACTGCGCGATGGAGACGGCATGGCGGAAGCGTGCGGCGCAACCACCCTCGGCGAGATTCCCGATCAAAGCAATCCCGCCGATTCCGAGGCCGTGGATGAGGCATTCCGTTCCGCGCTCGCTTCCCTCTGGTTAAGCGGCGCCGGACAGCGAAAGCCGCGTGTATTGACCATCACCAGCGCGGGCGCTGGTGATGGGAAAACGACAGTCGCGGCCAATCTCGCCATTGCATTAGCGAACACGAACCGCCGCGTTCTGATGCTCGACGGCAACGTCCGCGAACCGCGGCTGCACAGCATGTTCTCGCTCTCGAACGACTGGGGTTTTGCGGACGTCTTAGCCGAGCCCGACCCGATCGACGAATACCCCTTCGACTCGTTGGCCGTGGAGACCGACGTTCCCGGTCTCTACCTCTTGCCCGCGGGTGTGGGCCGCGCGAACATCTCCTCGATGCGCTACCTGGACCGGCTGCACGAGCTCTTGTTGCGCTTCCGTTTGGAGTTCCACGCGGTCATCATCGATACGCCGGACGCGACCGGAAGCCCGGACGCCCGGATTCTCGGGCGGCTCTCCGACGGCACCATCGCCGTGGCCCGCAGCGGCGTCACCCGCCCCGACGAGATGGCCAAGTTACTGGAACAACTGCGCGCCGAAGACATCCACATCGCCGGCACCATTCTCAATCACCCCCCCAAAGCGCGCAAATAACCGCGAATTTCGTCCATTGGCAGACAGCCGCTAGCGGAGCGGGGCGCGGCTTCTATACCCTGGAGGTAGGCTTCGCGCTCGCGCGCTGCCTTTTTTTCTAAACCATGGGTCTTTACGCACGCTGGATAACGGATTGGGAAAACAAGCTCTGCTTCCGGTCGACCGATCGCGTGGTGCGCGAATTCGACTGGGGCGCGGAGTGGGCGGAGCGTTGGCCGACCTCGAAGCGTCACACCCGCAACGGTGACGACGACGAAACCTACATCAAGATCATGAACCGCCTGGCGGTTGAGCATCCGGTGGAGTTCTTCTCCTACGATGTGCCCGCCGACTTCCGGCTGCAGCCTGCGACGGAAACCGAACCGGCGCTGCTCCGGTTTACTTCCGCCGTCGAAACACCGTATCCCGAGAACAACCTCGTACACGCCCAGTGGTATCCGGCCGCCGACAAGCCCGGTCGCAAACGCGTTGCCGTAATCGTACTGCCGCACTGGAACGCCAGCCTCGGCCAGCATGGGGCACTTTGTAAGGGCATGTCCAAGCTCGGCATGTCCGCCCTGCGCCTCAGCCTGCCGTATCACGATTACCGCATGCCGCCCGAACTCCGGCGCGCGGATTACGCCGTTTCCTCGAACGTCGGCCGTACAATCGATGCCACCCGACAAGCCGTCATTGACGTGCGCAGCGCCGTCGACTGGCTCTACTCGCAGGGCTTCGAGCGCGTCGGCATCTGCGGCACCAGCCTCGGGTCCTGCTACGCGTTTCTGGCAAGCGCCTACGATACACGCATCGGCGTGAACGTCTTCAACCACTGCTCCACCTACTTTGCCGACGTCGTGTGGGAGGGGCTTTCCACGCAGCACATCCGCAAAGGCATCGAAAAGAGCATCACCATCGAGCGGTTGCGCGATGCATGGCTGGCGGTGAGTCCGCCGCATCATTTCGACAACTACGCGGCGCACAAGAATAAGAAGACCCTCTTCATCTACGCGAAGTACGATACAACCTTCCCGGTAAAGTACTCCGAGCAAGTGATCCTACAGGCGCGGTCTCTCAATCTCGATCACAAAGTCGTCGTGCTGCCGTGCGGCCACTATACGGTGGGCGAGACGCCGTTCAAGTTCATGGACGGCTATCACATCTGTTCATTCCTGAAGCGCAATCTGTAGGCTGCCAGTTTGCGCCCGGCCCGCCAGCTATTGGAAGAAGATGGTGTCGTTGCGGATTTCGTCGCCTGTAAACAGGCAAGGTCCACAGCGAAATTTGTAGGTTGGCGCTATCTGCAGGACGGCGGCCTTGATGGCGAGCGGGTCTTCTGGCGCTTCTTCCACCGAGACGATGATGCGCGGATGGAAGTTCCGAATGGTATTCGAGGCGCCGATCACCATGCGCGTTCCGGCGCCTTTGATATCGGCCTTGATTATGTCAACGCGGCTGAGGCCGAGCTCGGTTACGATCTTGTCGACGGTAGTCACCGGAATGTCGGCGATGATTTTCGAATCCGGTCCGTGTTCGAGGAAGCTGTCACCGGCGGCCCCGTTGCCGTTTGAGTAGAAGACCAAGCGCTTCTCTTCATCCCAGATTCCCTTGGGATAGATTACGACGCGGCCGGAAGCGATCTCCTGGACAAAGTTGCGACGCAAGCACTCGATGGCCTCGGGCGACGGCTCAATGGCGATAATCTTCGCGGCACCGGCGTCGAGCGCAGTTCGGATGTAGGTTCCGACGTGGGCGCCGCCGTCGAGCACGATGTCGCCGGCCTTCACACCGCCAGTCGCGGCGTCGCCATAGATCTTGCGTTTCTGTTGCGCCAGAAGGACTTCAATGATTTCGTCGCTGGTATTCGGCACCCAGAACTCGCCGTTTGGTGTCGCCCATAACTTGTAGCCGCCCTCTTTCCGGACCAGGCGGGTTTTGGCGTGAATCTCTTTTTGCAGCTCGCTCTGTTCCAGCTTGACGGAGACGTCTTGCACGGCTTTCCAGGCGGAACAAAACGGACTGCTCTGCGCGCGAACGGCCCACGGCAAGATGGCCAAACCCGGGTAGAAATTCAGCAGGATCCAGAGCGCGCTTGTCGTGAGGGCGAGCGTGATGAATCCTTTGAGCGCGAAGTGGACGGACGCACTGAGGGGCTTCGGTGTAGTTACCTTCATTGTTAGTTATCGACAACGAACGGGTTTCCGTATAGGGGGCGGTGGCGATCGCATTCTCAGGGTTTTCGTATTCCTTCAAGCACAGATTTAGAACCCGCGACCTTACGCTTGCGCCTCGGCTGCGGAGTACGGAATGCCTGAAAATGCTCTAAACCGAAATCGATAAGCCCGGAATCCTGGAGCCAAGGGCGTAAACCATAGGGAAAGCCCTGTGGACACCCGTGAAAAATCGCTGGTCTGCGGTAACGAGGGGACAGCCAAGCTGCAGCGCGAGCGAAAGATACAAGCAATCGTACACGGCCTGCTGATGCGCGAGCGAGAGTTCGAAGGCCTGGGCCACGAGCGTCTCATCGGGAATGGATTCAATGAGAGAAGATTGAAGGATCGCCCCTGCCCTACGCGCCTGGTCTTTGGTAAATTTGCCCCGGTGCACCTCGCGAGCCACTACGTTCAGGACTTCCATTTGCATAAAGTGAGGGGCGACGAGCCGGATTCTGCTCTCGTTCGCAAGGGCAACCAACGCCTCCGCATCGCCCGTTTGATTTTCGTTGGCAAGGCATTTCACAAAAACGCTGGTATCGACAACGAACGTCTGTTGGCTAATCATCGTCTTCGCCGTCTCTAATTTGGCGCAGCGAATCGACGAGACTGTACGGCATCGGGCCGATCTCTTCTCTCAGCTTGCGCATGGCTTGGAGAATCTCGGGCCTGGATCTCTCCGGAATTACGAGCTTGGCTTTGTTTTCCAGTAGTTCGATAACGTAAGAGTTGACGCTACGATGATGATTCTTTGCGTCCTCCTTGATTCTCGCGTAGATGTCGTCGGGAATGTTCTTTACGGTGATTGTCGCCATGCAACCATTATGGTACCAAAAACGGTTGCATTCCTCTGAATCTTAGCCTTCCGACAATATTGCCCTTTCATCACTTTGCTGAGATACCTCTGCTGGCGAACGCCGTATAACCATGGAGCACCCCATGCGCCGCCGAACCTTCCTCGCCGCCACCCTCGCCGCTCCTGCCTTCGCAGCCAAGCCGCCCAAAGACACCCTCCTCAAAGACATCTCCACATGGATGGAAGTCGGCCCCGTTCCCGGAGTCTGGGTCACGTCGATCGAACGCGGCAAGGTCGGCGCCGAGCACGGCTTCGGCGTCAAAAACGCCGACACCAAACAACCGATCCATAAAGAGACCATCTTTGAGGCGGCTTCACTCACCAAGCAGCTAACGGCCTACGTGGCCCATGCGCTCCACAAGGAAGGCAAGCTCGATTTTGACAAGCCTCTCAACGATTACCTCGACGCCCTTACCGACCCCAAAGCCAAAACCGTCACCGCCCGCCACGTCCTCAGCCACTGTTCGGGATTTCCCAACTGGCGTTTCGAAAAAGGCGCCACGCTAGTCCCCGCCTGGGAACCCGGCTCCAAGTGGAACTACTCAGGCGAAGGCTACGTCTACCTCGCCCGCGTCATGGAAAAGATCGTGGACACGGCGTACGGCGAACTGCTCCAGCAGCGCATCTTCGATCCGCTCGGCATGACCAACTCCAGCGTTATGCGCCTCCCCGAGCGCGAATCGCAAATGGCAACAGGCCACGACCGCCGCGGCAACGTCAACGACACTACACGCCAGAAGAAGTTCTGGGAAGTCGCTAAACAGCTCGACAAGCCCGTGAACAAGTGGCGCTACGAGGATCTCGAGATCCTGCAGGAAAAGGCCAACCAGCCCAAACTTCCCAACTGGATGACGCCCAACGCCGCCGCCTCCCTCTGCACCACAGGGCCCGACTACGCCCGCTTTGTGCTTGCCGCCGTCAAGAATCCGGACTACCGAAAGCAGCAAATCAAGATTCGCGAGAATCTTGGCTGGGGCCTGGGCTGGGGCATCGAGCGCGCCGGCGGACGCGAATACCTCTGGCAATGGGGCGACAACGGTGGCTACAAGAACTTCGTCCTGATCGACCCGATTGCCGAAACCGGAGTCTTTGTGTTCACCAACGGCGACGCCGGAATGCGCCTCTGCGAACGCATTGTAAACCACATCACCGGGATCGAGCACCCGGCGTTTCTGTTCATCTAACGTCATCGACGGAGATTCCATGCGCGACTTTATTTACAGCTTTCGCCAACTTCGCCGGAGTCCGGCCTTTGCTGTCACTGCGATCCTGGCCATCGCGCTCGGCATCGGCGCGAACACGGCCATCTTCAGCGTGGTCAACAGCGTTGTGCTTCGGCCACTGGCCTTCAAAGACCCCGAGTCTCTGGTAATGATCTGGGAGCACAACTTCCAACGCGGGCGGAAGCAGAACGTCGTCAACCCGGGCAATTACCTGGACTGGAAGGCGCAAAGCAAGTCTGTCGTTGAGGCTTCGTCTGTGATTGGCGTCCGCGTGAACCTTATCACCGCGGAACCCGAGCAGCTCCGGCAGGAGATCGTCGAAGCTTCTTTCTTCCCGATGCTCGGGGCGCGACCTATCCTCGGCCGCGTTTTCACCGTGGACGACGACCGCGGCGGCGCTGCGCCGGTCACGGTTCTCAGCCATGCGCTGTGGTCGCGGAAGTTCAACGCCGACCCCAATATCATGGGGCGAACCATACAACTCGACGAACGCGCGGTTACTGTCATCGGAGTCCTGTCCGCCGACTTCGCCGTCCTCGGCACGCCTGTCGATTTGTGGACTACTGGTTTCTTCCGGCCCGGCATCGACTACCGCAAGAACTTCGGCCGCTTCCTGCGCGTGATCGCGCGCCTCGCTCCCGGAGTATCGCCAACGCAGGCGCAAACTGAACTCTCCGGCATCGCCCAGCGCCTTGAGCAGCAGTATCCCGACTTCGACAAAGGTTGGGGCATCAATGTCGTGCCGCTGCACGAGCAGTTCGCCGGACCCGTTCGCACACCGCTGATGATCCTGCTGGGCGCCGTAGGCTTTGTGTTACTGATCGCCTGCGCCAACGTCGCGAATCTACTGCTGGCGCGAGCCGCCGCGCGCGAAAAGGAGATCGCGATCCGCGCGGCTCTTGGAGCGGCCCGGGGTCGCCTGATTCGCCAGTTCCTTGTCGAGAGCTTGACGCTGGCGGTTCTTGGAGGTGCGCTTGGAGTCCTGCTCGGCTACTGGACTCTCCATCTCATCAAGCTATTCGGGCCCGCGAACGTCTACCGGCTTAGCGCCGCGCGGCTCGACTGGACTACGGTTGCCTATTGCGCGGCCGCAACGCTGGCGGCCAGCTTGCTGTTCGGACTTGCGCCGGCGTTGGCGGCTGCGCGCGAAGATGTCAGCGCGGCGTTGAAGGACTCCGGGAGAGGCTCGAGTTCGCGGGCCGGGAACCGGCTTCGCGGTGCGTTGATCGTTGCCGAGACCGCGCTCTGCCTGATTTTGTTGATTGGCGCCGGGCTGATGTTGAGGAGCTTCACTCGCATGATCTCGGTGGACCCGGGCTTCGACGCAGCGAACGTTCTGACGTTCAACGTCTCGCCAAAGACGCCGTCGACGCCCGAGCAAACAGTCGCGTTCTACTCTGAAGTTATCGAACGTCTGAAGCGGATCCCGGGCGTCCGCGAGGCGAGCGGAATCACCTTCCTCCCCTTCTCCGGGCCCGGTGCCGCTACCGGCTTTACGGTGGTCGGCCGCCCGCCGCTTCCGCCAGGCCAGGGCTTAACAACCGACGTCCGCGTCGTGCATCCGGATTTCTTCCACGCCATGGCTGTGCCGTTCCGGCGCGGCCGCAATTTCGACTCCGGCGACTACCGCGCCGACGCACCACGCAAGTTCGTGGTGAATGAGGCGATGGCGAAGCAGATCTTCGCGAGCGAGGATCCGCTCGGGAAGCAGTTGGTGGTGAGAATGGGCGACACCACGCCTGGCGAGATCATCGGTGTCGTGGGGGACGTGAAGTATGCCGGCTTCGATGGCGAGGTGCGACCCATGGTCTATTACCCGCAGCCGCACTTGCCGATCCCCTTTATGACATTGGTGCTGAAAACGACAGGCGAGCCGCAAGCCTACGCTGCGTCTGCAATCGGAATTATTCGGCAGATGGCGCCGACGCAGGCGGTTACCGACATGAAGCCGATGGCCGATTGGATGAGCGCTTCGGTGTCCCAGACGCGCTTTCAGACGGGCCTTCTCATTGGGTTTGCGGTGCTGGCGATGGTCCTCGCCGCCGTGGGCCTCTACGGCGTTGTTGGGTATTTTGTCGAACAACGAACGCAGGAGATCGGGATCCGGATGGCGCTCGGCGCGCGCCCGGCGGAAGTACTCACGCTGGTGATCGGCCAGGGTCTGAAGTTCGTCGCGCTGGGAGCGATTCTCGGCCTTGTTGGAGCTGTTGCGCTCAGCCGTTATGTGTCGCAACTGCTCTTCGAGACGCCGGGCACGGACTGGGTCACTTACGTTGCCGTGACCGCTCTCCTGCTGGGCATCGCGTTGGGAGCGTGTTATGGACCCGCTCGGCGGGCGACTAGAATCGACCCCGTGAACGCGCTCCGCTAGCGGACGGACACGCAAACGCGCAACCAAGCCCACACCGCCGGTCACGCCGACGTCGAAAAAGGACGCTGTCATCGCGCTGCTCCGACAACCTGATGGAGCCACCCTCGCCGACCTCATCACCGCAACCGGCTGGCAAGCACACAGCGTCCGAGGATTCATCAGCGGCACACTCCGCAAAAAACTCGGCCTCACCGTCACAGCGGCAAAGAATCCTGCCGGGGAACACACGTACCGGATCACCGCGTAAACTTGCGCACTCCGCTGCTTCAAGTCTCCGCAAGAAACTCGATGTCACCCGCCAACACCCCACAAAAACCCTGACAGGGGAGAGTGCACACCAAGCCGGTACCATCAACGGGACGCTGATCGCCAAACGCATGCCCGGACTCATCGTGCACTAGTGTTAGACGCAAAAGGGCACTCCCTGCTCGTTTGTCGTCTTTGCCAGGGAAGGGCGGCAACGCTACGACGGAACAACAACTGGGTGTCAGTGGCCGATGATGCGCTCAAGCGATGGTAGGTTAGAATAATTCGGCTTGCGCCCGCCCGTTCTGCTTTGTCTCTGGCGTGGACGACCGCTCGAACCGCACCTTGCTGGCTTCGAGGTATTCGGAAACACGCTCCATCGCTATCCACCGGCGTCGAAGACCTTCTGCCACCAAGCCTGTCGTATTCGATCCAGCAAACGGGTCTATGACGGTATCGCCCTCGTCGGTCAGCAGTTTGATAAAGAACTCTGGCAGCGCCGAGGGGAACCGAGCGGGATGCATTTTGAGGCCTAGTTCTTTACTTCGCTTTGCATAGTCATCATTTGCGGCATTGTTGCCGAACTTCAGCATCGCCTCTGGAACTGGCAGCCCTAGTTCTTCTAGTATCCCGTCCTCGATAACGTTAGGAGGGATCGCGCCACCAGCGTCAACCTTGTCGAACGAATTCCGAATCACGTGCCCCGAAGGACGTACTGTGGGCTTGACTCCACGGCGGCTCAATCGGATCATGTCGGGACTGTATTCCTTGAGTACCCGCGAATTGCTCGCCTTCGGCCAAGGTGTCTTTGATAGCCACCAAACGTACTCCACGGAGTCCTTGATGCGTATCCGCCGCACCGTTACCCATTCGGCCGGCATGGGCATTTTTGCGGGGTTGTACCAAAAACACTCCTGCGCGAGATGGAACCCGACTTCTTCGACGAGTGCGATCAGCAAATGGAAGTGGTACAACGAGCGAGTTGGCGTCCCTTCGTTGTAGCTGCCTCCGATGTTCAGCACGAAGCTTCCATCGTCTTTCAAGACACGCAGAATTTGAGTAGCAAATGGAATGAACCACCGCACGTAGTCGCGCTTGTGGGCGTTACCGTACTCCTTCTTGAAGTGGAGGGCGTACGGCGGCGAGGTGAAAACGAGGTTCACGCTGCCCGTGGGGACGCGGGCTAATAGTTCCTGTGAATCGCCAAGGAACGCTGCCCCGTGGGTTGTTCGGTAAAGGGGTTCCCGAGCAAGCAACGCACTCACATCGGCTGCATTCACTTCGGTGTGTGCGCGGTTTCCTGGCATGAACTGCTATCAAGCTCCATTCTCGTCGCTATAATTATCTATGATCCGACCTTAGCATAATTGATTGACAATGTCAACCCATTTCCGCGACGCGACCGAGTGGATATCCCAGGCCGAAGCCGCTAGGCTCCGCAGCGTATCGCGGCAGGCTATCGCGCTTCTGGTGAAGAAGGGGCGACTGTCAGTCCTAGCGATCGGAGGTCGGGTACTTGTCCGTCGCAAGGAAGTGGAAGAGTTCACGCCGGAGCCTGCTGGAAGACGTCCTAAATGAGCAAATTGACGGACGAAATATGCGAATTAATCGACCGGTCGAGCGAGGAAGAACGACGTCTCGTGCTCAAGTATTTGCGGCAACAGGTTCCACTTCACCCGTTAGAGGAGGAATGGGCGACGACGGCAGAGGCCATCCTGACGGCAATCGCGCGTTCGACGGATCTTACCCTGCGCGGCATTCGGGGCATTCTCGCAGAGGCGACTTTCGGAGAGATCATTCTTCCGAAGCTGACGTTAGCGGGATGGAACGCTGTCGATTCTCGGCGATCAGGCCTATGACTTTCTTCTTGAGAAGGATGCTGTTCGCGTACGGATTCAGGTCAAGTTGCAGCGTAGGGAGAAGGGTGTCCCCAAAGAGTATGCAGCGCGCTCACGTGCCGCTCTGAACTGCCCTCCTGGCAGGATCCACGTCGTCGAAGTTCAAAAGACCAGAAGCGGCGAGAAGAAAGGCTAGAAAACTCGCCCCTACCGTTACGGCGATTTTGACGTTCTGGCGGTAAACCTTCACCCGTCGACAGGAGATTGGAACCGCTTCCTATTCACCGTTGGCCGTTGGCTATTGCCGAGCAAGAAACAACCGGAGTTGATCGAGACTTTTCAGCCCGTTCCGGACCGTCCGGACGAGTATTGGACCGATGATCTGAACCGCTGTATCGAGTGGTTCTTGGCAGGTCCTGAGAAGCGACTATATTCCTAGCGGTCGCGGGAATCGAAACCGGCAAATCCGACATTAAGCGCACCATCGACAAGTGCCGCGCGCGCTACCGGGATCGATTGTGTTTCTTCTTCCCTACGAGCGCACTGCGCAACACGTGGCGCGAGCAAGGGTCCACTCTGGTGGTCCTCTGGGTGGACTGAAACGACGCCTTGCATGTCAGCCCTCGGGGTAATTGTTGCCGCACGTAACTGCCTCCGTTGGAGCAGGATACGGAACAATCCGCGTATAATACATGCGTTAGCGAAAAACATTACAAGAGAAGCACGGCCCACGAAACGCCCACGACGGTGGGTGGCGCAGGATTTTTATGCAAGAAGGTCGCGGACACTCTGAGGAGAATGCTGCTTGGATATCGTAAGCAGGTTGTTCGACGCACTGCACCCGGTCATGCGGATCGCGTGATTCGGATCGAAGCGAGTGCCCACGGTAGTCGCTCACCACTGACTCCTACGGGACTAGCGCGCGCCGTAGTTCTGCTCGTAATAACTGCGATACGCGCCGCTCTGTACGCGAGCCACCCAGGCGGAGTGTGCCTGATACCAGGCAATCGTGTCGCGTAGGCCCGCTTCGAAGTCGGCTTGCGGCTTCCAGCCCGTTTCGCGCATGACTTTCGCCGACGACAACGCGTAGCGGCGATCGTGGCCAGGGCGATCGGTGACCGTGATCATGAGACTCTCGGGCTTGTCGAGCGTCGCGAGGATGCGCTTCACGACATCGAGGTTCGCCAGCGAGCGGCTGCCTCCGATGTTATAAACCTCACCATTGCGGCCCTTGTCGAGGACCGCGAGAATTGCGCGGCAATGGTCGTCGACATACAGCCAGTCGCGAATCTGCTGTCCGTCGCCGTAGATCGGCAGCGGCTTGTCCGCGATGGCGTTCGAGATCATCAGCGGGATCAGCTTTTCCGGAAATTGATACGGCCCGTAATTGTTCGACGCCCGCGTGACCGTCACCGGCATCTTGTAGGTCTTGTAGTAGGAAAGAGCCAGCAGATCGGACCCGGCCTTTGCTGCCGAATACGGGCTGGAGGCGATCAACGGATAGGATTCGTCGGCTTCGTGCGGCGCGTCGATGCTGCCGTAGACTTCGTCGGTCGAGACGTGTTGGAAGCGCGGCGTCTTATGCAGACGCGCGGCTTCGAGCAGCGTGAAGGTGCCGCGTAGATTGGTTTCGAAAACGGGCTCGGGCGAGAGAATGCTGCGGTCGACGTGCGACTCGGCGGCGAAGTGAACGATGGTATCCGGCTTCTCTTCGTCGAAGATTCGACCGACCGCAGGGGCGTCGCAAATGTCGGCGTGGACGAAACGGTAGCGAGGATCCGCGGCGACGGATTCGAGGTTCTCCAGATTTCCGGCGTAGGTGAGTTTGTCGATGTTTACGACGCGCGCCGATGTGTCGGTAGCAAGCACGAGGCGGACAAACGCGGAACCGATAAAGCCCGCGGCGCCCGTGACGAGATAGGTCACTTGTATTGCAGCTCCCAGTCGTAATTGATCCGGGGGTCGTTATAGGCGATGCGGCCCTCATCCTGCGGATTGTAGTAGCGATCGGTCACGTACACGAGCATCGCGGCCTGATCGCCGATCACCTTGTAGCCGTGCCCGACGCCCGGCGGAATCAGGATCTGCCAAGGACGCAGCGTACCAACGTACATCGTGTTGCGTGCGCCGAAGGTCGGCGAATCGGGGCGCAGGTCCACTAGCGCCACCTGGAACATGCCGGACGTAACCGCCCACAGATCGGTCTGGTGCTGGTGAAAATGGAACGCCTTGATCGTACCCGGGTAACTAAGCGCCGCGGACATCTGGGTAGATTCGGGCGGGAAGTGGGCGGCCAAGCCTTGCCCAACCCGCAAAAGCTCCATGAAGTAGCCACGATCGTCTGGCCAAAGTTGGACGGGCGCGACCTGGACTCCGTCAATCAGGTCGGCCGATTGCGGATTTACAATGACGCAGCCAATTCCTTGGCTCGAAGAAAGGGCGTCGATGTTGAGAGCGGGGCTCACTAACTTCTCAGGTTCTCACGGAGACGCGCCTCGGCGCTAGCAGGGCCGGACGGCGCTGCTACCAGATGCCGAGTACATGCCACCAGGCGAAGCCGACAGTGGACCAAATGGCGAGGTTCACCAGGGATATGACGAAGCCAACTTTCCACCATTGCGCCAGCGATACGTAGCCCTGCGCGTAATAGATCGGCGACGGGGTAGTCCCATAGTTCGTGAGACCCGCGGAGAGATTGGCGAAGCACGCAAAGGCATACACCAGCAGGCCAATCGGCGCGCCTTTGACGAGCAACACCGCGAGGAACGGGGGAAACATGGAGAGCAAGTGCGCGGTGATGCTCGCGAATCCGTAGTGGGCGTAGAAGTAGATGATGAGCGCAATTGCGAAGAGGCCGATCCAGCCGAAGGAGGAGAACGTGGATCCCACGTTTTCCGCGAAGGCCTTGGTGACGCCGAAATCGTTCAACGCCTTGCCCATGCGCAGAAAGCCGCCGTACCAGACGAAGATGTCCCAGCCGGTGCGTTCGTTCTTGACGTCTTCCCAGGAGAGAACTCCGGTGGCAATCAATAGGATCCCTCCGAACAAAGCGGTGACCGTGATGTCGACGCCGTATCGCGTACTGGAGGTCATCCAAAGAGTAGCGACGAGCAGGAACACCGCCGTCGCGATCTTTTCCTTCCTGCGCATCGGTCCCATCTCGCCCAGCAGCCGGACCGCGAATGCGGCGGCCTCCGGCGTGCGGCGGATGGTGGGCGGATTCATTTTCATGACCACCCACGGGATGGCAGCCAGGGAGCAGAGGCCGGGGACCAGGCCGGCGACGAACCAACTCGCCCAAGTCACTTGAAACCCGAAGTCGCCGGCGATCTTTGCCGCCAGCGGGTTGCTCGCCTGGCCGGTATAGAACATCGCGGTTGTGACGCAAATGCTTTGGTAAACGGCGGTCATCAGGAAGCATCCCAGTAGACCTGAGGTGGCCCCCGGAGACGATCCATACAGCTCCGCGATCGAGCGGGCGATCGGCATAATAACTCCGCCGGACCGCGCGCCGTTTGATGGAATCATGGCGGCCAGCACCATATCCGACAGCGCCAGGGAATAGCTGACACCGAGCGAACTCTTCCCGAACCGCCGCACGAACTGCAAGGCGATGCGGCGCGCCAACCCCGTATCGATGAGGGCACGCGAGATCATGAATGCGGCAATCACCAGCCAGACAGATGGGTCGGCGTACCCGGCGAGAGCTTCGCCGATTTTGAGCGTTCCCGAGGCGGCGGTTAGCGTCACCGCGAGCAGAACGAGCGCGCCCCCAGGTATCGGTTGGGTAATGGATCCGACGATGGTCGCCACGAAGATTCCGGTGAGGCGCCAGCCCTCCGGCTTGACGGAGGCGGGCTTCGGAATCACATAGATGACAAAGAGGTAGACGAGGACGAGGAAAGCGAGTCCGCGCCACATGCGGACTTGGTTCTGGCTCGCGGAGGTGGCGTCAGATGGCGGCGGAGAGGGTGCGTGGTCGGGCAAGGCCCTCACACTGTAGCAGAAAGATCTGTTGCGTCAGGAGTGGCCTTCGAGGCCTAGCCCGCACTTCAAGGCCGGCATATTTCCTCGCCGGTTCCGGGGTGCATGGCTCACTGGTACTTCACGAATTTGGACCTACCGGTTCCTGGTTCCGTTCGAGACAAGCTGGCAAATTTATTACACGATGAACATTCGGAATTGGATGCTTGCTTGCGCCTTCTCCGCGGCGGCCGTTGCGCACGCCGCCCCTATTTACACCGTGCAAGACCTCGGCACACTGGGAGGACCCACCGCCTCGGCCCGCGGAATCAACAATGCGGGCCAGGCGGTGGGCGTGTCGACGGACGTATACGGGTCGCGGTACGCGTTCTCAAGCTTCGGTATTGTTCCGCAGGTGCTGCCCTCGGGAACAGCGGATGCCGCAGCGTCGGGGATCAATAACGGGGCCGTTGTGGTTGGGACTGTGTACGCGAACGGAGGCGCGCAGGCCACGGTTTGGCAGAACGGAGTGGCGTCCAGCGTCGGCGGTGGCGACTCCTATGGCATGGCGATCAACGATGCCGGGCAAGTCACCGGATCGGCGGGAGGCCGCGCGTTTCTCTACGCCAACGGTGCGATGCTCGACCTCGGGACGCTGGGCGGCGGGACGTGGTCGGCGGGCTACTCCGTCAACAACAACGGCCAAGTAGCAGGCTATGCGATGCGGGCGAACGGATCGTTTCAAGCTTTCCTGTGGGCACAGCAAACGGGGCTAGCGGCAATCGGAGATCTGGGCGGCCGAAACAGCTATGCAATGGCTGTCAATGACGCCGGCCAGGTGGTAGGCAGCGCGCAGGTACCTAGCGGATACGTGCACGCCTTCCTGACGGCCAAGGGTGTGACCAGGGATCTCGGGACGCTCGGCGGTGGATCGAGCTACGCCTACGGCATCAACCGTGCAGGCGACGTCGTTGGCCACTCCTGGACCGCGTACTCAAACGTCACCCGTGCGTTCCTGTATCGAGGAGGCCAGATGCAGGACTTGAACAACTTGATTGCGACGCCGGGTTGGATCCTGACGGAGGCCTACGGCATCAACGAGGCCGGGCAGATTGTTGGAGCGGGATTATGGAACGGAGTTGAGCACGCGTTCCGGTTGGATCTGATTCCTGCGCGGACCTCGTTCCTCAGCGCGACACCGGTGTTCGATAGCGTTTCGCCGTCGAATGTGCCGGAGCCGTCAACGCTGGGGATGGTGCTGCTTCCACTCGGGGGGCTGCTGCTGATGGCCCGTGCGCGGCGCAAGGCCGCAGGCAGCCAAGGCTGAAGCGCAAGTAGAGCGAACCGCCATTCTTCGCCGTGCATCCACTATATTGATAGAGATGCTGCCGCCAAGATCGAGCCTCCCTGATCGGCGGGCTTGTCCGTGGCCGGAGTCCACGGCTTGAGCCCGAGGCTTGAGCTAGAGGCTTGAGGAACAAGCGCGAATGTCCACGAAGCCCGTTGCGATCGCTCGCATGATCCGTCGCCTGATGCGCCAAGGGGCGCTGTGCTCCCTTGCGGCGCTGGTCTGCGGCTCGCCGGCATTCGGCGGGGACGACAGCCGGACTCTTTCCGAGCGAGCGCAGCAGTACTTGGTCGACCTGATCAAGCTGAATACATCGAATCCCCCAGGTGGTGAAACGCGGGTCGCCGAATACCTGAAGCAGGTGGCCGATGCGAATGGCATTCCCTGTGAACTGCTCGGGGGAGATCCAAAGCGGTTGAATTTCGTCGCGCGGTTGAAGGGCACCGGGCGTCTGCGCCCGCTGCTTCTGCTGGCGCATTCCGACGTGGTTCCGGCTGACCGGCGGCTGTGGACCGTGGATCCTTTCGGCGCCGAGATCAAGGATGGATTTCTCTACGGTCGCGGCGCGCAGGACGCGAAAGGCCTGCTGGCCGCGGAACTCGCCGTTCTCGTTGAGATCAAGCGGCGAGGCATTAAGCTCAGCCGCGACATCATTCTGCTGTCTGAAGCCGACGAAGAAGCCACCTCCACCGGAATCCAGTGGCTGCTGCAGAATGCGCCGTCGAAGATCGATGCGGAATTCGCCTTGAACGAGGGCGGTTATGTGCTGACGCTGAAGGGCGGCCAACACGTCTTTGAGATCCAGACGGCGGAAAAAATCCCGACGCGCATGGTCGTCACCGCGAAAGGCGTCGCCGCGCATGGGTCGTTGCCCCGGCCCGATAATCCTGTACTGCACCTGGCGCAGGCGATCGTCAAACTTTGCGAAGCGGAGCAGCCGGTGCGCGTCAACGCAACTACGCGGCGGTATTTGCGCGAGATGGCCAAGCTCGACGAATACGCCTGGTTGACGCCGCTGATTCCGAGGCTTGAAAATCCGATCACCGCGGGCATCGCCGCCAACCAGATTCGCGCCCGCGATCCGGAGATCGAAGCGATGCTGCGTACGACGGTGACTCCGACGATGCTCCGCGCAGGCCGCAGAATCAACGTGATTCCGAACGAAGCCGAAGCGCAGCTCGATGTGCGGCGTCTTCCGGGCGAAACGAAAGAAGACTTGCTGGCGCGGTTTCAAAAGACGGTGAACGATCCGACGATCACCATCGAGCATGCAGCCACCCAGCCGATTCCGGCAACGGATCCGAGTCCCCTGACGACACTGCTCTACAAGGCGATCGAGCGAGCGGTTGCGAAAGTGAACAATGGCGACGTCGCGGCTCCTTATATGACTCGCGGCGCAACGACCGGGTCGTTCTTGCGCGCACGCGGGATGGCGGTCTACGGAGTACCGCTGTTTGCCGAGGACAACAACGAAAGCCGCGCCCACGGCAACGATGAGCGCGTTTCGCTAAAGGCGATCGAAAACGGAGTCGACTTGCTCTGGCAGATGGTGCTCGAGGTGGCGGCGGCGGGCGGGTAGAGCGGGAGTGCAGCGGTCAATAAAGCGAAGGGCGACTCGCGCAGCTTGCCCGGGCCAAGCACGCCCGTGTTTGTTCGTGGAAGGAAGACACTGCTACGGTTCGAGCAGCGCCGGCTTCGGTTCAACATCCGGCTTACTTGCTCCGCGTCGCGCACGATGAGGGTTAGATATGCTCTCGTCGCTTGGTCCGGCTCCGTTCTGCCCTGTTCCCAATCTCTCAACGTACCGAGCGGAATGTGGAATCGAAGGGCGAATTCCTCTTGAGTCAACGCCAAGGCTCTGCGGATCACTTTGGCTGGCGGAGTCCGCGCCATTCGCTTGAAGTCCGACTCGGTCAGGGGGCGCGCGTCTGGGTCGCTCTGCGCAGCACGCTCCACCCCTTGGGATGACATGCGCCGGGGCCTGGTCTTCTTGGCGGAAGTACTGTTTGTGTTCATAGTCCGTTACTTTCCGGGCTGAAATGATTCGGATCGATGATCTTTCATTCGTTTGAATAGACTATTGCGACAAAATCGATGTCATCAAACTTCCACCGCCGCTGCTATTCGAGGCCGGGAGGCCTGGTCGCATTTTGTTTGCACGCATTTGTTTGCACGCATTTGTTTGCACGCATTTGTTTGCACGCATTTGTTTGCACGCATTTGTTTGCACGCAGAGGATAGCCGCTACGCTCGTGAGAAAGCTAGTAACGGCGCGATCTCCAGCCGGTCAGCCGCCCGTAGAGCGTCAATGTAGGCTCTTCGAGTCTCGCTCGGCTTCAGTAGGCTCTTGCGCCCCCAACTGAAACGCTCTCGACCCTGCTGCATGACCAACAGGTCAGCCGTCAAGCGCGCG
This sequence comes from Acidobacteriaceae bacterium, assembly GCA_043788745.1. GTDB lineage: Bacteria > Acidobacteriota > Terriglobia > Bryobacterales > Bryobacteraceae > JBBQWZ01. The sequence continues at coordinate 17,862 of JAYVTO010000057.1, forward strand.
TGGCGACCGTTGCCATTGGGGAAGGGATGCATCAGCACCAATCGATGATGAAAGCGGACCGCGATCTCGTCCGGCGTGTAGGCCGCGAACTCGATCCAGGCTTTTATGTCGTCGACCAGCTTGCGGAGTTCAACGGGAATCAGCCAGTAGTCGATTCCGATATTCCGTTGGCTCGTACGGAACTTGCCTGCCCAACGCCACACATCGCCGAGCATCTTCTTGTGGAGATCCAGAATGAACTTCTCCGTGAGCAGATCGCGACGCCGATTCATAGCGAAGTGCAGTGCCCAATGCTGCCCGCGAGTGATGTTCTCCTGCTCGGCTTCGTTCAACTCATGGCGGTACGCGATGTGCGCGGGGATCAGGCCGCGCACTTCTTGGGGCTCTAGGGGAGTGGCTCCGTCTGGCTCGGCGCCGCCGAACAGAGCGAAGCCGCCGCTCATGGCTCGCCCCACAGGCGGCTGGGTCGCGTCTCGCGCAGGAACTCATCGATCTCGTTCTCTTCGAGGTTCCCTTTGGCTGCGTTTACGGCCTGATCCTCAAGCAGCATCGAATGCTCAATCGGCGCACGTCGCCGGCGCAGTACCTCGCGGGCACGTTCACGAACCATGGTCTCTAGCGGTTGGTTCGGCACCAGCGCGTAGACTAGGGTGCAATCGAGCGCGGCGGCAACGCGGCGCAGCGTCGCAAGCTCGATCGAGCCCTTGGCTTCCGATTGCTCAAGCGCAATCACCGACGGCTGCTTGATCCCAAGCCGCAAAGCGAGCTGCGCCGAAGACATTCCAAGGCCTTCGCGAATAGCCTTGATCCATCCGCGAAGCGGACTCGCGAATGCCGACGCGGGAGCGATCCCCGTGAATCGATGATCGATCCGCGAGCGAGATTGGCTGGTTTGTTTGATCCTAAGCATAGCTCATAGCCTATCATATAACATAGTATCAATATACTATAGCACATACAAAGATGTTATTGAATAGCCTAGGACATATCTTTACAATACGCATGATAGCTCCTGACCTGTTCAAAACGCTCAGTCAAATCTTCGGGCGCGAGCCCCACACACAGTCCGGCCTCGCGCCCGAAGTGGCCCTGCAAACTACTGAATCTGCTTCATCAACTCCGAAACCGCCGCCTCGAATTGCCGATCCTTGCCGCTGAGATCCTCGGGTGTTCTCAATCAGGATGTCTGACTTCACGTCAGACGTTTCCCATGTTGGTGTGCTTGCTATCGGCGAGGTAAACGCTGATGCCGCGCGTGCGAACGGTGGAGCCGTCGATCCAGCGAGTCGCTGCCCGTGCCGATCACTGCGCGCATCGTGGGAGGCCACAACAGTACGGACGCGAACATTCTGAAGGCGTCGCTCCGGAACTAGACGTTTATACCATCGTAATCGTGAGCAGGCACGGACTCCGCAGGGAATCGAGGTTCCATCGGCGACGCCGCGGAAAGCCATTCCGCGCTAGCCTAACGGATTGATCCCTGAACAGACCGCTTGGCACGACTGGATCGCGCCGCGCACCATTATCGACCTCGCCCGCAACACGGCGCCCTTCCTGTTCGACTTTCGAAGCCCCGTCGAAGCGCCATTCATTCAACTCCTTACGAAGCCCGAAGATCCGGCGAACCTTGTCGAGTACTTCCATCTCTGCGTCGCCGCTCATCACTCGACCGTCGCAACCTTTGTACCCACCGACGTCGATACGAAGATCCGCGGGCTAATCTGGCGCCGCACTCGCGACCCGCAGGAGCTTCGCGCGATGGCCGATTTCGTCCTCCGCTGGACGGAGTGGGATCTGCGGGCCGTTTCGCGCCGGTACCTCGGCGAAGGACATCTGCTGGGCAATACGATCAGCGGCCACAACGGGGAATGGCTCAGCGTAGCCGCTGGTGCGCATGGCCGGTTCCTCCAACTCGATGACGCCGCCTACGCGGGAAAAATGGCCGACGCCATCGACGCCGAGCTCGCGCGCGAAGCGGCGGGCTTTCTGGCTTCGTTTCGCACGCCCGGTCAAGAAATCGAAACCATGAAGCTCGCCGCCAGCCTCAGTCACAACCTCGGCGATCTCGATCAAGGGATCAGCTTTTGGGAAGGCCGCGCAGCGCTGTTCGCCCCCTCGAAAGCCCGCTTTGCCCGCCTCGCCCACGAGAACGTCAAGCCCTACGGCGGCGCATTCCAGATTGCTGCACGGCTCTATCGCGAAGCGCTTGCCTCGGAGGGCCATCGCCATTATCCGCTGCGTCCGATCAAATGTCTGCGGCAATCGGTCGACTTGCTCTTGCCGCAAGGTCCGTTCTTCGACGAATGGGGCGGGCTCATCGGCACCTACCCTCAACTGACGACAGACGACCGCGCCGAGATTCTCGACGCGCTCGTCAAAGGCTGCAAAAAAGTTCCAAATCAGAACGGCTACTTCCGCGCCATCGCCGGCTTCGCGGAAGCCGCTCCAAGGGCGTTCGCCGATGCTACGGAAAGAATGCCCGGCTCTTCGAAAAAAGAGCTGAGGGGCTTCTACAAACTAACCTCGGTCGGCAGGCAGTCGTTCGAGTCGTCGATGAAAAAACGCGTCCAAGCGCTACGCGCCATCCATCATGGGTAGCTCGCACTTCACGTCATCCACCGCAGGCATCGGCGCAGGCCCTTCGTTGATTCACGCCGCCGCAAAAATTCTTTCTCGTTGAAAACAAGACGGTTCCTACCCACCGTAGAACGCACTTTGCTTGACCCTGTGGTTAGCTCAAAGTGCGAGGGGATGTCATGTCCATGGAAGATTTGCACCAGCGCGCCGCCGAGATCTGCACGGAAGCGTTTGCGGGTTCTGCTGTTGAATCGGCGCGTCTGGCATATGAAGGTCGAGTGAAACGGGTTGCCCAACTAAAGGTGGCGCAGAGCCGCCTGGTGCAGCAAGCCAAGGAACTATCGGAAGCGCGGCGTGAGGCCGCCAAGCAACTCGAGGACGCGCTGATCGAGTCGCGCGCCGAAAGCCGCTCCTGGAGCGCTTCGGACGGCCTCGAGAAACTGGCCCAACTCGATGCGGAGCACCGTCTGGTCACCGCCTCGAACAGCAAGGTGCTGGAGCACTTGCTACCTCATGCCGAGATCGAAACGCTGGAGTTGGCCGCGGCGCACTACCGCACCCAGGCCGACGCCCTGCGCGTTGTGGCCGAAGATCGGTTGCGAAAAACAACCGAGATGATGGCGGAGGCGGCGCAGCACGAAGGCAGCATCGTCTTCGATCCTGCCCAAACGCTCTCCGGCGTTCTGCATCAGCACGCCGACGATTTGGATAAGCAAGCGGTGAATCATCTCACGTGGGCGCGTCAGCGCCGCGAAGACCATTCACGGTTAGTCGGAGAAGGGAGATAGGACAAATGGAAATCAGAAACAAACTGCGCGGCTTGGTTGAAAGCCTAAGCGCGGAGCAAATCGCGATCCTCGTGGAAGAGGTCGCTGCGATTCGAGGTGGCGGGCAGAACCCGGCGCAGCAGCCGCCGAAGCCCTCGGGTGTGGCGATCGAGGAGATCACCGTCGCCAAGATGCAGGATCCGGACTTTGCGGCCCGGGTTCGGGAAGAGGTTAACGCGGCGCTCCGCGGAGAGCGCTAGGCACGGTTTGGGTGCCGTGCCACACGCGTGGCACGGCCTTCGCGCGTGGCAGCTCATAGAACTCGTAAAAACTCGTAATGACGTCATGACCACCAGAAACCAGTTGGGAGCAGCAGCTACAAAGAGCTCAGCATGAGGCGCAAGGAGCAGAGACTTGAACCCCGACCGTCAGAACTGTGGAAAAATCGACCCCGGATCCTCTCGAAGAACTGCGAGCGTAAGCGAGCGCCCCCTCCCACGAAGAACCGCGAGTGTAACAGGGAGGGGACTCAGCAGCTATTGCGAAATGCACCAAATCCGAGCCGCGACCAGAGCGGCCCGAAGGGCCGCGTCGGGAGCGGATTCAACCAGTCGCCGCCAGCCCGCCCCTCCGCCCGATCATTAGGGGATGACAATGTCAGTGCTGTCCAAAGAACAATGGGAACAGTGTTGTCAACGACCTCTGCCCCTATTTATCTATAATCATTTCGACAACGTAACCTGGTTGCCTCTCCTCGCCCGCCTCTCCCGAAAAGCCAGTTACAGCCCAGTAAAATATTGGTACCTTCCTTAAAATCAAAGCGATAAGCCCGATTCGTCGCAGCTCTTCGCAGCTCTAAAGTTCGGATCTGCCAACTCGCTGAGTAGAATATAGCCGGGTTAGTTAGGACTTCGCAATTGCGTCGCCGCGAACCCAACAGAAGGGTACAAACAGGACGGATCAGAATACAATCGTGGAATCGGGCGAACAGACTGTCGAGTCTGTGATCGCCCCCGGAGCGCAGCCAGCCGCTCCAGCCCCGCCGGTTACGGCGGGGATCTCGTCCGATCCTCCGGTCGGAAGCCCGGAAACAATCCGTGGCCCACGCACTCATGCATGGCGTGTCGAGACTCGTCTGGACACGTGCCCCTCGCGCGACGGCAATGCAGATGTACCGCACTGGTCACGGCGGAAATCTCTTGTGAGACACAGCCGCGCACTCGCCCCGATATCAATCGCGCCAACGCGCAGAAATCCACCGGACCACGCAGCCCCCGAGGCAAAGCCGCCTCGAAGTACAACGCGCTCCAACACGGCCTCTGCG
>JAYVTO010000058.1:0-22433 GCA_043788745.1 Acidobacteriaceae bacterium
GGGCGGAAAACTCTTCCCGGGACTCCCCCAGTTCCGATTTCCTCCCCCAGTCGCGTACGCCTCCCAACAGGTACCCGGAGGACGTAGATCTCCCGTGTCCCACGCGCGACCTAATGGTCGCCGCCTTACGCGCGAACGAGCAAGCACCAAGTAGCCACAGCCAGCCAGGGCGCGACCGTAAGGTCGCGCGTGACCCCTGGTCAGCGAGTATTGTGGTTCTGCGTGCTGCTCGTTCGTCCAATCGCAATACTTGGTGGCACTTCGTAGCAGGACACGTTGGCGCTGGCCTGGTCGCCGGGCTTGGGCATTGGGAAGGGTGCCACGACTGGTTGACACCCTTTTCGCTGCTCGCGCGCCTGTGCTTCTTCGCTACTGGCCGAAATACTCGCTATTCATTTGGACGGCTGTGGCGGCGAAGGCCTGGACACGCTGACGGGCGATGTCGTATTCGATGGCTTTGCGGACGGCGGCGAATTCCGGGGGCGCGATCTTTTCGAGCAGGATGAGGTGGTAGCCGTAGGTGGTCTTGACGGGTTGGCTGATTTCGCCTTGCTTCATCTGGAAGGCCACCTCGCCGAACTCGGGCACGAGGAGAGGCTTGGCTCGGAAGCCCATGTCGCCGCCCTTGGATTTAGTCGCTTCGTCGTCTGATTGGGACATGGCGAGGTCGGCAAACTTTGCTCCGGCGACGAGTTTGGCGCGTAAATCCTGGACGTTGCGGAGCGCTTGTTCGGGAGTGAGCTTTCCAGCGGCGGGCTTCGAGCCGGTGTGGCGAACAAGAATCTGGCGCAACTGGCGCTCCTCGGCGAGGTGCGGGTGGGTCGCAAAGTATTTTCGGGCGATCGACTCATCCGCGTGGATCTCTTTTAGGAAATCGTCGAACAGGGCGCTGGCGAGTAGCGAAGCCGTATAGTTCTCGAGTTTGGCTCGAATCGCAGGAAGCTGATCGAGTTTGCGGTTGCGAGCCTCCTGGGCCAGGGTCTGGGCGCGAGCGAGTCCGTTGGCGGTGGCGAGGCGGACCGCGAGGTCGGCGGGGTTGGCCTTCTGGTCGGCGAGGATCGCTTCAAACTGCGCCCGGGTGAAGGTGCGTCCGTGGACGGTGAGGACGACCGTATCGGGTGAGACGCTGCTGGTTTGGGCGCAGGCGGCGACCGCGAAAAGAAGAGAGAAGACGGCTTTCATGATTCCTCGATAGAGTTGGAATGATCGGCGGGCCCTTGTGGTGGGCCGGCAATTCACGCGATGAACGGTGAGCAAAAAGTCGGACCGGCAATTCCGCTGGGGCTTCCTGCTATTGGACGGTCACAGCCGGACCGGAGATTAAGAATCCCCGCCCTCAAGGGCGGGGTTATCGTCATCCGCTCACTTCGTCATCCGCTCACTTCGTCATCCGCTCACTTCGTCATCCGCTCACTTCGTCATCCGCTCACTTCGTTCGCGGTTCTTTGCTGGCGCGCGCGGCTTAACATTTTCTCGGATGCAAACGGATTCGACCAAAGAGTCCCCGCCGTTACCGGCGGGGTTAGGATCGGCAGGGTCGTGCAAGACGAGCATCTAGCGACAGAATACGAAAAAACAGTACCTTCAGTTGCCGGTGAGACGTGTTACATTAATTGAGATACTTGGCCATTGTGCCCAGGTTCGGCTCGGCAGTCATGGAATGGTCATGGCGGTTCGGGCTTGAGACGAACGGTGACTACTTGACGATCTCGAGCGCGAGAGATCGATTGCTCGGAGGATACTGCTGTGAATCGACTACGCTCTATTTTGTTAATGATAGGGACTCTAACCCTGCTCGGTAGCCACCCAGCGAACGCAGGAACTGTGTATAGCGCGCCACCGGACCAAAGCGGTGCCACGGACATGAACAACTCGCTGGTAGCAGACAGTTTCACGCTGGGGGTGCCTGCACAGATCGCGCAGATACAGTTTTGGGCCTTGCAGGACAACGCGAGTTCCTATACGGGTTCGATTGCCTGGTCGATCAATTCGGATGCTTCCGGGGTTCCGGGTTCGATCTTAGTATCTGGTACGTCAACGCCGACCGCAGTCCCGACCGGACTCACGTTCGCTGGGTCCGCTGAGTTTGTCTATCTGTTTTCGGTGCCAGTGACGCCGCTGTCGGCGTCGACGATTTATTGGCTCGTGTTGCACAACGGCCCAACGAACGCGATTCCCTCTACAAACATGGCGTGGGAAAACTCGAATGGGAACTCCGGCAACAGTCAGACGATGGACCTGGCGCTGGCATCCCAACCGTGGCTAGCCAACTTCTCGTCGTTGGCCTTCAATATTCTAGATGTTTCCGCTGTTCCCGAACCGGGGACGATGTTGCTGCTGTCAGCCGGACTCGCCGGCGGGATTCTGTTGCGCCGCCGCCGGACCATCAACTAGGAGCCTACTCATGATCAGAAAAACTGCACTGCTGCTTCCCGTATTGGCAAGCGCGCTTTGCGCGCAAACGCTTGATGTCATGAAACCGGCGATTACCGCCGTCAGCGAAAGCTTTCGGAGTTACGCCGCCGCGAATCCGACGACGCCGAATGTTCTTGTTTTTGGCGACGGGGATGAGACCGAAATTGCGAACCAACTGTACATCCCGCGCCCGGCGGGCCCTGTTCCGGACAGGATCTCGCCAGCGGTGGTTACCGGTGCGACATCGAGCATGATCAATCAGGTGACCAACGGTACGCTGCCGGCGACCGTCCTGAACAACTACACTGGGTTGGGGACTGGATTCAATGGGACATGGACGGTGCAGGGTCTGCTGCCCCCTGATACGACCATGGGTGTGGGTTTGACCCAGATTGTGCAGTGGGTGAATATCAAGTTGACCGTGCTCAATAAGTCGACGGGAGCGACCGTACTCCCTGGCGCGGGATTTGTGAATGCCAATCAGATCTGGGCAGGCCTCGGCGTAGGCAGCGTCTGCGCGTCCACAAACCAGGGCGACCCGATTGTTCAGTATGACCGGCTGGCTGGGCGCTGGGTCCTGATGCAATTCGCCTTTACGATTGGAACTGCCACCAACAGCCCGTTCCTTTCCTATCCAGCAGCGCCGTATGCGTTTTGTTTTGCTGTTTCGCAGACTGCTGACGCGACGGGAGCTTACAACCTTTATCAGTTCAACATGCCGAATTTGCCTGACTACGGCAAGCTGGGCGTCTGGCCGAACGCCTACTACCTGACCGACAACGCGTTCTCATATAGCACGGTTACTGGTGCGAGCAGCTATGTCGGCACGCGCTATTGCGCTTTTGATCGCACAGCGATGATTGCGGGCACGACCGCCTCAGCGATTTGCTTCAGCGGGCTAAACCAAGACCACTTCGCGAGCTTGCCGTCTGACTTCGAAGGAAGCATCCCGCCGCCGGCCGGTGAAGACGTCTTCATTGTGAATGGAAATTGGTTCAACAAAGTTGTGCCTCCCTATACATTGCAAGTGAGACGGTTCCATCCAGATTTTGTAACTCCGCCTAGTTCTACGCTAACCGATGGTTTCGGCGGTGCACTCGACAGCTTCGTCGCGTTGCCGTTCGATTCCACTGTGATCGGCAGTTGCGCCGATTTTGGGGGCAGGTGTGTCCCACAACCGGGGACCACCAGACTGCTCGACACGGTTTCGATGCGCCCGATGTATCGCCTGGCGTACCGAAACCTGGGCGCTAATCGGGAGTCGCTTGTCTTCACGCAATCGATCGACCCGCAGGGCGGAGCCGTCGCGGGAATCCAACTGATCGAAATTCGAAATCCGGCAGCTAATCCTCCCGTGATTTACAACAACGTTACTTTGAATCCGGACACTACGAATCGATGGATGGGCGCTGCTGCGACCGACAAGTTGGGAAACGTTGGGCTTGGCTATAGCGTTAGCAGCTCGCTCGTGAGTCCGGGTATTCGGATTGCCGGCCGCCTCCGCAATGACCTGAAGAATACGCTTCGCGGCGAGTTGAACGTGACGACTGGATCGGGATCGCAGACGTCTACTTTTCTGCGCTGGGGCGACTATTCGACGATGCAGATCGATCCGTCCAACGATTGCACATTCTGGTTCACGACGGAGTACATGGTTAACACGTCGAACTCCGATTGGGCAACGCGGATTATCGGATTTAAGTTCAACAACTGTCAGTAGCCGCGGCGAATTGCCGCTTAAATCAACAGAGAAGGCCGGACCGCGTGGTCCGGCCTTTTTGCGTGGTCTCTGTGATGAGCTTGCCTGATTGCACACCTGCGTGTTTTTCCTGAATGAAAAACTTGTAAACTCTTCGCGGGCTGGCCTCGTCGTGTAGGGCAATGGTGAAAAGGTTCCTGGAATCCGGAGCGGCTCGTCGAAAGGCAGACGGAGGCTCAGCCGGATTGCAAGGTCATTTCGCGCGCGCTTTGCGAGAGGCGCGCGCGACCTCCTAGACAGGAATTTTCGTTGTCGGTATGGCTGGCTGCGGCGCGGTGTTTCTGCTGTGTTGCCGGCTTGCTCGTTGCATTGAACTCCAAATCGCCGCGGCCGCTTTCTCGCTCGAACTTCTGTTTCGTTCGCTTGAGGATACGTGTGCCCGCACGAATGAGGACCACGAAAGGGGATGTATATGAAACTGAATCCGGCATTTTTATTGGTAGCGACGGCCTTGCTGCTCGAAGGCCAGACTGACCCTGGCGTACGGCGGGTTCCGCCGCAACCGCCGCAGGCGATTGCGGGAGCGACGGCTGCTGAGATGGCGGCGTTTCTGACGGGCAAGTCAACGTTCGAAGAGGTCGATGATGTGGCGAAAGGCCTGGGTCCGCGCTTCAACCTGGATGGGTGCGCGGGGTGCCATTCGCAGCCTACGACGGGCGGGACGGCTCCAGCGATCAATCCGCAGATTGCGATGGCGACGGCGATGGGCGGGCAGAATCGGATTCCGGCGTTTCTGTCGCAGGACGGTCCGGTGCGGGTGGTTCGTACGCGAAATGGCGGCGGCGTTCTGAATCTGTTTGTGATCACGGGGCGCGGGGATGCTCCGGAGGGTTGCCGGATCGAGCAGCCGGATTTCACGCGGCAGCAGGGCTTGGTGTTCCGGATCCCGACGCCGGTGTTTGGGTTGGGATTGGTGGAGTCGATCTCGGATTCGGCGTTGCGCGGGAATCTGGCGTCGACGCAGCAGCGGCGTCAGGGGTTGGGGATTCGGGGACAGTTCAATACGAATGGCAACGACGGGACGATTACGCGGTTCGGGTGGAAGGCGCAGAACAAGTCGCTGGCGATCTTTTCGGGCGAGGCGTATAACGTCGAAGTAGGCGTGACGAATCCGCTGTTTCCGCAGGAGCGCGAAGAGGATCCGGCGTGCCAGTCCACGCAGTCTCCGGAAGATCATCCGAAGCTGGATTCGGGCGAGCCGGCTGATATCGACCACTTCACGACGTTCATGCGGTTCCTGGCGCCGACGCGTCCGGGTCCGCCGAATGCGTCCGTGACGCGGGGTGGGGCGCTGTTCGATGCGACGGGCTGCGCGGTGTGCCATACCCCGACGCTGACGACGTCGCCGTCGTCGACCGATGCGCTGAGCGAGAAGCCCGTGCGGTTGTTCTCGGATCTGGCGCTGCACGATATGGGGCAGGGCTTGAGCGACGGCATCACGCAGGGCAATGCGCGGGGCAATGACTGGCGCACGGCTCCGCTATGGGGTTTGGGCGATCGGATCTTCCTGCTGCACGACGGGCGGACGAAGGATTTGGTCGAGGCAATCCGGGCGCATGACGGTCCTGGGTCGGAGGCCCGGCAAGTGATACAGAACTTCAACGCGCTGCCTGCGGATGCGAAGCAGGACTTGCTGAATTTCCTGCGGTCGCTGTAAAGGCGAATCGCGGGGGGAAAGCGGGAAAGGGCCGCGGCTCTTTCCCGCTTTTTTTGAATGGCTTGGTAGTGACGCTCGCGGTTCTTCGGCGCGGGGTGGGCGCTCGCTGACGGGAACACTTGCCCGCTGCTCCTCTCGAAGAACCGCGAACGTGAGTGAGCGGCCACCGCCAACAACCCCGCTCGCTCACGCTCAAGGCATCCGCTCGCTGACGCTCGCGGTTCTTCGGCGCGGGGTGGGCGCTCGCTGACGGGAACACTTGCCCGCTGCTCCTCTCGAGGAACGGCACGCGGCGTTTGTCGCCGAGCTCCGGCGGAGCCCCATCGCGATCGCGACGGACGCCGCCAACGCGCAGCATTACGAGGTTTCGGCGGCGTTTTATGAGGCGGCGTTAGGGAAACGGCGGAAGTATAGTTGTCCGCTGTATTCGGATGGTGTGACATCGCTCGACGTGGCCGAAGAGGCGATGCTGGCGCTGACGTGCGAGCGGGCAAAGCTCGCCGACGGGCAGCGAGTTCTGGAGCTGGGATGCGGCTGGGGCTCACTCACGCTTTACATGGTAGAAAGATTCCCAAATAGCACAATCGTTGGAGTTTCTAATTCCAACTCACAGCGCGAGTTCATTACCGAGCAGGCCTTCCGGCGTGGCCTCACGAACATCCAGATTCGCACGGCGGATATGAACGACTTCGAAGCCGAACCTGCCTGCTATGACCGCATCGTGAGCGTCGAGATGTTCGAACACATGCGGAACTACTAGAAGCTGCTGGCCAAGATCGCGGACTGGGGCTAAGCGGGTTCGCTGCTTTTTGTTCATATCTTTACGCATCAAAAGTTCGCGTATCAATTTGAGGTGCGCGACGCGTCGGATTGGATGGCCCAGCACTTCTTCACGGGCGGAATCATGCCGAGCGACGATCTATTGTTGGAGTTCCAGAAGGAATACCAGCTTCGCGAGCGCTGGCGAGTGAACGGGACACACCACGGGAAGACGTCTGAAGCCTGGCTCCGCAATATGGATGATCGACGTGAAGGAGTACTTGCGATCTTTCGTAATGTGTACGGTGAAGATCAGGCGCTCAAGTGATTGGTTCGATGGCGTATTTTCTTGATGTCGTGCGCGGAGTTGTGGAACTATTGCAACGGCGAAGAGTGGCTGGTGTCGCACTACCTGTTCGAGCGGGCGTAGCGAGTCGCAATTGCGGAAAGTGTAGGGCGATGGGGCTCAGGGCGGACGGCTCCGGACGATCGCTTCTTCGGTCGGACCTGGCGGTCCGACCTACCGCGCCTGCGGCGATTCTCGGCGATCGAATCATCTGCTCAATTCTCCTACCCGGAGTGGCTCCGGCTGTGAGAGCATCTGTCTAGATATAGTTTTGCGGTCGCTGTTCGCGACGGGTGCGGCCCGATTTGAAGAAGCAAAGGAAGTTACGAAGCTCGTGAAGTGGAATCGAAATACCGCCGTTGCGTTTGTGACGGCCAGCCTCATCGCCGCCGGTGTGATTCAGGCGCAGAGCAAAGAGGATGGTGGACGCATGCCGACAGCCGAAGCGAAGAAGCTGAAGAGTCCAGTTCCGTACACCAGGAAGTCGATTACGCTGGGGCGCAACACGTATCAGCGCAACTGCGTCGGGTGTCACGGCGCGGACGCCAAGTCGCTGGTCGATGTGGTCTCGGACGCGACCGATCTCACGGAGCCGAAGTTCTATAAAAGCGGCGCGAGCGAAGGCGAAGTGTATCGCAGTATTCGCGATGGGGCTGCGGAAACAATGCCGGCGTTCAAGTCGCAAATTTCGAATGATCAGGACATCTGGCACATGGTAAATTTCATTCGCAGCCTATGGCCCGAAGGGTCCAGGCCTGCGCTGCAGGAAGACAAGTAGCTGGAGGAGCGTTGCGATGAGCGACAAAGTGACTGCGTCCAGGACGACGGAGTGGACCGCGGCCGGCGGAGTGGAAGACTCCGGGGCTTCGCGTCGCAACTTTCTGAAAGTTCCGGCTGCGGCGGGGGCTGTAGCGGCCGCGATGCTCGCGCAAACGAAGCTGTCGGCGGCGCCGATTCCTTCGATCTCGATACCCAAAGAAATTCCGGACACGATGAACGAGCCTGCAAAGCCTGGCGATTTCGCGGGTCGCGGCATGTCGGGCGCGGAAGTGTTCGCAAAGCTTTGCAAGGACGAAGACTTGGCGGCGATGTTCTGCTGCCCGGGCAACTACACGGTGATTAACGCGATCGCGGCGGCGGGCGTTCCGAGTTACGGCGGACGGACGGAAGGCGGCATGTGTGCGGCGGCCGATGGCTTTTCGCGCGTGACGGGCGAAGTGACGGCGACTTCGGGTACGGAAGGCCCGGGCTTCACGCACATGATCATGAACATCGCGGCGGCTGCCGCTGCACGCACGCCGCTGCTGGTGCTGGCGAGCAACATGCAGCTGGCGGGCGATGATCGCGAGGCATTCATTCAAACCGGCTATCAGCAGCCGTTGACGACCGGAATCAAGAAGTATGGCAAGCGGCTGATTGCGGCGAATCGCGTATGGGAATACGGCGGATACGCGTTCCGGAATCTGAAGTCGGGGATTCCGGGTCCGGTGCATCTGGATTTTCCGGGCGAAGTCGCGCGGGCGCGGTTCACCGATCCGGCGTCCCTTACCGATTACTACGGTAAGGACAAGTACCGCACGGAATCGCGCGCGCATCCTTCGAGGAAAGAGGTCGAGCAGGCAGCGGACCTCATCACGAAAGCGCAGCGTCCGGTGATTGTTGCCGGGCAGGGTTTGTTCCAGCGGAAAGCCTGGGAGGCGCTGCGGACGGCTGCGGAGAAGCAGGACATCGCGGTGGTGACGGCAGGGCCGGTTCGCGGCCATTTTTCGGACGATCACAGGCTGTCGGCGAGCATGTCTCCGGACGCGCTGATGAGCGCGGATCTCGTGGTGTTCATCGGCCAATATTGCATGCCGAGCCCCGGCGAGTATCGTCTGAGCCCGGACGTGAAGGCGATCCGCGTGCATCCGGTGCAGGAGGATCTGGGCCGTAACTGGCCGCTTGATCTCGGCATCGTCAGCGACGAGCAATACTTCATGGAAGCGCTCGCGAATATGCTCACGCGTAAGAAGCGCGATACGTGGGTCAACGAGATCGCGGCGTCGAAAGCGAAGACCGAGAAGACGAATCTCGATCATTACGCGCTGGGATTGAAGTACAGCAAGGATACGAACATGCTGCATCCGGCAGTGATGGCGAAGGAGGTCCACGACCTTCTTTATAAGAGCGGCGATATCGATCCGAAGCAGACGGTCACGGGATGCGGCGGTTGGACAAGCGGACTGTACGCGGGCCGTTGGCTGCGGGCGAATCGGCCCGGGCAGAGCGTCGTCTGCGCCTATCAGTTTGGTGCCATCGGTCCGGATTTGGCCATGATGATCGGCGCGGGCGCGGCGGTACAGCGCGGCATCGGGCCGCAAGCGCCGTACAAGGGCGCTCCGGTGTTGTGCGTTACGTCGGATGCTGGACTTGCGTATAGCTTGTTCGAGCTGGATACGGCGGCAAAGTACAAGATCCCGGTGATTTGCGTTGCGTACAACAACAACTCGTGGGGCATGTGGCCGCAGGCGAGCGCGTCGGCGCGTTCGATGCACATGTATCTGTTCCAGGAGAATCTGCGCTACGACCAATTGGCACAGGGGTTGGGCGCGCGCGGGGATTACGTCCGGACGCCGGAAGAATTTCGCGCGGCGCTGAAGCGTGCGTATCAGGCCGGCGCAAGGGAAGGCGCCTCGACGCTGATCAATGTGCAGGCGTTGAAGGAGTTCACGTCGGCGAAGAATTATCCGCCGGGAGTGAACCTGAATCCGGAGCCGGGTACGGGCGCGATTGCGCACTAGGAAATCCGTCACCATGAAACCGCCCCGGCAGAGAAGGCTCGTTCGGGGCGCTCTACTTTAGAATGCCCACTCTCGTCTCGAAGAAGAAGTCGGCGGCCAAGAAGCCCCCGGCAAAAAAGCGGGTCGCGGCCGTTCCTTCCCGAGCCATCGGCCTCGTCGCGGAGATCCTCGAAGGCTATGCCAATCGCGCCGTATTTCGCGGATTCAGCCGCGGGCCTGTAGCCAGGGGGAAAGCCTCGTTCAAAGTGCTGTGGCATCGGAATCGCTTTTTCGAGATCGTTCTCGATCCCAAGGCGAAAACGCTCACGATGCCGCTGGTGCTGCCTGGCGTGGACGCCGCCATGTACCGCGATTTTCGACAGTGGATCAAAGCCCGTCACGCGAAGGATCTAGTCGAGCATCGCCGGATCGACACGCGGATGGCAACGCTAACGGCGGCGCGCAAGGCGGGCGATGTCTCGCTGACGATCACCGCGAAAAACAATCTTGCATATGCGACGCGCAAGCTGATCCATGCGGTGCACGAGATCTTCTTGGGATTTCTCACCGATGGGCCGTACTTCGACTACATGGTCGACAAGTTCGATCTGGATCCGGACAAGCCGTAAATGAGTTTCGAGAGTGAACTTCGCGAGGTGCTGCCGGCCGATCTGCCTCACCGCGAGCATGTGATCGACACGTGCGCGCGGCATCTGGCGCTGATCGAAGAAGCGAACAAGCTGTTCAATCTGACGCGCATCACGTCGCCGCGGGAAGCGGCGATCAAGCACGTTGCCGACTCCGTGATTCCATGGAAGCTGTTTTCAGGTGCGCAGCGAGTGCTGGACATCGGCAGCGGAGCGGGCTTTCCGGGCATGCCGCTGGCGGTGGTGTTGCCGGACACGCAGTTCGTGTTGTCGGAATCGATCCACAAGAAGGCGCGCTTTTTGGAGTCGGCGGTGGCGGCGTTGGGCCTTTCCAACGTTGCCGTGACGTCGAGCCGAGGGGAAGATTTGTTGAACGCGAGCGGCGCAGAGGAAGACGGATTCGATCGGATCGCGGTCCGCGCGGTGGCACCCCTGAGTCGCGCGCTGGTGACGTTTTCGCCCGCGTGGAAGCCCGGCGTGAAGGCGCTGTTCTACAAGGGACCGGATGCGGAATCGGAGATCGCGGCGGCAGAGATGGAGGCTCGCAAGCGACGAGTGCGGATGCACGTTGCGATGAGCTACGGGCTTCCGGATGAGATGGGAACGCGGTCGATTGTGGAACTGACGAGGTAGGCTCTGGCGCGGCCACGCGGAAAAAGCTTCAAATTCGCGAAAGCTCGCTCACGTTGATGCTTCTTCCATCGCGCGGATAACAACTTGGGTGCGTATCGAAAGTACGTCTTTTTGAGTTGATCTATTGCATCGCCGATTTCGATCAATCCGCGCTCCGCAGCCAGATCTAAAACGCCCCAGGTGCCCGTCATTCCTCGGCAACAAAGGCTTCGAGGGCGCGACGCTCCAAGTCCCCGCCCGTAGCACGGGGACGAAGAGCAACATCGTCGGGGAGTTCGACAGTCAAGTTCTTGGCAGCTGGATCCTAGACTGCAAGGATGCTCGACGACTCGATTCGCAGCGATGTCCCAAGCTGCGCCGCTTACGAACAAACATCTATTTCCTCGCCATCAGCCAACGCGTCGGTACGCACCAGAGAAGCCGGTTGCTTGAGAGAGTGACGATGGCTCCGCGCTCTTCGAGCATCTCCGCGTAACTCGCCGTGCGTGCGATATCGGCGATCGCGAGCGTGCCGCCGGGCTTGAGGACGCGCCATAGTTCCTTGACCGCGAGTTTCCTGCCCTCGGCACCGCGAAGATTGTGGATTGCCAGACTGGACAGCACCACGTCGAAGCTCGCGTCGGCAAAAGGCAGCTTGCGGAGATCCCCCGTGTCGATCTTTATGCGGTCGGAGACGCCTTCTGCTTTCGCGTTCGCGGTGGCGGCGGCGAGGCTATTGCCGGACAGATCATTAGAATTCCAGCTATCGATTCCGGTGGCGCGTCCGGATTTGTTCAGGCGCTTCGCCGCGCCGATCAGCATCAGGCCGCGACCGCAACCGGCGTCCAAAACTTTTTCGCTGCCAGACCAGGAAATCGCGTCGAGGATCTCGTCGCGAAGCTTCTGTTTGCCAATCTTGCTGCTCCAGAACATCACGGCGGCGGCAACCAGGAATCCGAGGCCGGGAAAAAAGGCAGCCGCGCCGATAGACTGTGCTGCTCGCGGATTGCTTTGCTGATTCACGTTGAATACGATGACGCCGAAGAGAGCGAGCAGAAGGCCGCGGGTCGCGAGCCAGCGAAGAACCCTCGGCGCATCAATGCCGTAGTCGGCTTTAGAAGATGAGTTCGTGGCGAATGCCATGCAAGGTCTAGTGTAGTGGGTCGCGGGACGGGGTTGGGCCGGAGGTGCTGCTTGCCTCCCTTGGTAGTCGACGGCGCCGGCCGTCGACTCCATCGAGCTCGATCACGTTGACGAATCGTGACAAACAGCGGCTTCCGGTTTGGCCCAAATTCGACTAGACTAACCGGTCAAAGGGGAAGGCGTGAACCGAATTTTTTTCGTCCTAGTGCTGCTTTATTCGAAGCTTGTCTGCGGGCAGGCGCTGACTGCGATCGTCACTGGCTCGGTGACGGACGGCTCGAAGGCCACGGTGGCGGGCGCGAAGATTGTCGCGCTGCAAACGGAAACGAACGCCAAGTTCGAGACGGAGACGAACGGCTCCGGACTCTACAACTTCTCCGCGCTGCCGCTCGGGAAGTATCGTTTATCGGCGGAAAAGCAGGGCTTCAAGCTGGACGTGGTTTCGGGCATTCAGTTAACGGTGGGTTCGAACGTCTCCTACGACTTTCAATTGGAACTTGGGTCGACGTCGTCGGTGGTAGAGGTGACAGCCGCCAACGATTCTCTAATCAACACGGTGGTGTCGTCGGTGGGCGGAGTCGTCAGCGGCGAGAAGATTCTCAATCTTCCGATCGTCAGCCGCAATGCGCTGGGATTCACGACGCTGCAGGCAGGCACGGTTGGAGGCAATTTTGCCGGATCGCGCATTGGCGCACTCAACATCACAATCGATGGTATCAACGTGCAGGATAACCGGATCAATTCGGGCGTGAGTTCGACGTCGACGGCGAGCGTCGATATCGTCGAAGAATTCCGCGTCATCACCTCGCCGGCCGACGCCGAGTACGGGCGCGGCAGCGGGCAGATCCAGGCGCGCACGCGCAGTGGTACGAATGAATTTCGCGGCAGCGTTTTTGAGCTGCATCGCAACACTGTGCTGAACGCGAACAACTGGTTCAACAATCAGCGCGGCCAGAACGCGGCCGACAATCCGATCTCGCCGCGCGACCGCCTGGTGTTGAATAACTTCGGCGGCCGGATCGGCGGACCAATCCGGAAGAACAAGACATTTTTCCATTTCAACTACGAGGGGTTCCGCCAAGCGACACGCGACGCGGTCAACACAACGGTGTTGACGCAGACGGCACGGCAGGGCCTGTATCGCTTTTATCCAGGCGCCCGAAACGGCAACACGACGGCTGCTGTTCCGACCGTTGATTTGAGCGGAGCTCCGGTGCGGCCGGCGGGTGCGACGGCCGACTTACAGACGGTGAATTTGCTCAGCGTGGATCCGGCGCGAAACCGGCTGGATCCGACAGGCACCTCCAGCCGCTTTATCGGGCTCACGCCGCTGCCCAACAATTTCCGGCTGGGCGACGGCCTGAACACGGCGGGCTTCACGTGGAGCAGGCCTTCGCTCGATACGCAGAATCTCTATCGCTTCAAGATCGACCACATCTTCACTCCGAAGCACCGCGCCGAAGTGAGTTGGCAGCACGAAGCGGAGGACATCTCGAACGGCTTCCAGGCCCAGCCGTATCCGGCGTCGCCGGGCGGGAGCAACACATCCCGGACAGACTTTCTTTCCCTGGGCTTCGACTCTACGCTGACACCGCGATTCCTGAATCAATTCCGCGCTGGATTCAACCGGCCGCTGGTCCGATTTAACTCGCCGTGGGAACTGCAGGGGCGCGACGTCCTGGGAAAATCGGGCAACGACTTTTTTTATCCTTCGTTCTCTTCGTTCACGAATGCGATCGTCGATCAGGATCCGCAGGGGCGCATCTCGCCGGTGTATCAGTGGAGCGACACAATTGGCTATTCGACCGGCAAGCACAACATTCGAGCCGGCGGCGAAGTCCGGTTCGTGAGTTCGAACGGATTTAACTCCTTCACCGTGGTGCCCCGCGCGACGGTTGGTTCGGGTGTGCTGCCGGCTACGCCTGTGAACAACATCGCGGGCATCGGCGTGAATAACGCGACCGCGTCGGCAATTCTCAACGATCTGACCGGAACGCTCGCGAGCAAGTCCCAGGCGTTTAATGCGACGGGCGGCACGAATCCGCAGTTTGTTCCCGGTGAGCCGCGGCAGCGCACGTGGCGGCAGCGGGAGTTGAGCTGGTTCTTCAAAGACGATTGGCGCATCCGCCGGAACCTGACGTTGAATCTCGGCGTCCGCTGGGATTATTACGGAGTGCAGTATGAGGCGCTGGGACGCATGGCTGGTTTCACCAATGGTTCGGCGGGAATCTTCGGTTTATCGGGCACGGACTTCTCGGCGTTGTTCCGGCCTGGCGTGTTCAACGGCTCGCTGTCGGAAGTGCAGCTGGTGGGGCGGAACTCCCCTTCTCCGGACAAGAACTTGACGCAGCCGGATTACAATAATTTTGCTCCGGCCGTTGGAATTTCGTGGCAGTTGCCGAAGATGAAGCGCGAAACCGTGTTTCGCGCGGGCTACGGCTGGGGCTACGAGCGAAATTCGATCCGGAACCTCGATGTGTTTGCAGCAGACGTTCCTGGCTTGCGAACCGTGAACGTATTCCGCTCGTCGTCCGTGCTGAATTTCGCCAACGTGCCCACGCTGACGCCGACAGGAAAACCACTGACGCCAATTGGCCTCGATGACCGCGGCCAAACGGGGTACGCGTGGGACAGCGGCCTGAGAGCGCCGTACACGCAGAACTTCAACGCGTCGATCATGCACCGGCTGCCTTGGAGCACAACGCTCGAGGTGCGCTACGTGGGATCGAAGTCTGCGCGACTGTTGCGCGCGACGGACGTGAATGAGTTGAATATTTTTGAGAATGGCATTCTCAGCGCTTATCAGAGCGCGCAAGCAGGCGGAGAGGCTCCGCTGTTCGACCGCGTATTTGGCGGACTCAACATTAGCGGTTTCGGCGTCGTCGACGGACAGAACGGACGCACGGGCGCGGCGGCGATTCGCTTCCTGCAGCCGGGCGCGTTCGCGAACAACAACGTTGCGTCGATCGCGTCGTATCTGAATGCGAGCACGCTGATCGGGACGCCGGGCAGCCTGCTGGTTCGAGGCGGACTGCCGTCGAACTTTGCGGTCGCGAATCCGCAGTTCAGTTCTGCGCTCTATCTCGGCAACCTTTCGAGTAGCACCTATCATTCGCTGCAGACCGAGGTTCGGCGTCAAGTGGCAAAGGGTTTGCAGATCCAGGCGAACTGGACGTGGTCTAGGGCGATTGGCGACGAAGAGGGCGGAGGCCAGAATCTGCTGAACAGCTTCCGTACCAATCGCAATCGGCGGTTCGACAAGCGCCTGCTGGCGTTCCATCGCACGCACGTCTTCCGGTCGAACTGGATTTACGACTTGCCGGTCGGCAAGGGGCAGCATTTCTTCAACAGCCTGCCCGGAGCCCTGGATCGCGTGGTCGGAGGCTGGAGCGTTTCGTCGATCTTCAACCTGTTTACGGGGCAGCCGCTGAGCTTCATCTCCGGAATCCAGTCGTTCAATTCGTTTGGCGGCGACAACAACGCCGACGCGACCGGGCCGATGGCCTCGGGCGCCTACCGCGTCAGCATCGATGGCAATGGCGTGCAGTACTTCTCGGCGCTGCGGGCCGTCGAAGATCCGTACCGGGCCAGGCTGACGACCTTACAGAATATTCGCGGCAGCTCTACCCTGTTCGCGATCGCCGACGCAAATGGCAACATCGTTCTGCGGAATCCGCAGCCGGGGACGATCGGGAATCTTTCGGACAACACATTCTACGGGCCGGGTTCGTTCCGGCTCGATGTGCGCATCAGCAAGCGGATCCGGATCAGCGAGAAGAGAGACTTCCAGCTCTATGTAGACGCCGAGAACGCTACGAACAGCCCGCAATGGGGCAATCCGAATACGTCGATCAACTCCGCGACGTTCGGGCGAATCACCGCCGCGGGCGGTACGCGCATTCTGGCGATCACCGGGCGAATCAATTTCTAGGGGTTCGGCGCTTTTAGTAGGGGTTTCTTTGGCTCGAAGCCGGCGAGACCCCCGCCCTCGGAAAGACTCGACCGGACGAACGCGGCAACCATGCTGTTATAATCTAGTTTCGCCCCGCGTCTAAAAAATGCCCGAATTCGAAAAACGCCGAATCGCCCTGGCCGCACGGTTTTCCGAACAAAAGATGGATGCCCTGCTCGTCACGCATGGGCCAAATGTTCGCTATCTTACTGGATTCACAGGCTCAAACGGGCTTCTGCTGATCAAGGCGGATACTGCCGTTTTCTTTACCGACCCGCGGTATTCGGTGCAGGCCACGCAAGAAGTAACCTGCAAAACCGAGATCGTCCGGAAGGGCCCGTTGGTTGAGGCGGCTGCGAAGCTGGCGACGCGTTGGAAGATTAAGCGCCTGGGCTTCGGTAGCTCGCACCTGACGGTGGACGTTTTCGACCGTCTGAAAAGCGACCTGGCGCTTGGCGTCACTCTGAAGCCAACGCCGGGCCTCGTCGAGGCGCTGCGACTCATCAAATCGAACGAGGAAGTGGCGGCAATCCGGCGTGCCGTGGACGCCAATTCAAATGCCTTCCAGCACACGGTTCCGCTCATCCGGCCCGGTCCGCGCGAGTCCGACGTGGCCGCGGAGTTGGAATTTCAGATGCGGCGCAACGGCGCGGAGAAGCCGTCGTTCGAAACAATCGTCGCCGCCGGCGTACGCTCGGCATTGCCGCATGCGCATCCGACGTCGCATCGGATTGCGAACGGCGAACTCCTGCTCATCGACATGGGAGCGACGGTCAACGGCTATACCAGCGACATGACGCGCGTCGCTTACCTGGGTACGCCGCCGCAGAAAATCAAGCGGATGTATCGCGCCGTGCTTGAGGCGCAAAAAGCGGCAATTTCGATTATCAAAGAGGGCGTCACGTGCGGGCAGGTGGACAAGGCCGCGCGGGACGTTCTGAAAAAGCATGGGCTTGAGAAGAACTTCCTGCATTCGACAGGACATGGCTTGGGCCTCGAAATCCACGAAGCGCCGCGGGTGGCGGCCGGCGAGAAAACCAAACTCGAATCCGGCATGGTGATCACGATCGAACCCGGCGCGTATGAAGAAGGGTTCGGCGGCATCCGCATCGAGGACACGGTTCTCGTAACGCGCTATAGTCGCGAAGTGCTGACGCCGACGCCCAAGGAACTTATCAACCTCTAATGACCATCGACGAGATCAAAGAACTCCTGCACCTATTCAACGAAAGCGGAGTGGCTGAGCTGGAAGTACAGCGCGGGGATAATCGTGTGCGCATTCGCCGCAATGGCGGGATGCAGGACTTTGTGGCAGCGGCTCCGCCACCGGTTGCGTTTCCGGTTCCGCCCGCGATGCCGGCGTCACCGCAGAGTGGTGGTTCGGTTCCGTCCGTGGCTCCGGTGCCTCCCGCGATGCCTTCGCCCAAATCCGTAGACGCGGACGCGTATCTTGCGAAGTCGCCCATCGTGGGCACTTACTACGATGCGCCGAAGCCCGGAGATCCAGTGTTCGTCAAGGTCGGCGACACCGTCGAAGTGGGGCAAGTTCTCTGCATCATCGAATCGATGAAGCTGATGAACGAGATTGAAGCGGAAGTGGCCGGCACGGTTACCGGCAAGCTGGTCGAAAACGGCCGGCCCGTTGAGTACGGCGAAGCGCTGTTCTCGATCCGCCAGCGATAAGCGCCTCCGCCATGTTCAAGAAAATTCTCATTGCCAATCGCGGCGAAATTGCGCTGCGCGTCATCTGCGCGTGCAAGGACCTCGGCATCCGCACGGTCGCCGTGTATTCGGAAGCCGACCGTTACGGTTTGCATGCCCGCTTCGCCGACGAGGCCATCTGCATTGGACCCGCGAAGAGCGCGCGCAGTTATCTCGATATTCCGAGCGTCATCAGCGCCGCCGAGATCACGAACGTCGACGCCATCCATCCGGGCTACGGATTCCTGAGCGAAAACGCGGATTTCGCCGAAGTCTGCGAGACGTCGGGGCTGAAGTTCATCGGGCCGAAGCCGGATGTCATCCGGCGCATGGGCCTGAAGCAGATTGCGCGCTCGGTGATGGAAGAAGCAGGCGTGCCGATTCTGCCGGGTTCAAAGGGCGTCCTGCAAACGATGGAGGAAGCCGAGGAATTGGCCGAGCAGATCGGCTATCCGGTCATCCTCAAGGCATCGGCTGGCGGCGGCGGGCGCGGCATGCGCATCGTGCGCGAGCGCAGCGAGCTTCACAATTTCCTGCCGGCGGCACAGGCCGAAGCAGCCGCCGCATTCAACAACGGCGATGTGTACATGGAGAAGCTGGTGGAGGCTCCGCGGCACATTGAGTTTCAGGTGCTGGCGGATCACTACGGCAACGTCGAAGTACTCGGCGAGCGCGAGTGCTCGATTCAACGGCGTCATCAGAAGCTAATCGAAGAGGCTCCGTCGACGGCCGTGACTCCGGAATTGCGTTCGCGTATTTCGGAAGCGCTGCGCGTGGCTATGAAGGCCATCGGCTATACCAACGCAGGCACCGTCGAATTCCTGATGGATCAGACGGGCAAACTCTACTTCATTGAAGTGAACGCACGCATCCAGGTAGAGCATCCCGTGACGGAAGCGGTTACGGGAACCGATCTTGTCAAGGCGCAGATCCTGATCGCGAGCGGTGCGCGCCTCGAAGAAGTGATTCCACAGCCGACTGTGATCCGCGGACACGCGATCGAGTGCCGCATCAACGCCGAGCATCCGCAGACGTTCGTACCTTCTCCGGGGCGCATTACCGGCTTGAATTTGCCCGGCGGTATCGGCGTGCGCGTGGACACGGCGGCGTATCACGATCACGTGATTCCGCCCTATTATGATTCGCTCGTCGCGAAACTGATTACGTCGGGCAAAGATCGTACCGAAGCGATCGCGCGCATGGAACGCGCTCTCGACATGTTCGTCGTCGAGGGGATCTACACGTCGATCCCGCTGCACCAGCAGATTCTGAAACACCCTGATTTCATCAGCGGAAATCTGGATACCAGCTTCCTGGTGCGAACCGGCTTGGCCGGCGGGCACAAGTAGATTACTTCCGCCTTCGAAAGAATCGCTCCTCGTAGTGAAGACGTTCCGGCTTACCCAGCTTGCATTTCGTGAAGTCGGGGTGCGCTGGATTGATCAGCCACTTGTGGTCCGGCGGCGCGAATCCGAGCTAGAAACGCCTCTCCGATGTTTTACCGTCTCCGGCTTTCGACTGTCTCGAACTGTAGTTGGGTTGGCATGTTTTCTCCTTGCTAGTCAACTGTGCGGTTGCCCGCACAACAAACGGCACCTGGCCGGCCTAGGACCCGAGGGATTCGGCCGCGAGCGCGAATGCGCCCATCACTCCGGCATCGGCACCGAGTACCGGCGCAACCACGAAGGCATCAATACTTTCGACAATCGCTGGGCTTTGCAGATAGCCTCCAAGCACGGAGAGCAGCCGCGATCGCAAGGACTTCCAATCAACGCTCCGCATCACGCTACCGCCGATCACGATGCGCTCGGGCGAAAGCGTGAGCGTGAAATTCGCGAGAGCCAGTGCGAGATACTCGGCCTCTAGCGTCCAGGCCGGATGGTCGGCGGGCAGCGATTCCGCCGGCGCGGCATGTCGTTGCCGAATGGCTTCGCCAGACGCGAGACCCTCCAAGCAATCGCCGTGCGAGGGGCAGCAGCCGCGAAAAGGATCTTTCGCCCAATCATGCGGAACGCGAATGTGACCCATTTCCGGATGCGCGAGACCATGAAGCAGTCGGCCGTTGATCATCGCGCCTCCACCGATTCCGGTGCCGACGGTGAGGTAGAGAAACGTGTCGAGTCCGCGGGCTGCGCCCCAACGGTGCTCGGCGAGCGCAGCGCCGTTCACGTCCGTGTCGAAGGCGATGTGTGCCACACCGGTGGCACGCCGGACGGCTCCGACGAGATCGAACTGCCGCCAGTCGAGCTTCGGAGTTGTTGTGATGCGGCCGTAGGTTGGCGAGGCGGGATGCAAATCGATCGGCCCGAAGGAAGCGATTCCGATGGCTTCGACACGATTGCGTGCAAAGAACGCGGCGACTTCGTCGACGGTTATTGCCGGAGTTGCGGTCGGAATCTCAACACGCGCGTGCAGAACGCCGTCCGCAGTTCCGGCGGCGCACACGAACTTGGTTCCGCCCGCCTCAATTCCTCCGAGGAGCATATTGTGTGAGTCTAGCAATCGGCGCACTGGCGGCTGCGCCAAAGGAGTTTGGCCGATCGGGAAATCGGCGTTCGCCGGACTTACAACAGATGATCGCGCTTCTGCTTTTCAAGCAGCTTAACGAGGTCGCCGACCTTCTGCGCGCATTCCCGCCGCGTGATCAACAGCGCATCGGGAGTGTCGACGACGACGAGATCATCGACGCCAACCAATGCGATCAACTTTCCTTCGGCGTCGACGTAGTTGCCCTTCGACTCGTGCGCGACAAGCTCGCCGCGCGCCGCATTGCCGGCCTGATCGCGATCGAGGAGTTCATACACGGCGTTCCAGCTTCCGACATCATTCCAACCGATGTCGCCCGCCGTAACCCCAACAACAGCGCCCTTCACTTTCGACGCCGGTTCGAGCACGGCGTAGTCAATCGAGATGTTCTCGCAATGCGGAAACGCTTCTGCGAGCCGCGCACCGAATTCGCGGCCTCCGAACTTCGGAAGGCTGGCGAGCAAGGCCGCCGTCTTCGGAAGATGCTTGCGCAAGGAATCGAGCACGAGCGACGTCTTCCAAAAGAACATCCCGGCGTTCCAGTAGAAATTGCCGGCGGCGACATACTTCTTCGCGGTCTTGGCATCCGGCTTCTCGCGGAATCGCTTTACACGCGCCGTTTCTCCGGCCTTCACGCCCTTGGGAAATTCAACGTAGCCGTAGCCGGTTTCCGCCCAGCGGGGTTCGATTCCGAGAAGTCCGATGCCGCCTGTTTCTGCCGCGCGAAAGGCTTTCTCAACCAGGGCGAGATACTGCTTCGGCCGCCCGATGACGTGATCCGACGGGAACACGCCCATCACTGCGTCGGGATCGATGCCCTGCAAGATATGCGCGGCGAGGCCGATTGCTGGAGCCGTATTGCGGGCGGCGGGTTCCGCCAGAATCTGATTCTTCGGCACGCCGGCCAACTGCTTCACGATCTCGGCTCGCAGATGATCGTTGGTGAGCACCCAGATGCGCTCCGGAGGAATCATCGGCGCGAGCCGTTGAACGGTTTGTTGAATCAGCGACTGCTCACCGAAGAACCGCAGCACTTGCTTCGCGTTCGCGCGGCGCGACCGCGGCCAGAAGCGCGTCCCCCGCCCTCCGGCAAGGATCAATGCATAACGATGCGCCGAGCGCGCGGCTTTGGACGAATTGGACATGGACCCTCAGACACGGGCTGATATCTCAAGACCGCGTTTTTTCGGAAGTACGTGCCGTTGCGAAACGCTAGCGATTCGCCTCGGCCTTGTCGGAAATCGGGAAGCCGTGGATCAGCATGAAAGTGCGTTTCCAGCGTGTCTTTGAAAAGAAGTTCTGCGCGAGATCCAAGATGTGATCGAGGCCGATCGACGGATTCGATAACTGCTCGGTCGGCGCGTCGTAGGACCAGTAAATGATCAACGGCTTTCCGATGATGTTGTCTCGCGGAACAAAGCCCCAATAACGGGAGTCGAGCGACGAATCGCGGTTGTCGCCCATGGCGAAGTAGAAACCATGCGGTACGACGACCTGGCCATCGACGACGTTGCGTTCGAGCATCTTGATCGCCGGATCGTACACGTGCGAGTTGGGTTCGCTGGGAAAATTGTCGCGGTAGGAATCTATGTAATCGGTCTTGTGGTACTTGTAAGGCTCTTTGAGTTTCGTGCCGTTGATGTACACGTTTTTGTTGACGACTCGAATCTTGTCGCCGGGCAGTCCGATGACGCGCTTGACGAAGGTTTGCTTGATGTCTACGGGATAGCGAAACACAATGATGTCGCCGCGCTTCACGGGCGTGTACGGCAACAGGTATTTGCTGACCGGACCAGAGGGCGCAAAGGCCAGTTTATCAACCAACAGGTGGTCGCCGATCAACAGCGTATCTTCCATCGAGCCGGTCGGAATCACGAACGCCTGAACAAGCGTTGTGGTGCCGAACAACAGCAGCAGGATCGTGATGGTCCATTCGGCGATGGTGCCTCGCGGGGGATCAGCCGCCGGAACCACGGAGGTAGCCGGGTTCTCGGCTACGGGCAAGTTTTGCGTGGACATTCTCTTCCATTGTATCGGAAGAGGGGCCGCGTCCGGCTGCGGTAGTCTTGTCTAATGCAGGATGAGCCTGAAGGAGGGCCTGTTTCTAACGCAGGATGAGCCTGAAGGGGCGCATGCTAGGGATTGATCATCAGCATG
>JAYVTO010000059.1:0-15472 GCA_043788745.1 Acidobacteriaceae bacterium
CCCTGTTCGCGTTCAGCCCGGAATCCTGTTCGTCTTCATCCCGGAACGATTTTCGCGTTCACCCAGGAATCCCGTTCGCCTTGCCCCGGAATCCCCAGCAATCACAATCGGGATCGATGTAAGGATTTGGGCATTCGCTTGAGGCTGTGCGGCACCGCTCCAGTTCCCTTGGATGAACTTTTTGTAGTCGTCCGATTCCACCAGAACGCCGAAAAGATGATTGCTGAACTTGGGCTTGATGCGAAGCCTCACCAAGTAGGAAGCGAAGATTGTAGGCGGATGCTTCTTGTTGAAGCGCTTTGCGTATCCGGTGGTCGCCCCGGTTCTAGCGACAACAATGTCGCCTTCCCGAAGTGCATACCGTTCTGGATTTCGCTCAGGCGAAGCGCAGTAAGGAACTCTGAGCCAGTCGATCACAAACGGAACGATGTCCGTGATGCGGAGAAACTTGGGACCGATAGGCTCAAGGCTGGCGCTGTCCGTGTAGCCGTAGTCTATCGAATCGCAGACATCTCGCAGAATTCCCGTCTGCCACCCTTCCGGGATCGGCCCCAACTCCGACTCGACCATCCGCACCTTCTCGTGACCGGGGAAGTGGAAGTTGACGAACCACTCCCGGTAGATCATCTGCGCCATGTCTTCGAGAATCTTGATGCGCCGGGTGTTGTTCTCAATCAGGTCGTCATAGGCGGAAAGGATCGAAACAATATCTTGTTGTTTTCGTGGCAGTGGCAGTTGAAGGGGTATCCGACAGATGATTGCCTGATTCAACGATGCCATCGTTGCACCGTGGGAGCATTGGTTCATCATCCACTGCTTGTGATCTTCGGTCAGGAACACGTAGGACAGGAATCGAGGGACAAGATTGGTGCTGTTGACACGAAGCCGCAGGCAGTCTGAACCTTGGAACCATTTGTCGTGCCGAGATTTCATGAAGGCATGACGTTCGACCGCTCCCTTTCGCCCGAACACTATGTCTTCCGCCTTGAGAAGATGAGAAGCCAAACGCTCAACGGTTTCGTGTGAGATGTACTCCAGTTTCTCGGTAGCGATTGTGCCGAACCCAATGTTTCGGACGTTGATGACAGGCGTGCCATGCTCCACGTAATCGCTTGCATGGAGTTGGGTTCCGAATGGTCCAGTTTTTAGCTCGACTTCACCCCGGTCAACAAACTCCTGGATTGTTGTTTGACGCCACCCGGAAGTCATGCGGTGGTGGCCTCCAAAAGTGTGGCGACATTTCCGGCGATCTGGTCTTCTAACTCCTTCGCCTCGGCGTTCAGCACTTCCAGTTCTTCGTTTAATTCCTCCAGCCGTACTCCAAATTCAAAGTCGTCAGCCGCCCGTTCAGCAACGCCCACATAGCGCCCTGGATTGAGGCTCCACCCTTGCGCTTCGATATCGGGAAGTGCAACGACTTTGCACAGCCCGAGAACATCGGCGTACTTGCCCTTCGGGAACCTCTCCTTCATCAACTCCCGGCTTCCGGCGGCGGTCTCAACGTCCTCGCCACGATAGAGCCGCACAATGTTGGACAGGAACTCGATTTGTTCCGGCGTCCAATCCCGATGTGCCCGGTCGATCTGACGAAAGATGTGCCGTGCGTCGATGAACAGCACTTCGTCCTTGCGCTTGGCCTTCTTCTTGCCACGGTCCAGGAACCACAACGTACACGGCAGCGTGACCGTATAGAAGAAATTCGGACCCACCGAAACTATCACGTCCACTGCCCGGTCCTCGATCAGCTTCTTGCGGATTTCAAGCTCCGTCCCTCGTGCATCACCAGCGGAATTCGCCATCACGAATCCCGCACGTCCAGTGGCATTGAGTCTTGAATAGAAAAGCTGAATCCATAGGTAGTTGGCGTTGTCCGTCGTCGGGAAGCCGAAGGGATAGCGGGGATCGCCCTTCAACTTTTCCTTGTCCACTTCTTTCACGTTGAACGGAGGATTCGCCATCACGAAGTCGAAGCCGTCCACGTTGCGATGGCGATCAACGTAATACGTGAGGCCCTGGAGAATGTCGCCAGAAAGCCCATGAACGGCAAGGTTCATCTTGCAGAGACGAATCGTCTCTTCGGTCTTCTCCTGACCGTAGATCGAAATGCTGTGCGTGTCGTGCCGATGCGCTTCCACAAAGGCAGCCGATTGCACGAACATCCCGCCCGAGCCACATGCGGGGTCTAACAACCTACCGTGGAAGGGTTCAATAATTTCAACGATCAACTTGACGATGCTGGTGGGCGTGAAGAACTCGCCACCCTTCTGTCCTTCGGTCATGGCGAACTTGCCAAGGAAGTATTCGTAGATTTTTCCGAATGCGTCTCCCTCAATATCCATCGGCACGGCGGCGAAGCTCTTCAGCAGCGAAACGAGCAGGGTCTTGTCCAGTTTCGTGTACGTTTTGGGCAGCACGCCCTTCAAATCCTCGTTGTCGGCTTCGATGGCCTTCATCGCATCGTTGATGGCCTTGGCGATGTCGGCTCCTTCAGGAAGGTCAAGCAGCGTCGAGAATCGAGCGCTCTCCGGGAGGTAGAGAACCCCTTGTGCCTGATAGTCGGCCTTGCCGATGGTACGGCGTCCGGTGCTCTGGCTGGTGAGCTTCACTTTGGCCTTGGCGAATTTGTGATCGGCGTAGCGCAAGAAAATCAGCCCGAGCACCGGGACCGAGTATTCGTGCGACTTCAGATCAGAATTGGCTCGTAGCTGATCCGCCGCCTCCCACAGACGCTTTTCAAGTTCAGTGGTGTTCGCTGCCATGTGCGTCTATCGGCTTGCCGCAGCCAGTTCCTTCTGGAGTTCCCGCTTGTGGCGATCCACGAGTTCAACGAGAAGTGCTGAAACAGAACCCCGGCCACCGTCCCTGCGGGAGCGCTCGAATGCAACCCGCCGCAAGAGTTCCCACGTCTCTGTTGGGAGGTTGATCCCGGTGGTCCGGTGCGTGCGTTCTTGTGGTTTCGCCGTGGCCTGACGAGCCTGTTGTTTAAGCATGAAACAACAAGTGTATCGAATGTTTGCCAATTGTGAATTGTCGGATGGGACCCAGGAAGAAAGGTTCAGTGACCCGGTGGACTCAGACCGGGAGGACCCACTCGAAGAACTTTTAGGTTGAATTGTGGCCGGGAAGGAGGTAGCCAGGATTCCGGGGCCAGGGACCCTTTTTCAGAAGGTTTTAGGGAAACGTTTGGGAACCCTGGAAGGACAAGTACATCCGGCATTTTCCTGGGGATGACTGTATACACCTTTCCTGGGACTCCTAAACCCCTAAATCACTGGTAATCACACCCACCCCATCCTCTCGTCGCTCTGCTGTTCAACGTGCAGCAACAGGAATCACGGCTGAGGTATTAGCGGCCACAGTACGTTCCGCCGCACCGATCACCGAGATCAAGTAGGCGTTCGCAGCAGCCTTCGCTTTGACGACATCAGCGGCAAGTGAGTTGATCGTCTCCCGGTCAAAGTCATATCCTTCGTCAGCGCCTCCAGGCAGAGGACGCCGTGATGGATCGACTTGTTGAATTCGTACAGAACTTCAAAAGTATCGAAGCCTACATTGCCTCCGATCATTTGGTCTCCGCTCTTGCCAAAATTTTTGAGACGGTGTACGGGTGCCACTTCGCACCACGCCGGGTAATCACATTTTCATCGTTGAGGCGAGTGGCGATTGTGTCGTATCCGCAACCTTCGGCACGAAGCTGGCGCATCCGATCCCGCACCAGCGACTCACCCTCGTAGAAGCCGAATGGCTTTGCGCCTTCGCAGCCACCTGTCCGTGCCTTTTTACGCTGGCGTGCGCCACGTAGCTTCGCCACGATCATTGTTTTTTCATACTCAGCAAATGCACCCATGATCTGACGCATGAGCTTTCTTGAGGGATCGGCGCTGCAAAGATCAGGCTCGGCCACGCTGACGAGCCTAAAGCCGTGGCTGCTCAAATCGTGCAGGATGCTCTCCTGGATCATTAGGTCTCTAGCGATTCGGTCGAGCCGTTCAATGAGCACCAGCTTCGTGCCGTTGCTGTGAAGTGCTTCCATGAGGGCCATGAGAGCGGGACGATGTTCCAGTTCCTTCGTCCCGGACACGCCCTCTTCTCTGAAGACCTTGACGATGCGGATTCCGTTGGCTTTTGCGTATTGCCTGATGGCTTCCAGTTGGCGGGTAAATCCGTCTCCCTCCAGTTGGCCTTTTCCGCTCACTCGCAAATAGGCAAAAGCACTTTCCGGCACACTTCCATTCTAACTTTTGGTTGGGTCTCTTGTCAACTATTCTTCAGAATAGTATAAGTCATTCATTCTGTTGGCGTCGTGAGGAGTCGGCGCTGGATCTAGGCCGTCATTGAAGTTGCGCCTCAAGCATTACCCCGTGGTGTGTTGCCATGTTTCAAGATTGTCGAGAGCAATTTGGCGGCACCAAGAATTGACTGGCTTTTGATTCTCGTCGTTATCGGAAGCTGGATTCTCTGGCGTTGATATGGGGTCGGCTGGCGATCATTCGACGGCTCTGCTTTCTTCGTCTCTCCTCGTTTCCTTCTTGCCTAGAAAGTGTTGGCCTAGAGAATTCTTGAGTTCTATAAGCTATTCCACTCTGTACTATGAATACGGGATTGTGTACCCACTTACCGTTGCTGGATGCGTCGGTGTCGTATGCGCTTGACCTTTTCCCTCGTAAGGCCCATACCGACTAATTCGGCTATCTGGCGATCATTCCAATCTGGATGTTCCAGGTATGCGGCTCGAACCGCTTTCGTGTTGGTTGACTCAGGGCGTCCCGATGGAAGGATGTACGGATCGGCTTCACTTTCGATGCGCCACACTTCCATCATCAAAGCCAGTTGCTTGGGCGTCCATCTCGGATCAATTTCTACCATGACTGGCCGCACCGTCTTTGGCGTCTTGAGCGGCTTTTTTCGGTGTGTGGGCGGCTTGGGGAGCGTGAAAGTCGGCAACCAGCCAGAGGACGCTCTAGCGGCCTTGAAAGCGTCATGTAGCAGGCTGGCTAGTTGTTTTGGCGTGGTCGGCTTCAATTGAACGTGCCGTGCCTCTTCATTCCAAATTTGAAGATATAAATTCCAATCGAACCAACACCATCTTGCAAGGCTTTTTGCGTTGTGAAAATCGATTCCATTTCTGTCTTGGCCCTTAGCCTTGACTTTCGATCCGAGCCGCACATTCTGAAGCCATCCTGCACGCCGCAATTCAATCGTCCAGGGTTCCACCATCCCCTCTGGTTCTACGGCTTCACCAGCAGCGCCTAATGAGTGGGAAACAGGGTTTCGCAAGAGGTCTTTCAACCACGTTGGGAGGTCGGCAAGACCAACATCACGAGGCGAAAGACCATCGGCCCATTTGTAGTAGCTGCCGTTCTCATGTTTGCTGCCCGGAATGATGCTGCCTGCGTTCTGGATGAGATCGACGCCAAAGTTTCCGAGACCACGAAATGTACCCGGCTCTTTTGTTGGAATTCTGAAGTGAAGATGAAGACCACCAGAGCCGCTTACTATGGTTGGCGTTTTGGGTAGCTGGCCGAACTGTGCGAGGTACAGAATTCCGTTTTTGTTCTCTCTGACATCAAGATCGACCGAGATGCTATCGACGCCCATAACGGCCGCAAAATTTGAATGCGGCAACTCTTCGACGTAAATTTGTAGTTCGTCAAGTTCCTTGGTTGCGTTCTTCTTCCATCCTGTTTTTCGAGCGTGCTTGCCGGGTCTCTTGTTTCCGTCGTCGGTATGTTTGCCGCCGCCGCATTCGCAGAGTCCGTCGATCACGCCCCAAAAAGGCGCAATCGGGCCGAGCGTCGTCGCCAATGCGATGTCATGCAGCTTGTCTTCCTGTGAAATCATTTCGCTCTAAGCAACATCGTCGCACCTGGATGCGTTCTGTAGTCCCGGTGCAGCACGAGTGATTCGGATGAAGTTGAATTCGCCAGCGGCGAACGCCACTCCTGCAAACCGATTTATACAAAGTTAGATATCAGCGGATTCCACACCTTCCAGCGAAGCTGACGGGGCTTCTCGGCACGCATCCAATTCGGAACGGAACGATGTCACAGAGGCGTCTACCTCACCCTTCCCACGCACGCACAGACGCCTAATTCCGCTGATGTCTAAGTACATCCAACGGCTATACGCAATTCCTGGTCGAGACGAATATCCCCGGCGGTAGCCGAAGCGAAAATGGAGATACACATCATGAAGATCAAGAACAAAAGGGCAATCGTACTCCGCTTGTCCGAAGACGTTGTTGACCATATCGACGCCGTGCGCCATGAACTTCGCATGGATCGCACCGCATGGCTCAGAAAAGCGGTGCGGTCCCAACTTGAGCACGCACATCGAAACGAACTTCCGCTCTTGCAAGATGCGGCTATTAGACGGGCGCTACGACCGTAAGGAGGACATCAGATGACCAACAAGAAACACACCGCAGAAACCCGAAGTGCCGACACCCTGAAACGGGTCCGCAAAGCAGCATGGAAGACCGTATGGAAGACCACAAGAGCAGAGGACCAGATCCTTGAACTTTGCTTGGAGACGTTGACACACGAGGAGCTTGTCTCCTGCCGGGAGGAAGCCAAGAGGAGAGTTTTCGGATTGCTTCGCCAGGATAATCTCGGTGAGTTGCTGGTTGGCACGCTAACAATGTTCATCGTGCGGAATTTCCAAGACGCCCTCGTAAAGAGAGCGCAACGTATTGCGGAGCGGACGCCGGAACACGCAGGGGCGCACACATCAGGAGAACCGGAATGAGATCGCAAGAACCAATCCTTACCCTCGAAGAGCAGAATCTTTTGGACTGGTGCTACTCGATGCTCGATGAAGAGAACGTCGTTGAGGCAGAAGCCGAAGCTGCCGAGATCGCAGCACGAGAAGCGAACGCACCGCACGCCTACGAACTCCTTGTGCGGCTTCTTAGCAAAGCCCTGGTCCATCAGTTCCGAGCCGAGCTAATGACGGCACTATCCAATGAAGCCCCGTCTTCCGACCGCACCGCCGAGGTTATGCCCACGGATTGCGGCTAAGACCGACTTCGGCACGGTGGTCGCTTTCCATATGGAAAGTTATCCTGGACGCCGCCACGTAAGATCAATCGGCTCCAAGTCGGCACGTTGTTTCGACCGACTACGAATGAAGGCCGTCAGGTCGTTGTGGTGATCCGTGATGGACGCACGCAGATTGGGCTTGAAAATGTGACGACTGAGGAATTGATTCTCGGCGCTGAGATTCGGTTCAGCGTCCACCTGGGGATGTATCTTTCCGCCGCCCTTGTACTTCAGCCATTCACGAACCAACGTAAAGGGCTTCCACTTCATTTCACTCATGAAGTCGTCAATTATGCTTCGGGGAGTCGGCTTCACCCATTGCAAAGAAGCCTTGCCAGCATCGAAATCTTCGGGCAAGAACATCACCGAAACTCGGTCGATAAATTCGTCTCGGTATTCCTCCGGTACGTAGTGTAGACCAAACCAACATTCACCTTCTGGCGGTTCCTTGATCCACTTGGCGCTCAGGGCAAATTCAAACAGGTGCTCCATCAGGACGGCTTCAACCAGTTTCTTATCTTCCTTGATCTCCACGGCACCGTTCTTTTTGTAGTCGTTCAGCCAATCTACGGCGTCGGTCATCGCCAGGAAGATGCCTTCGAGATAGTCGCTGATTTGGTCTTCATTGGGGCTTGGCACGGTTTTTTCAGGATGTGCGAACGGCGTGCAGTTGTCAAGGTTTTGTCAAGGGAAAATGGGCGTTTTGATGGAAAACTGGTTATGTCGAAAGGCGGTAGGAACATCGAATCGCCACTGACGAAAGAAGACCACATGAATACGCAATTGCTCGAACAGACAACTTCGATGGCTCCTATCGGGAGCGTCGGAAAAGAACTACAAGCGGAAGAAAACCTCATAGCCGATCTGAATAAGAAATGGTCTGCCGCAGTCGGCAAGTCGGTCCAGGGCGTGTTGTCCTGCTCCAAGGTCGTCAACGATGCGTACAACGAACTGAATAAGGGTCCTTATCAGCGATGGCTGAACGAGACTTGCCACATCAACGATACAACGGCATCGAAATACCGAAGCATCCACGTCTGCCCGTTGATCCAGGACAAGACACATCATCATGTGCTCCCGCCCGAAATGTCGAAGATGTATGTACTGTCTCGCATCAGCAAAGAGAAGTCATTCTCGAAGTTGAAAGCTGAAACTGTTTTCTTGGAAGCGCTGGAATTCATCAAGAGCGATGCGCCGACTTACGAAGAACTAAACGCCAAGGTCAACGATCTGATCGGCAAGAAGCCGAGCGACAAAAAGCCGCCAATCAACGCAACCAAGTCTGTGATGTTGCATCCTATGCCCCTCTTCGGCGTTGCTGCGATGACGCCAGAGGACCGCAAAGCCGCCGCAGCGTCTTTCTATCACGGTCCTGACCCGATCAGCGGGAAAACTGATCTCCCGCCTGCCGCCGCTCCGCTAGGCGAATCGACTGAGATCGAACCGACACCCGCAGAAATCGAAGTTGCTCGACTGGAAGGCGCTGCGGCAATCGAAGAAGACGATGGAAACGATGTTCAGTTTGAGCAATTCGCCGCCGCATACAACACGGTTCGCTTACGCAACGAAATCAAGGCGATGCTCAAAGCGCAGGGGTTGACGAATGTGGAAGTGATCGTGCGCCGAAAGGTGACGACGGTTGAGTAAGGACGAGGCGGGGAGCCGAGAGAGAAAGATGTATCTTTCGGTTCCTCGCACAGATGATTTCGTTGAGGTGTAGGTGATTGAAATTGTGCGAGACGAGATACGGATTGTTGCCCTGGAATTTCTTCAGATCGCCAACGCCGTTTTTGGTCGTGGGTGCGGAATGTAATCCGCAGACCGCCGTATGAACTGATGGAACTGCGTCATCGACGCAGCCGAGTTTTGAAATTCAAAGAAAGGAGATCGCTATGAGCAACGTGTCCAGGAGATAGGACAGGTGAGACCTAGAAAGAACACGTTTGAAGAACGAGCCGCCGCACTCAAAGCACGGCTCAACAGCGGCCTCGCAGAGATCGTTGGAATTGAGGAAGAACCCCTGACGGTCGCTCAAGCGGCGAAGCGTTGGGGCCAGTCGCCAAGAGCAACCCGGCGCTATTTCATGGATGTTGTTGGCGTGCGAATTATGCCGAGTCCAGAGCGTCGAGTGAACGGGCGCAAGAAGCGGAAGTACCTCACGCTTCTGATTCCGCCCTCGGTGTTGGAGCGGGAGATTCGCATGTACACCAAGATGGCCGCATAGGGAAGAACCGAGCCGGATTCCATTTGTTCCGTTCTTCCGCCCTCCCTTTTGTCAGAGTCGAAATCCTTTCAGTTCGTCTTCGTCCCAACTCCGCTTCACGGTTTCATCAAGAGGCTTCTGCCGTCCAGTAACAAAGTGAGCGTAGCTGTCCTGTACCGTTGACGGCTTGTCGCCGAGCAGTTCAGCGATGCGAGGGAAATCCGCTCCAGCCATTAGCTGTTCGTTCACAAATGTGTGCCGCCACTGATAGGGATGTCCCTGCCGGGGATTTCCAGAGTTGTCGAGCAACACATTCCCATTCTTGTCCTTTCGGTACACCTTGGCCTCCTTGAAAACCGGACGCAACATTCGGCGCATATTTCCGGTGGCCGTCTGGTGATCTGAGTCACCCTCCTTCCGGTTCCAAAACCACCCGCCGCCAGAAAGAACAGGTAATGCCTTCAGCCGTTGGACAATTACGGACGGGAGCAACACCTTCACCCATGCCCCCGTCTTGGTCCGGTACAACTTGAGATGCGATCCTTCCAAACGATCCGGCCCGAGCTTCACGGCATCGACTGTTGCCAAGCCCGAGTAGCGCATCACCAGATTGAAGGTCCGAAGGTACTCGTTGGTCCCACAGGCTTCCAGGATGTTTTTGATTTCCTGTGCGGAGAAGGCGACTACGGGCACCTTCTTGTCTTCGTCAATCTTAGGCGGCTTCAAGGCTGCTGCCGGGTTGGAAGGTATCCAGGTCATGCGGTGAGCATGGCCGAAGAATTGTTTTAGACGTTCACTTTGGATCGTAAGCGCATGCCCGTTCACTTTCCAGTTCTGCCGGAACTTCGCAACGAGGTCGGGAGTGAAATCCTTGAGGAACTCGACATTGTTCGTCCGTGCGAATTGCAGGAGCGTCGGCGAGTAGCCGCCATTCGGGTTTCGCTTGGGATTGCCGTCAAGAAACTTGTGAAAGCTCTTCAGCGTGGAATCCCGAATGCCCCTGGATTTCTCTTCCTCGAAATAGTCGGCGATTGCTGCTTCCACCGTCTTCGATGGCTTGCTAGCCTCCATATCGCCGCTGAGAACCATCTGGTTGATGATCCTCAGGGCGGTCTCCCAATCTGTTGTTCGGAGCGATTTTTCCCGCCGCTTACCGCTCTCGTCGTACCAGTCGATGATGTACGGGCACTTCAATTTCGACTTGGACGGACACTCAGTCCCGGACGTGCCGTACTGAGAACAGTGCTGGAGATGCCTCCGTTTGGGCGTGAGCATGACCGGAGGATACCACTATGGAGAGACACTGTGGAGACATCCTCCGAAGCGGCTTATTTTATGACTGATTATAAAGGAGTTAAATGGTGAGCCGGGCGGGGCTCGAACCCGCGACCACCGCATTAAAAGTGCGATGCTCTACCAACTGAGCTACCGGCTCTTGGAGAAAAAGGAGGAACGCCACACGACGGCGCTTTCTTCCAGAATACCATGCGATCCGAGCGCGGCACGGACTTTGCCGCGCTCGCTCACCTCGCGCGCCGAAGTGGCACAATAGCTGCATGCCCGAGCCTGTTGTCTTTGTCGCCAGCGGCGACCTCCGTCTCTCTGCCAATCAGAAATGCTGGCCCGCGCAGCAGCGCGTTGAGCAAGCCGTGATTGCCGCGATCGAATCTCTGGGCGCCTCGGTCCATCGCGGACATCCGTTCGACGAGGCCAAACAGCACGGCTTCCTCGACAGCCAGAAGTACGGCATGGAAGTCTTCCGCCAGATCTCGCCGACAGCGCCCCTTGTCGTCGTCGAGGCCGTCTGGCAATACAGCCATCACGTCCTCAGCGGACTCTGCACCCACCAGGGCCCGATCCTCACCGTCGCCAACTGGAGCGGCGAATGGCCCGGTCTCGTCGGCATGCTGAACCTCAACGGCTCGCTGACGAAGGCAGGCGTGAAGTACGACACGCTGTGGAGCGTCGATTTCAGCGACGCGTTCTTCCGCGACGGTCTCGCCGCCTGGCTCGCCGGCAAGCCCGTCGCGCAGGATCTCTCGCATGTGAGGCCGCTGTCTGCGTTCCAGTTGCCGAAGACCGCCGAGACCATCGGCACAACGCTCGCGCAAGCGCTGAAGCGCGACAAAGCCATCATGGGCGTCTTCGACGAAGGCTGCATGGGCATGTTCAACGCCATCATTCCGGATGAACTCCTGCATCTCACTGGCGTCTACAAGGAGCGCCTCTCGCAGAGTGCGCTCTACGCCGCGATGCGCGACGTGCCGGACGCTGAAGCCCACGCGGTCCGCGAATGGCTGAACGAGAAGGGCGTCCGCTTCCTCATCGGATCGAACGAAGAAACCGAGCTCACCGACGGACAAATTCACGCGCAGTGCAAGATGTACATCGCCGCGCTGCGCATCGCCGATGAGTTCGGCTGTGCCATCATCGGCATCCAGTATCAGCAGGGTTTGAAGGACCTGGCACCGGCCTCCGATCTGGTCGAAGGGTTGCTTAACAACGTCGATCGGCCACCCGTGCGGCACGCGACCACCGGCGAGATTCTCTACGAAGGCGCTGCCCTGCCCCACTTCAACGAAGTCGACGAGTGCGCTGGGTTGGACGGCCTCTGTACGAATCGCATTTGGCGAACACTTGGCTTTGCGCCCGAGAATACGCTCCACGATGTGCGCTTCGGCGAGGATTACACGTTCGCCGACGGCCGCACCGAGTTCGTCTGGGTCTTCGAAATCTCCGGAGCCGCCCCTCCTGAGCACTTCATCGGCGGCTATCGAGGCACCGTCAGCGAGCGCCAGCCGCCAATGTATTTCCGCCTCGGCGGAGGCACCGTCAAGGGCGTCAGCAAGCCCGGCGAAATCGTCTGGAGCCGTATCTACGTCGACAACGGAAGCCTCAAAGCCGACATCGGCCGCGCGAAGGTGGTCGAGCTTCCGAAGGAAGAAACCGAACGCCGCTGGCAGAAAACCACGCCGCACTGGCCCATTATGCACGCCGTCACCTATGGAGTTTCGCGCGATCAACTGATGGCGAAACATAAAGCAAACCACATCCAAGTTGCCTACGCACCAAGCGCCGCCGGAGCGATAGAAGCCCTCGCCGCAAAGGCCGCCATGTTCCGCGAGCTGGGAATCGAGGTCGCGATCTGCGGCGACACGGGCTTATAGCTCGCTGTTGACGGGAGCGGCCGAATGGAAGCATGGCGACTGTGCACATGATCGAGGCAGAACTGGCGCGAGACCTGCACTCCGTGTTGGAGAAGGTGCAGCAAGGCACGGAAATTGTCATCGAACAGGATCATCGAGCAGTGGCCGTGTTGGTACCTTCGAAGCCCAGGGGCCGCATGATCTCGGAAATCACTGCAGACCTGAAGGCTCGCGGATCCAGTGCCGTAATAGACGACGATTTCGCCCGGGACATTGAAGAAGGTTTGAAGGCTCAACGGGAACCATGGACGCCTCCATCTTGGGATTAGTTCTCGATTCGAGCGTCCTCATTGCAGGCGAGCGCCGGAACTTCACCGCCGAACAATCCATCGAAACCGCGCGGAAGCTGATTGGCGAAGTTCCCACTTGCTCTCTCGGTTGTGACGATCACCGAGATCGGTCACCGGATCTATCGTGCGCCGACACCTGAAGTCCGCGCCCGGCGTCGGTCCTTCCTCGACGACTTGAAAGCGACCA
This sequence comes from Acidobacteriaceae bacterium, assembly GCA_043788745.1. GTDB lineage: Bacteria > Acidobacteriota > Terriglobia > Bryobacterales > Bryobacteraceae > JBBQWZ01. The sequence continues at coordinate 12,927 of JAYVTO010000059.1, forward strand.
TCCCTTTGTATTCGGTAACTGCTGCAACCGCCGAGTTGGTGGCCCGCATCGGCTGCGAGCAGGCGGCTAAGGGAATTCACGTTCCCGGACCCGACCTGATCATCCGAGCTTGTGCGCTCGAACTCGGATACGCCGTTGGCACAAGTAACGTTCGCGACTTCAGCCGGATTCCTGGTTTGGCGGTAGTGCAGTTCTAACAATCGAATTCGCCCTTCGTCATTCAGAAGTCGTCGTTCGAGCAGTCGTACTTCGCCCTTCGTCTGTCGTACTTCGCTACACTGGACGCTCAAGCCATGCGAGTCGGTATCATCGGCACAGGAGCCATCGCGCACAAGCATGCGCAGGCCTACAAGAACATTGGTTGGGAGGTCGCAGCCTCCACCAACATCGTTCGCGAAGCGGGCGAAGTGTTTGTCGCGCAATGCGGCGGCGACTTCTGCGCGACCTGGGAAGACGTCGTGAAGCACCCCCAGGTCGATCTCGTTGACCTCTGTACGTTCCCCGACTTTCGGCTGCAGCCATTCGCCCTGTGCGCCGAATACAAGAAGGCGATCCAAGTGCAGAAGCCGATCGCAACGAATCTTGAGACGGCGCGCGAGATGATCCGCATCGCTCGCGAGGCCAAGATTGTCTTTGGCGTCGTCAGCCAACAGCGCTTCAACGACGCCGGACTCTTCCTCGACAAAGCCATCCGCGCCGGACGCCTCGGCACGATCATCCAAGCCGACGCGTACGTGAAGTGGTGGCGATCTGAAGAATACTACGCACGTCCAATCAAAGGCACTTGGGCCGTCGAAGGCGGCGGCGCACTCATTAATCAAGCCATCCACCAAGTGGACCTGCTGCTCTGGCTCATCGGCCCCATCGACGAAGTCACCGCCTACTGGCATCTCGGCGCGCGCCACAAGATCGAGTCCGAAGACGCGATCAGCGCCATGTTCCGCTTCGCGAGCGGTGCCACCGGAATCATTCAAGCCTCGACGGCCTTCTGGCCCGGCTTCACCGAGCACATCGAGATCCACGGAACTAAGGGGTCCGCCATCATCACTGGAGATCGCCTGACCGCGTGGCAAGTGGAGAACGACGAAGGCGACGCGCCGCCGATCGCGACCGATGTCGCCTCTGGCTCCTCCGACCCGATGGCGATTTCACTGGCTCCGTTTGAACGGCAGTTCCGCGATCTCGGAGCCGCGATCGAAGCGGGACGCCAACCGAAGGTCTCTGGCGAAGAAGGCTATCGCGCGCTCCAGTTCGTACTCGGTGCCTATCAGTCCTGCAGAAGCGGCGAAAGGGTCCGCATCGCGCATGGCTGAGGTCACGAACCGGTCCGTTCGCACCGTCCGCATCCCGGCGTCGAGCGCCAATCTTGGGCCGGGCTTCGATGCGTTGGGGCTCGCCCTGGGCATCTATCTCGAATGCCGCTTCTCGCCCGCGCGCGAACTCTCGATCTCCGTCGCCGGCCGCGACGCAGCCATGATCCCGACCGGTGCCGACAATCTGATTTGGCAGACGGCGCTCGACGTCGCGCGCGATAACGGCGGCGGCCAGTTCCCGTTCGGGCTTGAGCCCGTCAAACTCGAAATCAATAACGACATCCCGATCGGCAAAGGCCTCGGCTCGTCCGCGGCGGCGCTCGTTGCGGGGGTCGTTATCGCGGAACAGTTGCTCGGTCTCAACTGGAAGCCGCATCGGGTCCTCGACGAAGCCGCGCGCATCGAAGGCCACCCCGACAACGTCGCCGCGTGTGTTCTTGGATCGATCGTGACCAGCGCCATCGACTCCGGCGGAGTCGCCCGCGCCGTCCGCCTCGAACTGCCGCCCAGCTACGATGTCGCCGTGGTCGTTCCTGATTTCATTCTGCCCACCAGCGTCGCCCGCAGCGTCCTGCCCGATACCTACTCGCGCGCCGACGCCATTTTCAACGTGCAGCGCAGCGCCCTGCTGATCGGCGCTCTGCTTACCGGAACCACCAGCGCGTTCCCCGCCGCGCTCGAAGATCGAATGCATCAGCCGTATCGCTTTAAGCTCGTGCCAGGTCTCGAAGAGATAACAAAACTCCGCGCACCGGGATTGCTCGGCTGTGCGCTCAGCGGCGCTGGACCTTCGGTACTCGTCTTCTATCAAAAAGGAAGCGAACAGGTCTGCCAGTTTGTCCGGCAAATTTTTGAACTGCACGGCCACCACGCGGAAGTGGTCCACGCACGAATCGCCGCCAGCGGCTACACGGTCGGGTAAGGTCAGTGCGCGCAGCCTTACGGTCGCGCTTCGGTGGCGGTTTCGACCGGAGCGGGTTTGAAGATTCGAGTCTGAGTCCGGGCACACTTCGAGTACAACGGCCGGTCGTTAGTGGGTAATGTGTCTCGGTAGGCGGCCCGGTTTTGCTTTCGCGTTTAGCCGTGTGGCCTTGACGGCTCTCCGACCAAGGCCTGAGGCTTGGGAGCACCGGCCAACGCGCCCATGCACCTCGTGATTCCAACCCTCGTACTCGAGCCTCGCCGCCATCGACCGCGTAGCAACCCCGACTTCGGCCTCAGAAGACGGAAAGG